>NZ_JBEGIB010000009.1:0-136160 GCF_040676495.1 Bacillus sp. LBA3-1-1.1
TGGTTTCTCTACTTCTGGTT
Source organism: Bacillus sp. LBA3-1-1.1 (assembly GCF_040676495.1). NCBI lineage: Bacteria > Bacillati > Bacillota > Bacilli > Caryophanales > Bacillaceae > Bacillus > Bacillus sp. LBA3-1-1.1. The sequence goes on from NZ_JBEGIB010000009.1 coordinate 21, forward strand.
TCTCTACTTCTGGTTTCTCTACTTCTGGTTTCTCTACTTCTGGTTTCTCTTCGTTTTTAATTTGTTCAAGTTTATCTTGTTCAAATAAAAGTTGCACATCATGTGTTTGCTTATAGTTTCTTGATGCCATTTCGATAAATACTTTTGTATTTAGTTTTTTAGATAAATCGTTTACTTCAAACTCTACTACTCTTGTATCTTTTTCTTTATCTTCACTCACTACTTTTGCATCGATAAATGCACCATCTTTTTCCGTTTGGAAATTTTTAATTAATGAGCTACTTTTTAGTGTTACAATTGCTTTTTTCTTACCATTTTCTACTTTTAATACTCCTGGATTTACCATGTAAGTATTCATCTTAGATTCTTCATCTGTTTGATCTTTTAACACTTTAAATGGAATGCTGTACTCTCCATCTTTAATTGTGTTAGAATTTGGTTGTTGATCTGGGTCAGGCTTTTGGTCGGGCTTCTGACTCGGATCCGGATTTTCATTTGGATCTGGCTTATTAGCTGGGTCCTCTTTTTCATTTGGTTGTTCTACATGAACCGGTGTAATACTATTTTGATCAAATGCAATACGCACATCATAATCATGATGATAATTTAAAAAGTCAATGTCTACTTTTACTTTCGCATTTAATACCTTCTCTACATCGTCCACTTCAAATTCTACGACTCTTGTATCTTTTTCTTTATCTTCATTAATTACATTTGTCGCAACAAACTGACCACTTTTTTCCGTTTCAAACTTTGTAATCCATGAACTATGTTCTAACGTAAAGGATACTTTCTTTTTCCCATTCTTTACTTTTAAAGTTCCTGGACTTACAGAGTATTGATTCATCATGGATTCTTCATCTGATGTGTCTTTAAGAACTTTGAAACCGATTGAATATTCACCGTCAGCTAGTTGACTAGCAGCTTGAACCGCAAGGGGTTGTAATGTTGATACGAATGTAAATACCATTAAAAACATCGCAGCAACAATTTTAAGATATTTATTCAATGGAGTACCTCTCCTTTATTTAGTTTTGACGTACTTTACGAATTAAGAAAACACCTGAAATAAGAAGTAATGCTGCAAATAATCCGATACGTGCTTCATCACTTGTTTTTGGGTTATCTGTTTTTTCAGCTTTCCCACTTTCATTTGTTCCTTTATTTACATCTTTGTTTGTTTCTTTGTTCTCTTCTTTCTTCACTTCTTCTTTTACTTGTGTATTTTTTTGAGTTTGATCTTCATTTTTTGTTGCAGCAGTTTCCTTATTCTCTCCACCTACTGCTTTTACATTTGCATCAAACGCAAAGCGAATTGTGTAATTATGGTCATAATTTACATTCGGTACAACAACATGAATTTTTACAGCTGCTGGTTTAGATAGGTCGTCAATTTTAAACTCTACAGTTCTTTTATCTGCAGATTCATCTTTACTAACAACTTTTGCATCAACAAAGTTTCCATTCTCTGGTGCTTTAAATTCTGTAATCCAAGCACTATGATTCATAGGAATTTGTACTCTCATCTCACCATTTTTTACAATTAACTTAGCTGGTTTTTCAAAATAATCATTTGCCATTGAAGCTGAATCATTTTCTGCTTTTTGTATGACATAGTTAATATCGTAAGTACCGTCAGCTACATTTGCCGAAGCTTGTCCGAATGGCACTACGAGAAAAGCTAGCATACATACGAATGTCATAATAAAAGCGGGTAATACCGAAAACTTTCTCATTTACCTTACTGCCTCCTTGTTTTTCTTTTTTGAAAATGATAATTATTCTCAATATATAAGAAAAAAATAATCTTTCTATCTCTATTTTATAACGAGTAACAATATGTAGTTAGAAATGTATTGATTATCATTCTCATTGATAGACAAAAAAATAATCCCACCAATTTTTCCTATAAGAATAAACATAAAACTCTTTCATCATTTTATTGATTATCATTCTCAACGAAGTTCAAAAAAAATAAACCGCCTAATTCTATCGTTCTATCACCTCTTCTTACAAAAATGATATAGTCATAGAAAACCTCTTCCCTTCCAATATTTCCACAACTAAGTCAATCTTAGCCTACTGGTAATTTTTTTGTCAACTATATTACGTATAAAATTTTTAATATCTAAATTCTTCTATATATAATTTTTCTACAAAAAAAGAGACTTTCTTTTAAAGAAAGCCTCTTTCCCTTATTTTTCTACAGCAATTTCTTGCTTTTGAAATAAAGAAACTACATATCCAATTGCAATTCCAATGATACCCGGAACTAGCCACCCAATCCCTACACTATATAATGGAATTTTATCTAAAATAGGAGCAAGGGCCGCTACTTGAAGATTTGCATTATGCAATCCATCAAAGAAGCTAATTGCAAATGCGCCTACAATACCGCCTACATACATAGCTAATGGAAGACGAATATAGTTTTCAACAAGTGATAATACGATCAGTACGATACCAATTGGGTAAATTGCAATTAAAATCGGCAATGCTAATGCGTTTAACTGAGTTAAACCAAGATTTGCTACCATAAATGCTAATACAGAGAAAATGAAAACGTTTTTTTGATAAGAAAGCTTTGGTAATAACGAAGAAAAATATTCTCCACAAGCTGCAACAATACCTACAGAAGTTGTTAAACATGCTGCTGTAATTGCGATCCCTAGTAATAATGTTCCGTAACTACCAAATAAATGATTCACTACGTTTGTTAAAATAATTCCTCCGTTTGCCCCCATTCCGAGTGAAACACTAGAAGCTCCAAGGTAAGCAAGCGCTAAATAAACTAGTAGTAAACCAAGTGCTGCAATAAATCCTGCAAAGATTGTTACTTTCGCAATACTATTCTTATTTGTAATACCTTTTGCTTTTAAAGCATTAATGACAACATTTCCGAAAACAAGTGCTGCAAGTCCATCTAAAGTTAAATATCCATCAATAAAACCTTTAAAGAGTGGAGCACTATATGCTTCTGTCGGTGCACCAAACTCTCCCATTGGCGTCATAATTGCTTTCGCTACAATAATTGCAATAACAGCTAATAAAATTGGAGTTAACACTTTACCAATGCGCCCCACTAATTTCGATGGGTTTAAAGCTAAATAGAAAGTTACTGCAAAGAAAATAAATGTAAAGATAACAAGTGGATAGGATTGACCAGCTATCTCACTTGGTAAAAACGGTGCAACACTCATCTCATAAGCAACTGTTCCTGTACGCGGAACACTTACAAATACGCCTAAACATAAATATATTGCAGTGATAAAAACTAGTGCGAATACAGGATGTACACGTCCCGCTAGCTCATTAATATCTCCCTTTAGAGCAATAACAATTACCCCTAATAAAGGTAATCCAACACCTGTTACGATAAAGCCAAATAACGCGATCCATACATCAGTTCCAGCACCTTGCCCTAACGCCGGCGGGAAAATCATATTACCTGCACCAAAGAATAGCGCAAACAGCATTAAACTTATTGCAAACATCTCAGAAAACTTTAAAGATGATTTCATTTCTACTAACCTCCTAATTGTTTGATTAACAAAATATTCTGAATTAAAATCCGTCACATATCCTCTTTCAAGCATACTTCCCCGTAAAAGAACGCAAAAAACACCCGTCCCTAACAAAGGGACGAGTGTTGAAATCGTGGTTCCACCCTTATTCTAATAAAATGAATTTATAACGAAATAAGCTCATTTTATAGCTCGTGTAAATTGATAACGGTTTTATCCGCCAAGAATTACAATGCATCATGCATGCAGTTCACTCTTGAAGTTTAGAGGTGGTAAGATTGTCTTTTCGTATTAGGAAGCTCACAGCCTAAGGCTTCCCTCTCTGAGAATCGTAGAAAACAACTCATGTCCTCATCATTACTTTTATAAAATATCTTGTCGAAACTTGTTGTTTTTTATTATATGGGCTATTTTTTAAAAAATCAATAGTTTTATTTTTTCTGACAAAAAAATATAGGGAGAAAATTTTTCCTCCCTATAACTGCCCTATTAAAATTTCTAACTCTTCAGCTGTAACGCTCCGCCACTTTCCTACTTCAAGCTCATTTAATTCTATATTCATAATGCGCACTCGCTTTAGCTTTATTACAGTAAACCCGAAAGCACGGCTCATTCTACGAATTTGTCTGTTCATTCCTTGTGTTAAAACGATGCGAAATGTAGATTGGCCGACTCTCGTCACTTTGCATGGCTTCGTCATTCCATCTTTAATCTTTACACCGCTGGACATCTCATCAATAAACCAATCTGTATACGGCTTATCGACAGTGACAACATATTCTTTCTCATGCTCATGATCACCATGTAAAATTTGATTGGCAATCGCACCGTCATTCGTTAATAAGATAAGTCCTTCCGACGCTTTATCTAATCGTCCAACAGGAAAGATACGCTCTGGATAATTAATATAATCAATAATATTATCTTCAATATGATCGGCTGCTGTACAAGTGATTCCGACCGGCTTATGAAAGGCGATATACACCTTTTCTTTCTCTTCTTTTGCAATAACCTGTCCATCAATCGTTACGACATCACTTTCATTAACAAGTGCACCGTGCGTACATATTTCACCGTTAATTGCAGCGCGTCCTGCTTTAATAAGGCGATCTGTTTCGCGTCTTGAGCAGGACTTTGCTTCGCTTATGTATTGGTTGATTTTCATAGCTTATTCCTTTTCATATATATTAAAAGCGTCAATCTATGGCAATATCATTATGCCACGATTGACGCTCTTTTACTTCGCAAAAACAACTAAATAAATAACCCCAATCACCAAAAACATTCCGCAACAAGCTAACAATACTTTTGCAAGTTTGTCCATAAACATATAGTGGTTCCCCTTTTGTTTGGTTGTTTGCTATTTTAATTCGACAACTGTTACGCCTAGGCCTCCCTCGCCCATGTCACCGTAGCGGTAGTTTTTCACGCCGCGATGTTTCTTCAAGTAATCTTGTACACCTTGGCGAAGCGCTCCTGTTCCTTTACCGTGAATGATTGATACACGAGGATAGCTTGCAAGCTGTGCATCGTCTAAATATTTTTCAACGCGCATCATTGCATCTTCATAACGTTCACCGCGAAGGTCAAGTTCTAACGACACGTGATAATCTCTACCCTTCACACTTGCGACTGCTTTTTTCTCAGTTTGCTTCGGTGTATTAATGTATTCCATATTGGATTCTTTCACTTTCATCTTCAGAATACCAATTTGTACGCTCCACTCTGTATCACTTACCTTTTCAAGTAATTGACCTTTTTGACCGAACGTTAATACTTTTACTTCATCGCCTGCGCGTAATTGTTGTTTTGGCGCTGTGTTTTTCACGTTTACTTTTTGTTTCTTCACAAGCTCTGGCGCCGCACCTTCTAGACGGCTCTTTGCTTCAATAAGCTCATGGTCTTTCACGTTTATAAGCTGTGCTTTACGCAATTGACGAAGTTCTTGAATAATGCCTTCTGCTTCTTTCTTTGCAGCTTCGACTTTTTCTTCCCCTTCTTTTTGCGCTTTTAATAATTTTTCATCGCGCTCATCATTAAATTCAATAATTTGACGCTGTAATTCGCGATGCAGTTTTTCAGATTGCTTACGAAGTGCTTCTGCTTCGTTCCAGTCACGTTCTGCATTCTTTTGACTTTCTTCTAACTTCGCAATCATATTTTCAATTTTGTTTGTATCTGTACTAATGTGGTTACGAGCTTGATCAATCACGCGATCAGATAATCCAAGGCGCTTCGAAATTTCAAAGGCATTACTACGTCCTGGTACACCGATTAATAATTTATACGTTGGACTTAATGTGTTCACGTCGAACTCAACGCTCGCATTAATAACTTTCTCACGGTTATATCCGTATGCTTTTAATTCTGGGTAATGCGTCGTTGCAACAACGCGAGCACCGCGGTTACATACTTCATCCAAAATTGAAATCGCTAGTGCAGCCCCTTCTTGTGGATCTGTTCCAGCACCTAATTCATCGAATAAAACTAAGCTTTCAAAATCAGCTTTTTCTAAAATATCTACAATGTTCACCATATGCGAGGAGAACGTACTTAAACTTTGTTCAATCGATTGCTCATCACCGATATCAGCAAATATATTTTTAAATACACAAATCTCTGACTCGTCCATTACTGGAATGTGCAGACCAGATTGCGCCATTAATACACAAATACCAACGGTTTTTAGCGTAACTGTTTTACCACCTGTATTCGGCCCTGTAATAACAATTGTTGTGAAGTCTTTACCGAGCATAATATTATTTGGCACGATAATTTCTGGATCAATAAGCGGATGACGTGCTTGTCTTAAATCCATGTAGCGCTCGTTATTTACAATTGGCTTCGTTGCTTTAATTCGCTTCGCATAAAAAGCTTTCGCAAATATGAAGTCAAGATTAGCAACTACTTCTACGTTAGATAAAACGATATCTGCTTCTACTGCTACTTCTTCTGTTAACATCAATAAGATGCGTTCGATTTCTTGTTTTTCTTTCACACGTGCTTCTTGAAGCGCATTATTTAATTCTACGATTACTTGCGGCTCAATAAATAACGTTTGTCCAGAAGCTGATTGATCGTGAACAATACCGCCATATACGCCGCGGTATTCTTGTTTTACTGGGATTACGTAACGTTCGTTACGAATCGTTACAATCGCGTCAGACAGCATCTTTTGCGCGTTTGAAGAACGCGTCATGTTTTCTAACTTTTCACGAATACGGCTTTCCGCAGTACGAATTTGAGTACGAATACCACGCAGTTTATCACTTGCGCTATCGACTACTTCACCACCATCACCGATGCAATTTGTAATTTTCTTTTCTAAATCATATAAAGATACAATTTGAGCGACATGAGTTTCTAAAATTGGAAGCTCGACACCATTATCAACCATATCTTCAATGAAACGTTTCATATTACGACTACCATACATCGTATTCGCAATATCAAGTAGTTCATTTGGGCTTAGCATACTTCCAATCTTTGCACGTTTTACATTTGAGCGAATATCCGTAATACCACCTAATGGTGCACTACCTTTTAGACGAATGACTTTCGCAGCTTCATCCGTCGTATCTTGCAGTTCTACAATTTCTTCAAAATCTGTGCTTGGTACTAAATTCTTCACCTTGTCACGGCCAAGTGAAGAGGCTGTATGTTCAAGTAATTGTTCTTTTACTTTATTGTATTCTAATACACGCAACGTTCTTTCTAACATGTTGCAGGTCCCCCTTGTGTTACTTATTACGTTTAATATAGTCTAATAAACGTTCAATATCCCATGTGTTAATTACGTTATCTTTTTGAATCCAACCTTTACGTGCTGCTGCTACACCTGTTTCCATATCTTCTAACATTTCAAGCGTATGAGCATCCGTATTAATCGCTACTTTTACACCAGCATCTTGTGCTTGTTTTAATAATTTCGCGCTTAAATCTAGACGGTTCGGATTCGCATTTAATTCTAAAACTGTATTTGTTTCTTTTGCGAGCTCGATTAATAAATCTGTATCCACATCATAGCCCTCGCGGCGTCCAAGAAGACGTCCTGTCGGATGAGCAATCATTGTGACATGCTTATTCTCCAGCGCAGCACGAAGACGTTTCATAATCGTTTCACGGTCTTGTGAGAAGCTAGAGTGAATCGCTCCAATGACATAATCTAATTCTGCTAATACTTCATCATCAAAATCAAGTGTTGCATCCGGTAAAATGTCCATTTCAATTCCGCGTAAAATTGTAATGTCTGGGTACTTTTCGTTCATACGTTCAATTTCTTTCGCTTGTTCACGAAGGCGCTCTTTCGTTAAACCGTTCGCTACTTTCAAGTATTGTGAGTGATCCGTAATCGCCATAAACTTATATCCACGAGCACGGCACGCTTGTACCATCTCTTCAATGGAAAAAGCGCCGTCACTCCATGTTGTATGCATATGTAAATCACCTTGTATATCAGAGAACTGAATTAAATTCGGATACTCTTTAATTAATTCAATTTCTTTTCCATCTTCACGTACTTCTGGCGGAATAAACGGAAGACCGAAATGAGCAAAGAACTCCTCTTCTGTTTCAAATGTCTTTACTTCGCCTGTTTCTAAGTTTTCCACACCGTATTCACTAATTTTCTCGCCTCTATCTTTCGCGATTTGGCGCATTTTTACGTTATGGTCTTTTGATCCTGTGAAATGGTGAAGAGTTGTAATAAATTCTTCTGGTTTTACTAAGCGGAAGTCAATTGAAATATCATATTCATATTGAAGACGAACAGATACTTTCGTATCTCCACTTGCAATCACTTCAATCATATTATCGAATTGTAATAAATGTTCACGTACTACTGCTGGCTCCGTCGTTGCAATAATGAAATCTAAATCTTTTACTGTCTCACGAACACGGCGTAAACTACCAGCGCGAGAGAAACGAATTATTTCAGCAACATTCGACAATTTCTCCTCTATTTCCCCGGCAATAGGCAATACCATTGCAATTGGTAAACGCTCTGGACGAGAGCCTACTTGATCGATTGCTTCTAATATTTTCTCCTCTGTCTTCTTACCGAAACCCGCTAAAGCTTGTACTTTATTTTCCTCACAAACTGCTTTTAGCGATTCCATATCAACAACACCAAGTTCTTTATATAACTTAGCTACCTTTTTGCCACCAAGGCCTGGCAATTTTAATAGCGGTAATAAGCTACTTGGCACTTCTTTTTCAAGCTCTTGTAATACTTCAGATGTTCCCGATTCTATATATTCTTGAATCACTGCTGCCGTTCCTTTTCCGATGCCTGGAATCTTTGTGAAATCTTCAATTTCAGAAAGACTACGATCATCACTTTCTAGTGCTGCTGCTGCTTTACGGAATGCAGATATTTTAAATGGATTCGCGCCCTTTAGTTCCATAAACAGGCCGATTGTCTCTAATAATTTAATAACTTGTTTTTTATTTACTTTCATCATTGCCCCGCCTTTCTTTCATAGAAAAAAACTCCTCTTTCCGAAAAAAGAGAAGTTATACTTTGCTACCTGTCTGCCATAGCTCCTTCACCTTTTCAGAAAGAATCGGTGTATCGTCTACAATTATTTTGCTAATTGATGATTTTTGTAATGGTGTTTGTATTTGCTCAATCGGAAGGATGTTTCCAACGATAATTAAAACAAACAAAATAATATATACTTCTAAAAATCCGAGGATTGCCCCCGCAAACGCATTGACTTGCTTTAAAACCGGTATTTCTGCAAACATATTTAACAAATTACCAAGTAATGAAAGTGCAATTTTTGTAATAATAAACAATATGATAAACGCAAGTGCTTGATAAAATACTGTCTCAATATTATTTGCATCAATCCATTCTGGAACAGATACGTTTTTATCAAATGGATACGGAATAAATTTCGCAAGTGCTGGCGCTAAATCTTTACAGTACCAGTATGCAACAAGGTATGCGATAATAAAGCTTGTTAACTTTACAAGTTGCAGAATAAACCCTCTGCGTAAGCCGAGGAAAAATCCCATAACAAGCAGTAAAATGATAATAATATCAATCATGTTATTCCATTCCTTTTTTTGTCATACTTTCTTTCAATTTCTCATGTTCTTCTTTTAATTTTATGTAATCGTGTATGACGTTTACCGCCGTCAATACCGCTAGTCTACTCGTGTCAAGCGAAGGATTCTTGGCATTGAGTTCGCGCATTTTATCATCCACAATCGCTGCTACCATGCGGATATGACTTGTACTTTCATCGCCAACAACTGAATATTGTTGACCATAGATTTCTACATTAATTCGACTTTTCTTTCCCTTTTGTTGTGACAACTCACCGGCCTCCAATCACGTACAGAATCCTAAAGTTTATCATACCATGAACCATCATATTATGGAAACAGAAAGAACAATCCGATATGATAAAAATAACAATATAAAAAAAGGGGCGACCACTATGTCAAATTCTATCGTAATTCAAACAAATTCTACAGTAATTGAAGACATGAAACAACAATATAAACAAGCGCTTAGCCCGAAAATTCCACAAGGCGGAATCTTCATGGCAAAGGTGCCATCTTGCACAATTACAGCGTATAAATCTGGAAAAGTAATGTTCCAAGGTGGACGCGCTGAAGCAGAAGCTTCTCGTTGGCAAACTGTCTCTCAAACACCGAAAACAGCTGTAAAAAAATCTGTCGATTCACACCGTTATGCACCGCCCGCTTCCATCAGTACAATGTCTATCGTAGGATCAGATGAAGTTGGTACTGGTGATTTCTTCGGACCGATGACAGTAGTTGCTGTATATGTGGATGCGAAGCAAATTCCACTTTTAAAAGAACTTGGTGTAAAAGACTCTAAAAACTTAAATGACGATCAAATTACTGCCATTGCAAAACAACTTCTACACGTTGTTCCTTACAGCTCTCTTGTCCTTCATAACGAAAAATATAACGAGCTATTTGATAAAGGAAACAACCAAGGTAAGTTAAAAGCTTTACTACATAATAAAGCTATTACAAACTTATTAGCAAAAATCGCACCTACAAAACCTGAAGGCGTCTTAATCGACCAATTCACACAACCTGATACATACTACAAATATTTAGCAAAACAAAAACAGGTACAGCGTGAAAATGTTTACTTCGCGACGAAAGGCGAAAGCGTCCATTTAGCAGTAGCCGCTGCCTCCATTTTAGCTCGTTACTCGTTCGTAAAACAGTTTGACGAACTAAGTAAAAAAGCTGGTATGCCACTTCCAAAAGGTGCCGGTAAACAAGTTGATATCGCCGCTGCTAAATTAATTCAAAAGCTTGGTAAAGAACGCTTACCTGAGTTTGTGAAAATGCATTTCGCTAATAGGGAGAAGGCGCTTCGCTTATTAAAATAGTATCGACAAAAACAGGAGGCTACAAACTCCTGTTTTTTGTTTCACTCTACTATTGTCCTTTTATTTTTGTTACAATTAAAATATACAGATTATTCTAACATAGGAGGAGATTCCCATTGCTACTTCTACAACTGATTCTAAATATTTTACTAGGTGATCCACACGAAAGACAGTTTGAAATTAGAGAAAACATTCAGCTACTCAGTGAACAACGAAAGTTCAACGATTTAATAGAGCGTTATGGCCGATCTTTCTTATTAAACTTTCGGATTCGAAGATTTATCGGGAAACACGATGCCCGCTTGTTAATACATAATCCAGCAAAACTACAACACTTCTGTGAGGAACCTGAATGTATGATTAGAAGAAAAAGATTGTTTACATAAGGAGGGAATTCATATGAACGCTTTAAAGGTTAAAAAGTTATTATATGTTTTCGTACATCTCGTCGGCCCACTTTCTTACCTCACTATTTCTACCATTTGGGGAGCTTTTTTCACTACTAAATCCACATTCGAAAATATATCTGATAATCTTGGTGTGATGGCCATCTACTACGTGCTCATGAGCTTACTATGGTTTTTCTATTTAGATCGATTAGACAAAGATGTAGATAACATTACAAAAGAGATTAATGATAATAAGATGTAATTCATAAAAAAAGGAGAGTCGCCAAGACTCTCCTTCTTTATGTTAGCTTCGTTTCTGCTTCTTATTTGATGAAGATACTTTATGAGAACCTGTTTCATGCGTCGTTGTTCCTTGTCCTTCTACTTCTGGAGAACCAAGGCTTGATCTTGAATGATCTTTTTTCACTTTTTTACTCATTTATATTCACCCCTTCGCGTTACTTTTTACTATGGGAGAATAAACTATACAATATACAAAATAAAAAGCGAGAGGAAATCCTCTCGCTTTTTTCATATTTTAGAATTCAGAAGAACCTGGCGTTCTTGGGAATGGAATTACGTCACGGATGTTAGCCATGCCAGTGATGTACATTAGGAAGCGCTCGAAACCTAGACCAAATCCAGCGTGTTTTGTACCGCCGTATTTTCTAAGTTCTAAGTACCACCAGTAGTCCTCTTCGTTCATGCCTAGTTCTTTAATTCTGTCTACTAAAACGTCCATTCTTTCTTCACGTTGACTTCCGCCGATTAATTCGCCGATGCCAGGAACTAGAAGGTCAGTAGCAGCTACTGTTTTACCATCTTCGTTCATACGCATGTAGAATGCCTTAATGTCTTTTGGATAGTCTGTTACGAATACAGGGCGTTTGAAGATTTCTTCTGATAAGTATCTTTCATGCTCTGTTTGTAAATCAATACCCCATTCTACCGGGTATTTGAAGTCAGCACCTGATTCTTGAAGTACTTTAATTGCTTCTGTATATGTGATACGACCGAAGTCAGAGTTAATCACGTTGTTCATGCGCTCTAGAACTGTTTTATCAACGAAGCTGTTGAAGAAGTCCATTTCTTCTGGTGCATGCTCTAGTACGTATTTCATTGCATATTTCAGCATATCTTCTGTAAGATCCATTACATCGCCTAACTCAGCGAATGCAATCTCAGGCTCAACCATCCAGAACTCAGCCGCGTGACGAGTTGTGTTTGAGTTTTCCGCACGGAATGTAGGTCCAAATGTATAAACATCACGGAATGCTAATGCATAAGCTTCAGCGTTCAGCTGTCCACTTACTGTTAAGTTTGTTTCTTTAGCGAAGAAGTCTTTTGATTCATCAACTTGTCCGTCTTCACCTTTTGGTACGTTGTTTAAATCTTGTGTTGTTACACGGAACATTTCGCCTGCACCTTCTGTATCACTACCAGTGATGATTGGTGTGTGAACATGTACGAATCCACGCTCTTGGAAGAACTGGTGAATCGCAAATGCTGCGATAGAACGTACACGGAACGTTGCAGAGAATGCATTTGTTCTTGGACGTAAGTGAGCGATTGTACGTAAGTATTCAAACGTATGACGCTTCTTTTGAAGTGGGTAATCAGAATCTGATAAGCCCTCGATATCAATTTTTTCTGCTTTAATTTCAAATGGTTGCTTCGCTCCAGGCGTTGCAATTACTTTACCTTCTACTTTAACTGAAGAGCTAAGTGGAAGCTTTGCAATTTCTTTGAAGTTCTCTAATTCTGTATCGAAAACGATTTGAACGCTTTTGAAGAAGCTACCATCGTTTAATTCGATGAAACCAAATGCTTTTGAATCACGTAAGTTACGAATCCACCCTGATACTTGTACTGTTTGATCTGCATACTTTTCTGTATCTCTATACAGACTTTTTACTAATGTGTTTTCCATAGTGAAATTCTCCTTTGCTGATATATTTAAATACAAAAAAACCTTTCATCCATAAAGGGACGAAAGGTTAAACTTCGCGGTACCACCCAATTTGTCATAAAGACCAACTTTAACTCGTATGTAATACATACTTCCCGGTTTGTAACAGGCCGGATTCCCGTCTAAGTCTACTCTTGAATACAAGCTTCAATTTCGGTTAGCAACTCCAAGGTGTTCTTCACATATACCGCCTCATCAGGCTCTCACCGTCCCTGACTCGCTTTGGATTATAGTATATACTACTTTTCCTTATCATCGTCTTTCATTTTGTTAAACTAAAATTAATGTACTACATTCGAGAGAAAGATGCAAGATGCCTTGATGTATATCGGCGATTTTTATAATATATCGAATTACCGATAACACTCGACAACCGCTCCAATAAAAAAATTGCCGGAATTAAATCCGGCAATTTTTAATTACTTACGTAACTCCGCACCAAATTTCTCTTCTACCGTTGTTAATACACGGTTATGTGCTTCTGTTACTTCTTCGTCTGTTAACGTACGTTCTGCATCGAAGTAAGTCATAGAGAATGCAAGTGATTTCTTGCCTTCTTCCATTTTTTCACCTTCGTATAAGTCAAATAGTGTTACGTCTTTCAGAAGTTCTCCGCCAGCTTCAGCAATTACTTGCTTCATTTCACCAGCTTTTGTTTCTGTTGTTACGACAACAGCCATATCACGTGTCATAGATGGGAAACGTGGAATTGCTGAGTAGTAAGTTTCCTCTGCGTCTGCACCGAATACTTTTACAAGAGATAGTTCGAACACGAATGTATTTTTCACATCTATTTGTTTTTCTGTTTCTGGGTGCAATTGACCGATGAATCCGATTACTTCGCCATCTAATACGATGTCAGCTGTACGACCTGGGTGCATACCTTCACGTTTTGCTGGTGCATATGTGATTTGGTTGGCAACACCTAGTACGTCGAATAATCCTTCTAGCACACCTTTCACAACGAAGAAGTCTACAACTTTCTTCTCACCTTGCCATGCATGGTGAAGAGCCAGACCTGTCATAACACCTGCAAGATGTTGTTCTTCTTTCGGAAGTTCTCCTGCTTCTGTTGGTAAGAAGACAGAACCTACTTCGTATAAAGCAACGCTATCGTTTTTACGTGCAACATTGTATGAAACTGCTTCTAACAATTGTGGCACTAAGCTTAAACGAAGTTGGCTACGCTCTTCGCTCATTGGAAGTGCAAGATTTACAGGAGCTTTTTCGTTTAGCTCAACCATATATTGTTTCGCTTTGTCAGCGCTTGTTAATGAATACGTGATTGCTTCATATAAACCAGCGCCTTCTAAGAAGCGGCGTACTTTACGACGTTTCGTTTGTGCCGATGTTAATTTACCACGTGTCATCGTTCCAGAAGGTAATGTAACTGGAATGTGGTCATAACCGTATAGACGACCCACTTCTTCTACTAAGTCTTCTGAAATTGTAATATCAGGACGACGTGCTGGTACATTTACATGGAATGTTCCTTCAACTTCTGTGAATGGGAATTTTAAGTTTGTGAACATTGTACCCATTTCACTTGCAGAAATATCTGTACCTAATACACGGTTTACTTTTTCAGCAGTAACAGATACTGTACGCTCTTGTACTTGTAAGTTATCAGCTTCTACTACACCTTCAAGTGCTTCACCGCCAGCGTATTTTGCCATTAAAGCAGCTGCATGTTGAATCGCTTCAAATGTGCGTGTTGGGTCGATCCCTTTTTCAAAACGTGCACTTGATTCACTACGAAGACCTAAATCTTTTGATGTACGGCGCACAGTTTGTCCTGCAAAGTATGCAGACTCGATTAGAACGTTTACTGTGTCATTTGTAACTTCAGAATCAGCTCCGCCCATTACACCAGCAACAGCTAAAGCTTTTGTGCCGTTTGTAATTACAAGGTGGTGGCTTTGTAATGTACGTTCTTGATCATCTAACGTTTCAATTTTTTCGCCTTCTTTTGCAAGACGAACAACGATTTCTTTTGAACCTAATTTATCGTAATCAAATGCATGTAACGGTTGACCGTATTCCATTAAAATGTAGTTTGTAATATCAACTACATTGCTAATTGGACGAATGCCAGCTGCCATAAGACGAGTTTGCATCCAGATTGGTGATGGACCAATCTTTACGTTTTTAACCATTTTTGCAATATATAATGGGTTTTCTTCTTTCGCTTCTACACTTACAGAAATGTAATCAGAAGTTTTTTCTGCTGTTTCTTGTAAGTCGATAGCTGGAAGTTTTACTTCACGGCCGTAAATAGCAGCTACTTCATATGCAACACCTAACATGTTTAAGCAATCTGCACGGTTTGGTGTTAAACCAAGCTCAAGTACTTCATCGTGTAAGTTTAAAATTTCAAGTGCATCTGCACCAACTTCAGCGTCACTTGGGAAGATGAAGATACCATCTGCATATTCTTTTGAAACTAACTTTCCATCAATACCAAGCTCTTGAAGCGCACAAACCATACCGTGAGAAGCTTCACCGCGTAGTTTTGCTTTTTTAATCTTGAAGTTACCAGGAAGTACAGCGCCAACTTTTGCAACTGGTACTTTTAAACCTTTTGCAATATTAGCAGCACCACAAATAATTTGTACTGGCTCTTCTTCACCGATATCAATTAAGCATTTGCTTAATTTATCAGCTTCTGGGTGTTTTTCACATTCTAATACGTGACCAACTACAACACCTTTTACACCTTTATTTAATACTTCAACGCCCTCTACTTCAATACCACTTTTCGTGATTTTGTCTGCTAGTTCTTGTGCTGTTACATCTTTAATATCTACATACTCTTGTAACCAACGATATGATACGAACATATTTATCCTCTCCTTCCCTTACGCTCGTTTGAATTGTTGTAAGAAACGTACATCATTTGTATAGAAATGACGAATGTCATCTACGCCGTATTTCAACATTGCGATACGCTCTGCGCCCATACCGAATGCGAAACCTTGATATTCTTTTGAATCATAACCAGCCATTTCAAGTACGTTCGGGTGAACCATACCTGCGCCTAAAATTTCAATCCAGCCAGTTCCTTTACAAGTGCCGCAACCTTTGCCGTGACACATCATACAAGAAATATCCATCTCTACAGATGGCTCTGTGAATGGGAAGAAACTTGGACGAAGACGGATTTCACGATCTTCACCGAACATCTTTTTCACGAATACTTGCAGTGTACCTTTTAAGTCACTCATGCGAATGTTTTTATCAATTACAAGACCTTCAATTTGCATGAACTGGTGTGAATGCGTCGCATCATCGTCATCGCGGCGATACACTTTACCAGGACAAATAATTTTAATCGGGCCTTTTTCTTTATTATTTTCCATCGTACGTGCTTGCACAGAAGATGTATGTGTACGTAGTAACGTTTCTTCTGTAATGTAGAATGTATCTTGCATATCACGCGCTGGGTGATCTTTCGGTAAGTTTAATGCTTCGAAGTTGTAGTAGTCTTTTTCTACTTCTGTTCCTTCAGCTACTTCATAACCCATACCGATGAATACATCTTCAATTTGTTCAACAACTGATGTTAACGGATGGTGACAACCTGTTTCAACAGGACGACCTGGCAGTGTAACATCAATTGTTTCAGTAGCTAATTTCGCCTCAATTACTGCTTTTTCTAAGTTACCAATTTTGTCGTCTAGACGCGTTTGAATCGCTTCACGTACTTCATTTACTAATGCTCCCATACGTGGACGCTCTTCTGCTGATAATTTTCCCATGCCGCGTAATACTTCTGTAATTGGGCCTTTCTTCCCTAAATACGCTACGCGTACATCGTTTAAGCCTTTTAGCTCTTTCGCTTCTTCAATAAGCTCTAACGCTTTTTGCTTTAGCTCTTTTAAACGTGCTTCCATTTGGAACCCTCCTAATTTTAAAAATAAAAAAACCCCGCTCCCAAAAAGGGACGAGGTAAATTCGCGGTACCACCCTAAATTGACAGAACAAGTCTGCCCACTCATTAGTTATAACGATCAATTCTGACCGGAACGCCTTTACATATAAATGGTCCTGGCGTCAACTCCAGAGGTGAATTCACTTTCGTCTACCATAAGAATGCTTTCAGTCTATGGCACTCTCTCCCTATATGGCGATTTTGTAAGCTACTCTTCTCTATCAACGTTTTTCGTTATTTAACTTTTATTGTATGTTCATTACAAACATATACTTCAACTTATTATAAGAAGTTTTTTATTTGTTCGCAACCGGGCTTTGTAAATAATACGTTAAAATCCCTGCTGCAACTGCAACATTTAATGATTCTGCCCCGCCATAAATTGGAATATACAAGTTTTGATCAGTTTTCGCAAGAATTTCTTGGCGTACGCCGCTTCCTTCATTTCCTACAATTAATGCAAAACTTCCGGCCGGTGTTACTTCACCGTAAGGAACTCCATTTTCAAGAGCTGTTCCATATACAGGGACACTATTTTCTTTTAACTTGTCTACCCATTCTTCTAAGTTCCCTTTTACAATTGGTAAGCGGAAAATAGAACCTTGTGTAGAACGGAGTACTTTACTATTATAAACATCAACGCATCCTTCTCCAAGCACAACGGCATGGATACCAGCTGCATCAGCTGTACGAATAATCGTTCCTAAATTACCTGGGTCTTGAAGGCCGTCTAATAAAAGAAACTTCCCATCAGTAAGAGCTACTTCTTTCTCGTGCTTTTCACAAACAGCAAATACACCTTGCGTTGTTTCTGTTTCACGAAGTATTTTTACAATTGCTTCAGGCACAATATACATTTCCACATCATTAACTGTCCAATCTTTCGGAAGATCTGTCTGATCAGAAACGATAAGTTCTGTTACAACTCCCGCCTTTAAAGCTTCCTCTACTAAATGGAATCCTTCTACAAAAAATAAACCTTTTTTATCGCGCTCTTTTTTCGTCTGCAGCTTTTTCCACTGCTTCACACGCGGATTTTGTACTGAATCAATGTTTTTCATAATATGTATTTCCCTCTCTTCTTGTCTTATCATTATAGCCTATTTTTCATACATATTTACATAAAAAAGAACAAAAACTAACGTCAGTTTCAATTCTGAAGAAGAGGTGAAAATCATGAATTTTAATTTACGCGGCGCTGTATTAGCGAATGTAACTGGGAATTCACAAGACCAATTACAAGAAACGATTGTCGATGCAATTCAAAGCGGTGAAGAAAAAATGCTTCCAGGTCTTGGCGTTTTATTCGAAGTCATTTGGAAAAATGCTGATGAAAATGAAAAACACGAAATGTTAGAAACACTGGAGCAAGGATTAAAAAAATAAACAATAAAAGGTCACCTTAGAAAAAAAACTAAGGTGACCTTTTATGTCTATAAAATTTTTCTTCTCCTAAACATTTCTACTTTACTAACGCTATCCCGATGGAGTACAATGTTCAAAATACATTTAAACCGATCGATTTTCTTATAGACACCATTAGATAAAAAGGAGTGAATGTTTTATGCAACGTATTACGCTTGAACAAGTTTTTAAACATCACATTACACAAAAATATGTAAACCGTTCTGGAATGGTCCACGCGATTGCTGTCGCTTACCATGCGTTTCACTTAGCGAAAAAGCATCATGCCTCAGTCGACGCTGCAACAAAAGCTGGTTTCCTTCATGATATCGGACATCACACATGGTACAGTGAGGGAGAATGGGACTATGACTTGTATAAAAAGAATGATATACATGCGATTAAAGGAGCCGAAAGAGCTCATAAATTGCTTATTAGATTAGGAGAACATCCGAAACTAGCAAAAGAAATTTCTGTTGCAATTCTTCTGCACACCGATTCTTTCCTACTAGAACAAACGCTTGAAAGAACACCTCTACAAAACGTTATTAAGTGGGCGGATGAAGCCGATGAAGAACCGGGTGGCGCACATCATTATAGAACGATTTCTTATGAAAAAGCATTGAAAGCTATCCAACAACTAGACCGATTGGTAGAGCGTGAATTGCAAATAGAGCAATCGAAATCGAATAACAAGGCAGAACATAGTTATCAATGAGAAAGAGGCATCACTACAGAGTGATACCTCTTTTATTATTTCCCCCTAAAAAACAAACGGAATATTTCAAATTTGAATCTTGTATGTAATATTTAAACGTAACATTCCAAATTCAAATCAACTATAATTTTATATATAAATATAAAGAGGTGATTTGAACATATGCAACCCGCTACACAAATTCCACACGAACAGAAAAACTCTATGTCATGGTTACAATTTCTTGGAGTTTTATTCATTCTCTTTCCGTGTCTCTCATTAATAAATATACTCTTTACATTTTTACCTATTGAGTTATATGGATACATTAACCCAGATACAAATAAACCTTTGCTTGAATCTATAAAAAATGCAAGTTATGAATCAGTTGCCCTACTTTTACTAATCGTATATATCATGAAATATAAACCACTGAAAGAACTAGTATTACCTACATTCGATTTTCGAGTTTTAAAATCTTTTCAGATGTACATCTATGTTCTCATTTATTATGTACTCACCCTGTTTGTAGATATGTTTGTACTAGATAAATTATTCCCTTCATCCGTACAAGAACAGTCTGATGCATTACAACTTTCAACACTAGAGCACTATCCACTTCTCTTACTTCTAGCTGGTGGGATTTTTACACCTATTTTTGAAGAGCTTGTATGCAGAGGTATTCTTCTTCGTTTTTTCGAAGAGAAGTTTACCTTTTGGCCAGCTGTAATCCTCTCAAGTTTAATTTTCGGTATTGCTCATACGTACTCTGCGGGAGTTATGATTAGCGCATTTATGACAGGAATATTTGCTTGTTTATTGTACAAACAAACTAAATCTATTATTCCAGCTATACTATTACATATTTTGACTAATGTAATCGCCTTTTCAACGTAAAAAAGAGGTATCATCCCGATACCTCCTTCATTCTTTTATAACAACTTCAAACGCTTCTCTCGTCACACTATCCCCTAGCTTTTCTAAGAGCCAATAACACATCATCCATACATTCCTATCAAATTATTCATATTTATTAACAATATCCAAAATAAACCTCATGTAGTAAAATATCACTTAATTAACATAAAGGAGTTTACCTATGTTAATTAAGTAATATTTGGATGCTTTTTATGCCACTTCTCATGTTGTGCGGAATTGCTGGTGGTATTTTTTTAGTGGTAAACGGAATTATTCATCGTAAATTCCTTGCTATTTTAATGGGGATTATTTGCTGCTCATTCGTTATAATGCCTTTTATTTTTTTGAACAAAGGTATAAACGGAGAGGATGTTCTTCATATTCCAGCGGTTCTATATTGGATGCTTTTCTCTCTAGCTGGTTTATTAGCAGGGATTAATGGGGCACGTTCAAAAATTAAAAGTATACGTAATATGGGATCCATTATTTTCTCGTTAGGACTGTTCGCAGCTATTTGTTATCAGCTCATGTCTATGCCTGATTCATATTTCATTCATTAAGGAGTTATTA
This sequence comes from Bacillus sp. LBA3-1-1.1, assembly GCF_040676495.1. Classification (NCBI taxonomy): domain Bacteria; kingdom Bacillati; phylum Bacillota; class Bacilli; order Caryophanales; family Bacillaceae; genus Bacillus; species Bacillus sp. LBA3-1-1.1. The sequence goes on from NZ_JBEGIB010000009.1 coordinate 20,808, forward strand.
CACATGGAAGTTACCGGATTGTTAGTTTGGATTATCTTAGGCCCTATTTTGATGCTATGTGAAGTCATCGTGGGCATTTTTTTAATTGCTGCCGGAATTAAATACCGGAAATTACTTACTTTTATAGCGGGATTGATTAGCATATCGCTTATCGTTATTCCTATCATTTGTATAGGCTATGGAATAGATTTAGAGCGGATGCTCCCAATTTCAGGAACTTTATATTGGAGCTTCTTCCCTTTAGCCGGACTATTAGCTATTATAAGCGGGAGACAATTCACACATATCCGTTCTATGGGGATAATTTTGTTTATAACAGGATTATGCTCTTTGACTGCTTATCATCTTTTATATTTAACTACATAAAAACATAAAAAAGCAGGGAAATTAATTCCCTGCTTTTCTATTTGGTTTATTGCCTGATGGTAAGAAGAACGATAACACCCAAGCAATACCGGCTAATATTGTGGCAATTAAGAAGGCATCGTTAATACCGTTAATTGCAGATAACTTTGAAATTTGTCCGAATAATAGTTGCGTGCTCATCACATCTCCTGCTTGAGCTGATCCGGCTAATGCCGCTAAGCTTTGGCCCATACCGTGTACTTTATCAACTAAAATTGGGTTTGACGTTGTTAACATATTGCCATAATCCGCTACGTGAGCAGTAGTTTGTTGCGTCATAAGCGTAATTAATATCGCCGTTCCAATTGAACCAGCTACTTGTCTTGACGTATTTTGCGTTGCTGTACCGTGAGAAATTAATTTCATCGGTAACGCGTTCATACCAGCTGTCATAATTGGCATCATAATGAATGACATACCAATTGAACGTATAATATAATCCATCATAATAACGCTATACGGTGTATCCATCGATAACGTTGTAAATTTATATGTCGCAAATGTTGTAATGGCTAATCCGACAATTGCTAACGGACGAATACCATACTTATCAAATAGTTTACCTGCAACTGGTCCCATAATCCCCATAATTAATGATCCCGGAAGGAGTAGTAGACCAGATTCCATCGGCGTAAAGCCGCGAATATTTTGCAGATATACTGGAAGTAATAACATACCTCCGAATAATGCCATCGTTACGATTGCGTTAATTACTAATGTGAAAGTGAACGTTGGATATTTAAACACTTGTAAATCGAGCATTTTATTGTCCGTTGTTAACTCTCTCCAAATAAATACTGCTAAACCAATGACACCGATGATAAGTGTTATAACAACTTCTGCACTAGTCCAGCCATTATTTCCGGCTTCACTAAATCCGTACAATAAGCTTCCTAGTCCAATACTTGAACTAATAACACCAAATACATCTAACTTTGTTTTAGACACCGGCTGTGCTAGTGTGAAGAATTTTAAAGATAAGAACGTAATAATTAAACCGATCACAAACATACCGTAGAACATTAAGTTCCAGCTATAATTTTCAATCACCCAACCTGTAATAGTTGGTCCGATAGCTGGCGCTAAAATCATTGCTACCCCTAGTAATCCCATCGCTGCTCCGCGCTTATGAGGCGGGAATAATGTCATGAAGATATTCATACCAACTGGCATTAAAATACCTGCACCGACCGCTTGAATAATGCGGCCCGTCATCATCATTGTAAAGTTACCTGATGTAGCACAAATGATAGATCCTACCGTGAAAAATAACATTGCCGCTACGAATAATTTACGATACGTAAATCGTGAAACTAAAAAGGCACTAATCGGTACTAAAATTCCGTTTACAAGCATGAAGCCTGTAATTAACCATTGGGCCGTTGAAGTTGATACGTTAAATTCATTCATTAATGGAGGCAATGCAACATTAATGATTGTTTGGTTTAAAATAGAAACGAACATACCAAGAATTAATACAGCTACAACTGCCTTTACATTCACATTCTCTACCGGCAATTGTCTCTTCAGCATTTCTTTTTCCTGCTTTACTTGCTCTTGCTTCCCTGTTTCTAATTCCACTACGTTAGAAGCTTCTATTTCTTGTTTTTGTTCAAGTTCTGTTTCTGCTTTAGTTACCTCTATTTTACTTACGGCTGGGACTTGTTCTTCTCCCATATTCGTTTTTTTCTTTCGTAAAAGACGATTTACAAGGAAGAAGACGATTATACAAAATAGTGCATATCCTACAATTGCAATTGAGGACATCTCATCTCCCCCTTACTTATGAATACGAACTGACACATTCATTCCAGGAACAATATTTACTGATTTACTATGATCTAAAGAAATTTTAACTGGCACAACTTGCTTTACTTTCGTATAGTTCGCTGTTGCGTTACTTGATGGTAACATCGAGAATGTATTCGCTGTTGTTAATCCAACTTGTTCTACTTTTCCTGTTAACGTTGTATCTGGGTATGCATCTACATATACATCTACTGTTTGACCTTTTTGAACATCATCAATAGTTGTCTCTTCAATGTTTGCTGTTACCCATAGATTACTCATATCAAATGCGTATGCAATTGGGCTACCTGCTCCAACGAACGCGTTTGTTGTTGCGTTTGATTGTACAACCGTTGCATTTTGCGGAATTGTTACGTCTACTGTTTGTTCGCCATTTGCTCCTGCTACAGTGACAGCACCTAATTTATCGTTTTCATTGTAGTTTTTTCCTACTTCAGCTTTCCAGTCTGTTAACTTACCTGCTACTGGTGATGCAATCGGAATTACCTTTCCGTCAATTTTTGCATTGTCTGTTTTTAAATAATTTTCTGCTTGATTGTAGTAGTAATAACCGCCGATACCGCCGCCAACTAATACAATTAATGTGATAATGTTGATAATTACCATTCTTCGAAACTGATTCATTGCATTCCTCTCCTTATATCGCATATAATTTTTTTCTAAACTATTTACATCCTTATTGTTTATATTGTTTAATTGTTAATTATATTAACTTTTAAACAAAAAAATCACACCCTTTGCAGTACAAACCTCATTTCGTCTGTCTGCGAGCGGTGCTGATTTCTGAAGGACTATCGTTTATAATTATAAATAATTGTGCCAAATCTACAACCAACAATTTAAATCTATATGTTGTTTAAGCAACATTACACTATATATGTGTTGTTTAAGTTAAAAAAATTAAACGAGGTGAAGTAAAAATGTCTATTAAAAATACAAATGATCCACGTGTAAAACGAACGAGACAACTCATACAGGATGCTTTTGTCGCTTTAGTAGGCGAAAAGGGCTTTGAAAATGTAACTGTGCAACATATCGCGGAACGTGCTCCTGTAAATCGCGCTACATTTTATAGCCATTACCATGATAAATATGATTTATTAGACAAAAGCATAGAAGAAATGCTAGAAAAATTAGCTGAAGTAATTAAACCACAAAATCGAAATAAAGAAGATTTTCAGCTCACTTTTGATTCACCACATCCAACTTTTTTAGCTTTGTTTGAGCATATCGCAGAAAATACTAATTTCTATAACGTTATGCTCGGCGATAAGGCAACTGGCAACTATTCTTATAAAATGATGAAAACAATTCAAACACATTTAACATTAAGCTTATCTATTTCCCAGCCAGATGATGAAGACCTTATGGTCCCTCGTGATATTCTTATTAGTTATGTTACAGGCGCTCATATCGGAATGATTATGTCATGGTTAAAAAGAGGCATGATTTATACCCCACATTTCATGGCAATGCAATTAACTCGCTTAATTATTTTAGGAGCTCATACTGCAGCAGGGTTAGAAAGACCATTTTAAAATGCAAAAAGCGAAGGGAAAGATCCCTTCGCTTTCTCTATTAATTAAAAGTAATGTTATGTACAGCCTCTTTATCAAGACGTTTAATAACTTCTACAATTAACTTCACTGCATTTTCATAGTCATCACGGTGTAACATTGCCGCATGAGAATGAATGTAGCGTGTCGCAATCGTAATTGCCATAGAAGGAATACCATTTACAGCAATGTGAATTGCTCCTGCATCTGTTCCCCCGCCCGCTACAGAATCATACTGATATGGAATTTGTAATTCATCAGCAACATCAACTACAAAGTCACGTAAACCTGTATGACCAATAACAGAAGCATCATATAAAATGATCTGCGGTCCATCGCCCATTTTACTTTGCGCTTCTTTTGACGTTACACCCGGTGTATCTCCAGCGATACCAACATCTACTGCGAACGCAATATCTGGTTTGATATAATTCGCAGATGTTTTCGCACCACGAAGACCAACCTCTTCTTGCACAGTCCCAACGCCGTATACAACGTTTGGATGTTTTTCACCTTTTAATTGTTTTAATACGTCAATTGCAATCGCACAACCGATTCGGTTATCCCATGCTTTTGCAAGTAACATCTTTTCATTTTTCATTACTTGGAATTCAAAGTAAGGTACAACTTGATCTCCTGGTCTTACGCCCCACTCCATTGCCTCTTCTTGGCTAGAAGCACCAATATCGATGAACATGTCTTTAATGTCAACTGGCTTTTTACGAGCTTCTGGAGGTAAAATGTGCGGTGGTTTCGAACCAATCACACCTGTTATATCTCCTTTACGCGTTACAATTGTTACGCGCTGTGCAAGCATAACTTGCGACCACCAGCCACCAACCGTTTGGAAACGAAGGAAGCCTTTGTCATCAATTTGCGTAAGCATAAAGCCAACTTCATCTAAATGACCTGCAACCATAATTTTTGGGCCGTTTTCTTCCCCAATTTTTTTTGCAACTAAACTTCCTAAATTATCAGTAGAAAGTTCATCTGCAAACGGCTCAATATATTTCTTCATTACTTCACGTGGTTCGCGCTCATTACCCGCAATACCGCGTGCGTCTGTTAATTCTTTTAGCATTGTCAATGTCTCGTCTAATTTTGTCATTGCCAACACCCTCCTTTTTCTTCAGTCACTTTATTATACAAAAGGAAATTGAAATATTCAAAAATTAACTTAGTATCCTTGTGTTTGACGCTGATGATTCACTTCATTTTTGTCTAAATACGCCTTTTCAATCTCTTCTTGTTCAAATTCAAGCGCTTGTCCAAGGCGAAGATAACTTGTAAATAGTTCAATATAGTTCGTAATAGAAGGTTGATCTGTAAATCGAATCACTTTTGCATATGTGTCTAAGAAAATTTCTACTTGTGTTTTATTCGTTTGCGCACATTTATAGAATAAGAAGTTTTTATCAATTCCTAAATCGATTCCGATTGATAAGATAAAATGCAAACCATCTACGTATTCTTCTAATATTACTTCACGCTCTGATGCTGGTTTATTGCTCCAATATTTAAAACAACGTGTTTCATTTGCAAGTTCTCCAATTTCTACAAGAAGAGCTAACATTTTTTCTTTTAACAACTTTTTCGGTTGTAAGTCATGTTCTTTCACAATACGGTCATCTAATTCTTTTTGTAGTTTAAATAGTTGTAGTAAGTCCATTCTATTGTCCTCCTCCAACATCGCATTTTACGCAACAATGTTGTTTCATCTCAAAGTTCATTATTATTTTTCGGTTCTTATTAACAAGTCAGCTACCTAACTCTTTATAAAATAGCTTGTCCTTAATTTGCAAATACGTTTCAATCATCGCTATTCGATTGTTCATCTCATTGGTGATGGCTAATATTTAGCCGAGGATAACACCCCACTGATTAAAATTTTACTTTATCTGATGAAAGTTCCATATCATCTTTCCATTATAGCAGTGTCGTTTCTGCTAGGAAAGATACTCTTCTTTCCAAAGGAGCATAAATAAAAAAAAGCCGGGAGGATTCTCCCGACTTTATACACATATTCTTCTATATCACTATAGTTTTCGCATTGATTTTGTCATATCGATAACGATAATAAGTAAAGGATTTTGCAAATCATTAAATATTTGCAATGAATGTAAATAAAAAACCTTAGAAGAAAAATCTTCTAAGGTTTCAACTAATTAATTAGTTAATGTTGTTTTTTGCAACTGTTGCTAATTCAGCGAAAGCTTTTTCGTCATGAACAGCTAAGTCAGCAAGCATCTTGCGGTTAACTTCGATGCCAGCATTTTTAAGACCGTGCATTAAGCGGCTGTAAGAAAGACCATTCATACGAGCTGCTGCGTTGATACGTGTAATCCATAATTTACGGAAGTCACGTTTCTTTTGACGGCGGTCACGGAATGCATACATTAGAGATTTCATAACCTGTTGGTTAGCAACCTTGAATAATGTATTTTTAGAACCGTAATAACCTTTTGCTAATTTTATTACTTTTTTACGACGTTGACGAGTAACTGTACCACCTTTTACTCTTGGCATAATATTACCTCCTAATTGTTCTATATATCAGCCGAACTTATTTTAAGTTGTCAAGCATTTGACGAATGCGTTTGAAGTCACCAGCGCTTACTACACCAGCTTTACGTAGTTTACGTTTAGCTTTTGTAGATTTGTTAGCGAATAAATGGCTTGTGTAAGCGTGAGAACGTTTCAGTTTACCTGATCCAGTCTTTTTGAAACGCTTTGCAGCGCCGCGATGAGTTTTTTGTTTAGGCATAGGTATTTCCTCCTCTATCTATTACTTATCGTTTTTCGGTGCTAAAACTAAGAACATACTACGTCCTTCCATTTTAGGCTTAGATTCGATTGTACTAACTTCAGCACAAGCTTCTGAGAAGCGATCTAAAACACGTTGACCGATTTCTTTATGAGTAATGGCACGTCCTTTAAAGCGAATTGACGCTTTAACCTTGTCGCCTTTCTCTAAAAACTTGATAGCATTACGAAGTTTTGTGTTAAAGTCGTGTTCATCAATTGTTGGACTTAAACGAACTTCTTTCATGCTGATTACTTTTTGATTTTTGCGCTGTTCTTTTTCTTTCTTCTGTTGCTCAAAGCGGAATTTACCGTAGTCCATAATGCGGCATACTGGCGGTTTCGCATTTGGAGCAACTAATACTAAATCAAGATTAAGATTTGCAGCTAAGTCTAAAGCGTCATTACGAGACTTGATTCCAAGTTGATCGCCATTTGCACCAACTAAACGTACTTCACGTGCACGAATTTGCTCGTTAATCATCATATCCTTGCTAATAGTAAGCCACCTCCAAGGTTTTCTCAGAATACGTTTTGTAATTGTAGAACCCGAACAAAAAAAGTGCGGGCATACGGCACCCACACTTGTAATATCTTAAGTAAGAAATACATTTACCTGCTAACTGCGAATGCGTCCATCAGGTGAGAAGCGGGTGCTTCTACTTGTTCCAAAACCATATTCTATTATCCTTGATGAGTTTATCATAGGACATGACGTCTGTCAAGAAGACGCGATGTGTTTTACTAACAACAAGAAATATTGTAACAAACAACTAACATACTTGCAATACTTTTTTATGATAAGTATTGTTTGGTTATTTTTTCTAAATTTAATTATTTATAATACATAAGAAAGCCGCGGTATACCGCGGCTCTTTCTTATCGTTTTCCTTCTACTTTAATCATGTCAACAAAAGCATCTAATGCAATTGTTTCTGATTTTTGTTCACCATATTTACGTACGTTTACGCCGTTTTCAGCCACTTCATTGTCACCTACTACAAGCATGTACGGGATTTTTTGCATTTGTGCTTCACGGATTTTGTAACCAATTTTCTCTTCACGAGTGTCTAATTCAACACGGATACCAGCACGTCGTAATTCATCTTGTACTTTCTTCGCATAGTCTAAATGCACTTGCGGAGAAACAGGAATTACTTGCGCCTGAACTGGAGCTAACCAAGTTGGGAATGCACCTTTGTATTCTTCAATTAAGAAGGCAACGAAACGCTCCATAGTTGATACAACACCACGGTGAATTACAACTGGACGATGTTGTTTACCATCTTCACCAACGTAAGATAGTTCAAAGCGTTCTGGAAGTAAGAAGTCTAATTGTACAGTTGAAAGTGTTTCGTCTTTTCCAAGAGCAGTACGAACTTGAACATCAAGTTTTGGACCGTAGAATGCCGCTTCACCTTCAGCTTCGTAGTAATCAAGACCCATTTCATCCATAGCTTCTTTTAACATACCTTGTGCTTTTTCCCACATCTCATCATCAGCATAGTACTTTTTAGTATCAGCTGGGTCACGATAAGATAGACGGAATGAATAGTTCTCTAAACCGAAATCTTTGTATACTTCTAGAGTTAAGTTTACAACACGCTTTAACTCTTCTTTAATTTGATCTGGACGAACGAAAATGTGCGCATCATTTAAAGTCATTCCGCGTACACGTTGTAATCCAGATAACGCACCTGACATTTCATAACGGTGCATTGTTCCAAGTTCCGCAATACGGATTGGTAATTCACGGTAGCTGTGAATATCATTTTTATAAACCATCATATGGTGAGGGCAGTTCATTGGACGAAGAACTAATTCTTCATTATCCATTTCCATTGATGGGAACATACCATCACGGTAGTGGTTCCAGTGACCAGAAGTTTCATAAAGCTCTCTACTTCCTAGTACTGGAGTGTATACGTGATCATAGCCTAAGCTTGCTTCTTTATCAACGATGTAACGCTCGATAATACGGCGGATTGTAGCACCTTTTGGTAACCAAAGTGGTAAACCTTGTCCTACTTTTTGGCTATTAGTAAATAGTTTTAATTCTTTGCCTAATTTACGGTGATCGCGCTCTTTTGCTTCTTCAAGCATACGTAAGTGCTCATCTAATTCTGCTTTCTTAACGAATGCAGTACCGTAAATACGTTGCAACATTTTATTATTGCTATCGCCGCGCCAGTAAGCACCAGCAACGCTTAATAATTTAAATACTTTAATCTTCCCTGTAGATGGAAGGTGAACACCACGGCAAAGGTCGAAGAATTCGCCTTGCTCATAGATTGTAATAACTGCATCTTCTGGAAGATCGTTAATTAAATCTAATTTTAACTCATCGCCGATTTCTTCAAAGCGACGAAGTGCTTCTGCACGTGGTACTTCATGACGAACGATTTCTAAGTTCTCGTTCACAATTTTTTGCATTTCTTTTTCGATTTTCTTGAAGTCTTCAACCGTAATTGCTTCTTCCATATCAATATCGTAGTAGAAGCCATTTTCGATTACTGGACCAATGCCAAGCTCAAGCTTAACATCTTTATATAAACGTTTTAACGCTTGTGCTAAAAGGTGGGCTGTTGAATGGCGTAAAATGTATAAGCCATCTTCAGAATCTAATGTAATAATAGAAACTGCACCATCTTCTTCGATTGGTGTAACAAGATCGATCATCTCATCGTTTAATTTTCCAGCCACAGCTTTTTTCTTTAAGCCTGGGCTAATAGAAGCTGCGATTTCTTCAGTTGTTACGCCTTTTGGAAACTCCTTCACAGCTCCATCAGGGAAAGTAATTTTAACTACATCTGCCATCACTGGTCACTCCTCTTTTTTTTCAAAATAAAAAACACTCATCCCGTAAAAAGGGACGAGTGTTGAATTCGTGGTTCCACCCTTGTTCCAATTAACCTTATTGTTAATTGCTCAAGTTCAACATAACGGTGTTGTCCGTTAGCAATTACTAGAAAAACGTTCACTGCTAAAGTTTAGAGGTGGTAAGTAATAATCCCGTACTAGGAAGCTCGCACCCTAAGGCTTCCCTCTCTGAAAATCGTAGATAACTACTCATGTCCTCATCATGACATTTCAATATATTTCATTTATGTAGGTAATTATATGCTCAAAAACTTAGAAAATCAAGGGCGTTACCTTTATTTTTTAAATTTTTCACATTGCGCTCAAACTCATGTAATCCATGCAATTGGACCCGTTCTTGAAATACATTTCGCAAAGTTACAATCATGTTATGATCTTGTTCTTTCGTATATAAATAAATCTTTTTCGGCGAAATAGAAAGAAGTGGCGCAATTACTTTCGTATCGATATATACATCCTTTTGCTTTAATAATTCTTCATCTATATATTGGACCAATCTCTCCTGTTTTAAACGTCTACCTTTATCATCATAGAAAATAAAACTTTCATCAAAAATAAGATGTACACAGGACAAACGTGATTTCCGGTCACTAACTTGTTGACGAAGGGTCTCAATGAACATTTGGTATTCTTGCTCCATTTTATACTCATCAATTGCAACTTCAGCAAGTCTGGCTACCATTTCCCTATATGTACGAAGGCGAAAACGGACATATGATGAAAACGAGAATGAAAGCGGATCACAAAGCCAATCATTTAAAGATGACATAATATAGGTCTCAAATTTATGACGCGTTAAATCATGAGCCACTCCTTTTCTTCTTTCTTTTAATATCTCCTGTGCCATATGCAAGATTTGATGACACTCTTCTTGTTCTTCGTAAAAAAACTTTTCCTTTAAAATGGTATGAATCCATTCATTTTGTTTCACATTCATAATGAAATATAGTAGTACTGGCAATAAAATCTTTTCAATATAATTCGATTCACATAGTGGTATATGAATAATAACCTTTTGCCCATCTAAATATACACTTGTTTCCTTGTATAAAGATTCCGTTCTTTTCGTTAGTTGTCTGTATACGTGCGCAGCATCATTTTTTTCTTCGAAGCAAATTTCAATCACTTTTGTCCCCCCTTTTATCCCCGCTCTAAAGGATTGCATCTATACGTTACACATCCTATAAGAGTCCGATCTGTGGAAGTTCACTCTTAGTAGAAATATATCTCCCATCGTTAGAAAATCCACTCGATATGGCTTGCTAATTTTATATATATTAAGGGGGAGAGAAAAAAATGATACAAGCTACTATGAATTTTCAACAATTTGACCATTATGATAAAGTGAAACTTTAATCAGTGGGGGTTTTATTCATCCCCTACTGATTATTAGCCCTCACGAATTAGGATAAACGGACGGTATTAAGATGTTTGAGTATATAAAAGATTCCTCCGTCATATGTAAACGGCTTAAGAGTTACTACATCGTTATGAAGAAAGCATTAGTTTTAGACACCTTGAATACTTTAATCTTATCGCCAAGAAATCATCACTATAACAAAAAAAGAGCAAGCTTCTCAGCTTGCTCTTTTACTTATGACGACGGTTCTTCCCACCAATTGGAATTGGCTTCGCTAAATATTTAATTCGTTCCATAATACGTGCTGCTTTCATTTGTTCTGCCTCACCGCGTTGTGTATACGTTAAATGATGTTCCAACTCCTTGAAATCAAAGTTAGACGTAAAGAACGTCGGTAAGTTCTCTAACATACGGAACTGCAAGATTGCGCCAAGCACATCATCACGCACAAAACTTGACATCGCTTCTGCTCCGATATCATCTAACATTAATACTTGTACGCGTTTAACTGCATCAATCTTTTCACCAATCGAATTATCTTGAATCGAACTTTTAATTTCACGTAGAAATTCAGGGAAGTATACGAGCATCGAACTAATTTTCTTTCGAGCAAGCTCATTTGCAATTGCCCCTAAAAGATACGTTTTCCCTACACCAAATTTACCGTACAAATATAAACCTTGTACTTTTTTACCTGGTTCGAATGTGTTTAAAAATTCATTCGATGCACCTATTGCATCAATACGTGCATCTAAATCTGAAGGGTCTAAATTTTCCATAGTTGCCTGTAAAATGTCAGCTGGCATATATACACTTTGAACAAGTTTTTCATATTTTTTTCTCTCATCATATGCTACTTTTCTAATGCAACGATCGTATTGAATATCAATCATCTTACCTTGGATGACGAGCTTCGGCTCATATCCTTCTAGCATGTTTTTACATGATCCTAAATCCGGACAATCCGCACACCCTACACTTTGTCCAATATATTCATACAACTTCACAAGGCTACGCTCAATCATAGAAGTCGTTACTTCACCTTTATGTTCGTCTATAAATGCTTTCACACGCGGATGCGCCATCACTTCTGTCTTTAAGACTTCATATCTATTTTTAAAATTTTCATTTTCCATTAATTTCGTAAATGAATTTTGAATATGCTCCATTTCCTCACCTCAAAGAGCGTTCATTCTCTTTTATTAATCACGCTTATATTTTTTCAACACTTCTTCTAATCGCTTCCGCTCATCTTCTAACGAACTTGTATTTTTCTCAACACTCACGTCCGTTTTCACAGTTTCTTTCACTTCTTCTTTCGGCTCTTCTTTAAGCCAATCTGGTACCATTTCTCTTCGCACTGTTTTCTTCGCCGTACGACCTTTTTTCTTCGTCTCAGCCCACTCTTGATATTGACGGTTTTCTTCTTTCGCTAACGCCATCGCTTCAGCTACTGTACCGACCTTTTTTCGTGCCCAATGTCCAGCAATCTTCTCAACATACGTTTTCGCAAGTTTCATATCTGAGCGTAGCATAACATAATAAATAAGTACATTCACAACCCCCGGCGTTAACTTTTGATTTATCATTACATCCTCAACAATTTGCAAGTCTGCTTTCGTTGCTTCTGCACCGCCCGAAATTTCTTTCAATAGTTGTTTTGGCGATATTTCCTCTAACTGCTTCATCAGCATTTCTTCTTGCGTAGATGGCTCTTTCTCTTTCATCGTACGCGCAGCATGAGGTTGCACTCTTTCACTTAATATAGGTAATGCTTGACCATTTTCAAATTGATACCAATCACGAGCTCCTTTTCGAAGTCTTTCGATATCAATTGTTTGCACCTCTGTCACCGTACCAAGAACGATATTTTGCATTGATAACACATCCACACCATACACATAAGCGAGTGTAATGACACATTCTCGTACTTGATCTGTAATTGCCTTTTTAGGAACAAGCGCTGATAATCCCTCCACAAATAAAGAGAAATCAAAGAAATCATTCCAAACTTTCGGAGCATCCCCCTTCTCGTTACTTGGCATAATTGTCGTTTTCGGGATACGAAGTTCTTCTTGCGCATGCTCAAACTGACCCGGGTTAAATGAATCAAATACATCGTTGAAGGAGCGCGTAACATTTTCATAAGAAGCAAAATCGAATTCTTCTTCTAAAAAATATTGCTTTACTTGGTTATATTTTGTCCGACTCAATCGATTGTATAAAAAGATACTTAAAACAATATCATCAAAAAACTGCTTCGGAGATAACGGTGGTTGCAACTCATATATAAACATTCGAATATCTTTTTCTTTTTTAATATATACATTTAAAAGCCCAATCGCCTCTAACTTTACTCGTTCCTCATATATTTCAGGAAGTTGCATTTGCATGGTCACCATAAGGGAGTGATGTGTATTCTCTTTTCCAAATACACGATCTTGCTCTAACTCTCCCCATAGCGTCATGTATAAGCTAAAAGCTCTACTACCTATTAATGGCTGATACAACATTGTTAAAACTTTCCGGTCGTAATTATGTAACAACCCTTTCGCACTTACCTTATAACGATCAATCGGCAATAGCTCCATCCATGACTGTTTTTCCATTCTTGCTTTTCCTTTCTCTCATCCAATCTAACCTATATTTCACTCGTTCTATCTTTATTATATAATTCCTTAGCGAAAAAGAGCTATTAGCTTCCGCTTCTAGCTCTCTTATCTCATTTACTTACAGTATATAAAGAGAATATACTACACCTTCTACTCTCTCTCTTTTTGCAGTATATCTTTTAATTCTTCAATAAATACATTTAAATCTTTAAATTGACGATACACAGAAGCAAAACGTACGTAAGCAACATCATCAATATCACGAAGTTCTTCCATAACAATTTCACCAATCATATCACTTTTCACTTCCGATATACCTAAGTTACGAAGTTCACGCTCCACACTTTGTGTCACTTCCTCTAACTGCCTTAAAGATACAGGTCTTTTTTCACACGCTTTAATTAAACCGCGTAAAATCTTCTCTTTATTAAACTCTTCTCGTGTTCCTTCTTTTTTAACAACGATAAGAGGTGATTCTTCTACTCTTTCAAATGTTGTAAAGCGACTTAAACAACTTTCACACTCTCTTCTTCTTCGAATAGAGCGTCCCTCGTCTACCGGACGCGAATCTAACACTCTTGTGCCATTATGAAAACAGGATGGACAACGCAATTCATTCACTCCTTTACAATATAATCTTTATTTTTTCGCTACTCACCTACATGTGAAAATATATATACAATATTATATAACTCATTCTTATATACTGACCACTCTAAGTTATTACATATCATGATCCTATTTTATATAAACTAAAAAAGAGGTGCATTATACACCTCTTTACATTTTAAATCAATTATGTTCTTTTTTAAAGAGCTTTTGTTTCTCTCTGCTTAATTTCGAAGCTACCAGTGCCTCGAGGAAGCTCGATGCTCTCACGCGTTTTCGCGTTTAAACCTTCTGCAATATATTCTGCAGCAACATTTGGATCAATACGATCCCCACAAGTATAAACATCAATACTTGCGTAACCGTGCTCCGGAAAGCTATGAATTGTTAAATGTGATTCCGAGATAATTACTACTCCACTTACACCTTGTGGTGCAAATTTATGAAAAGCAACCTCACGCACTTCAGCACCAGCTCTTAGTGCTGCATCCACAAATAATTGTTCAATATACGGCATGTCATTAAGCTTGTCGAAATCGCAATCCCAAAGTTCAGCGATCACGTGACGACCCATCGTATCCATAGTATCCATTCTACAGTTCCCCCTTGTAAATTTATTCTAACTGTTCGAATTGAAAACTAATTTGCAATTTGGCTTGCTCCACTACCACGGGGGAAAGTTAGTCCAGAGAGGTCCTAACCCTTTAAGTAGTGACTACGTACCTCAGCTCTTAAGTTTACGAGTGTTAGTATACTTTGTTTATTTTCATTTTGCAACAACAGTTTTTTCGATTTTCTGTCATATTTTCCTCTTTACTTTTCCCTAAAAACAATTAATGATTCACGAATACAGTAATCCCAACGTTTCGTGGTATGTCCACTTTCCAAAATATACTCATATAATTTTTTTCCTTTTCAGAAAAAATTAAAAAGAGAGGGCAAATTTTCACTTGCCCTCTCCCTCGTTCACTTAAATATGTTGCACATTTTTTTGTTTCGCTAATTCATCAACAACTAACGTTACAAGATCTACAACACGACGAGAGTAGCCCCACTCATTATCATACCAAGCAAGTACTTTCACTTTACGATCACCCATTACCATTGTAGACAAACCATCAATAATAGCTGAGTGTGTATTTGTATTAAAATCGATAGACACTAAAGGCTCTTCACTAAATTCTACAATTCCTTTTAATGCACCGTTTGCAACAGTTTTGAACGCTTCATTAATATCTTCAACTGTTACATCACGTTTTACGTCTACTACTAAGTCAACAAGAGACACGTTTGGTGTTGGTACACGAAGTGCCATACCATGAAGTTTGCCGTTTAAGTGCGGAAGAACTTTTGCAAGCGCTTTCGCAGCACCTGTCGTTGTCGGAATAATTGATTGTCCGCAAGCACGTGCTCTTCTTAAATCTTTATGTGGGTTATCAATATTTTTTTGGTCATTTGTATAAGCATGAACAGTCGTCATTAAACCGTTTTCAATTCCGAACTGCTCATCTAACACCTTTACAACAGGCGCTAAACAGTTTGTTGTACAAGATGCATTTGAAATAACAGTATGTTTTGTAATATCTAATTGGTCTTCGTTCACACCAACTACGATTGTTACATCTTCATTTTTACCAGGCGCTGTTAAAATAACTTTTTTCGCTCCAGCTTCAACGTGAAGAATTGCTTTTTCTTTCGAGTTAAATTTACCAGTTGCTTCAATTACAACTTCAACACCTAAATCCGTCCAAGGCAATTCCTTTGGATCGCGGTTGTTTAAAAGGCGAATCATTTTCCCATCAACTAATAAGTGATCCTCAAATGCTTCTACTGTTCCGTCAAACTTACCATGAACTGTATCATATTTAATTAAATGTGCTAACGTTTCTGATGGATAGCTTGCATTGATTGCTACAATTTCGAATGCGCTTTCTTTTATTGCTTGACGAAATACCATTCTCCCAATACGTCCAAATCCATTAATTGCCACACGAGTCATAATATGTTATCCCCCTTGAATGCGTTATACTATTTATCTCCAATCCCAATAATAGTATAACACAAAAAGGAGATATGTCACTAAGCATTTTCATTAATTTCACAATTTTTTAGTTAATAATGTTCCACTTCTTTAAAATTACCTGTAATTGTGTTTTCGTTCCCATAATTGTGCCATCATTATTTATCACTTCATCTGCATGCTTTACTTTTTCTTCTAATGGCATTTGAGATTGAATACGCGCCGTTGCTTCTTTTTCTGAAAAATTATTCCGTTTCATTAAACGTTCTAATTGCGTACTCGGCATAACTGCTACAACTAAAATACGATCAACGAGATTTGTTAATTTACTTTCAAACAAAAGAGGGATATCTAACACAACCGCTTGCATACCTTCTTTTATGTACATCTCCTTTTGCGCATTCATTTCTTCACGTACCGCAGGATGCACAATTTTGTTTAACTGCAATCGTTTTTCTTCATTATAAAAAACAACACTTCCTAATTTAGGTCGATCAAGCTCCCCATCTTCTTGTAACACTTCCGTTCCAAACACCTCTACAATTTTGTTATATGCTGGCTTTCCTCGTTCTACAACTTCTCGTGCAATAATATCAGCATCAATAACTGGTATATTTAGTTCACGAAACATTTCTGATACCGTACTTTTTCCGCTTGCAATGCCTCCCGTTAATCCAATTACTACTGTCATAATAATCCTCCTCATAATAAAAGGCGCGAAACTAATGTTCCACGCCCATACTTACATTTTCCAAATTCCAATAATAATGAGTAATACCCCAGGCAGGAATGTAAATTTTTGTAACCACTTCATATTCGATAAAACCGTACCAAGCTTCATTCCAATAAATAAAAATAAAGAACTCATCACTGCAACTAATATCGCCATCATAGCAGGTGCATAACCTAATAAGGATGCACCAATTCCAGCACCAAACGAATCGACAGAAAGAGCAATACCGAGAAGTAGCGCTTCACCTGCAGATATAGTTCCTGATTTATCAAAATCCGCAACAGTCGGTTTCCTCAAAATTTGAATCACTAGCCCTAGAGAAGCAATTTCTAATTTCCAAACCTTCTCCTCTTGCTTCGGTTCTTCTTTTTTATCACTCCGAAAAAATTGATATAATACCCAAATCCCGATTCCAATAAGAACAAGCCCACCGATACGCGTTGCGATAACAGGTGAAAATATTTTCGCGATCATATGTCCAATTCCCATGGAAACGAGCATGACAGCCGCTGAACAGATCCCGATAATTATAATTGATCTTAGTGGAATTCTTACACTCCTTAATCCGTATGTTAGCCCTACACTACAGCTATCTAAGCTTAATGTAAAAGCTAATAAAATAAGAGATAAATAAAGGTACATCGGTAAGCTCCTCCCTTATACATAGCTCTGCTGTATGTATATGACAAATGCCTATCCGATGTTATCTCTTTTCTATATTCTAGGCTGACAAATTGGGCAGTAATGTGTTCCCCGGCCGCCAACAACTGTTTTTTCTAAGATCGTACCACAAGTCACACATGGTTCTCCTTTTTTTCCGTATACATTTAGAAGTTCTTGGAATGAACCAATTTGCCCTTGCGAATTGATATACGTTCTAATTGTACTGCCGCCTCGCTTTACTGCTTCGCCTAGCGTTGTAACAATTGCTTCGTACACTCTTTCTATTTCTTCTTCTGTTAAAGACGCAGCTTCTCGTTCTGGGTGAATTTGAGAACGGAATAACACTTCATCTACATATATATTTCCAAGCCCCACTAAAAGACGCTGATCTAATAATACAACTTTTATTTTACGATTTGTTTTTTGCAATCTTTCTTGTAAATACTGCGGTGTCAATTCAGCATCAAATGGCTCCGGGCCTAAGTCAGCAAGAGGCATTTGATTCAACTCTTCACCTTTCTTAAAGAGATGCATCGTACCAAACTTTCTCACATCTTTATAATGTAATTCAGTTCCATCTGTAAATAAGAAACGGACGTGCGTATGTTTATCAATTGGCTCATCCTCTTGATGAAGTAAAAACTTACCTTCCATACGCAAATGTGAAACAATGACATAATTCGTTACATATAAAAGCAAAAACTTTCCTCTTCGCTTTATATTTTCAATTGTCTCGCCTCTTAGCATTTCTTTAAAGATTTCTGCATCATCCGGTCGTTTTACTATTTTTGGATAAGTAATAACGACATCTTCAATCGTTTTTCCTGTTACAAGATTTTCAAGCGTCCGTCTAACGTTTTCAACCTCTGGTAATTCTGGCATTTCATCACGTCCTTATTTCGCGTCGTACCAAGTTGGACCGTAAGAATAATCAACTTTCAATGGAACGGCTAGTTCAATTGCATGCTCCATTACTTCAGGTACAAGCTTCTCTAATTTTTCAATTTCTTCTTTTGGTGCTTCAAATATCAATTCATCGTGTACTTGCAGAAGAAGACGTGCTTGTAATCCTTCTTCTTCTAGACGATCTGCCATAATAATCATCGCTTTTTTAATAATATCAGCCGCACTACCTTGAATTGGTGTATTCATAGCTGTACGCTCAGCAAAGCTACGTAAATTGAAATTACGACTCGTAATTTCCGGAATATAACGGCGACGATTTAATAATGTAACCACATATCCTTTTTGTTTCGCATCTTTTACGATTTCATCCATGTATTCTTGTACACCAGGGAAACTTTCTAAATACTTTTCAATAAATTCCGCTGCTGCTTTTCTTGTAATTCCTAAGTTTTGCGAAAGACCATAATCACTAATGCCATACACAATTCCGAAGTTAACAGCTTTTGCTTGTCGTCTCATGTTAGATGTTACTTCATCTTTCCCAACACCAAATACATCCATAGCTGTTTTCGTATGAATATCCATGTCATGTTGGAATGCTTCAACTAACCCTGGATCATTTGCAATATGAGCAAGCACACGAAGTTCGATTTGTGAATAATCCGCCGCGTACATGATCCATCCTTCTTCTGATGGAACGAATGCCTGACGAATCTTTCTTCCTTCTTCTAATCGAATCGGGATATTTTGTAAGTTCGGATCTGTTGAACTTAATCGACCTGTTTGCGTTAACACTTGATTGAAACGAGTATGGATTTTAGATGAATCTTCATGTACAACTTTCAATAAACCTTCAATGTAAGTTGAATTTAGCTTTCCTAATTGACGATAATGTAAAATATTTGGAATAATTTCATGATGATCCATAAGTTTATCTAATACATCCGCCGACGTAGAATAACCTGTTTTCGTCTTTTTAATAACTGGTAAGTTTAAGTTCTCAAACAGAATAACCCCAAGTTGCTTCGGTGAATTAATATTAAATTCCGTTCCCGCAAGCTTATAAATTTCCTGTTCCATTTCCTTTAGTCTACCTGCAAGTTCTTCTCCCATATTACGAAGACGCTCCGTATCAACTTTTACACCTTTTACTTCCATATCAGCTAATACACGCGCAAGTGGTAATTCTAACTCTGTAAACAATTCATATTGCTCATTCTTTTTTAACTCTTCAATGAATGTTTGCTTTACATCATATAATACATGCACTTTACGAGCTACATGCTCCGCTACTACATCTAACTCTGGAACTGCACGCTTCGCACCTTTTCCGTAAACTTCTTCATCAGATTTCACGGCATGTGTTTCTTTCATTTTTGCTACAGCACGAAAATCTTTATCTGTATCAGCTGGATCCAGTAAATAAGCAGCAATTAATAAATCAAAATCAATCCCTTGAATATCTACACCTTTCCACTTGAGAGCAACGATAGCTCGCTTCGCATCAAATGTATGCTTTCTCATTTCTGCATTTGCAAGCCATGCTTTGAAAGCATCTGATTTAAGAGCAATGTCTGTTTGAATAAAGTAACAGCCATTTTCATTTTGAATACCAAAACCTTGAATGTCCGCTCTATGATAGTTATCTTCTTGTACTTCAACAATAAGCGCACTATCTTGCTGAAGCATTTCTTCTGTAACTTCTTCCACAATATCAAATGTAATATCATCTAACTCAGCTGGAGCTGTTTCTTCAGGCGTAACACCTAGCTTATTTAAAAGAGATGTAAATCCTAAATTCTCAAACATTGGAATAACATCACTTGGTTCATACCCTTTATATGCCATATCATCTACATGCACAGTAATTGGTGCGTCTGTAATAATCGTCGCAAGTTCTTTACTCATAAGTGCTTGTTCTTTATTTGCTTCTAACTTTTCTTTTAATTTCTTTCCGCTCACTTGATCTAAGTTTTCATACAC
Source organism: Bacillus sp. LBA3-1-1.1 (assembly GCF_040676495.1). NCBI lineage: Bacteria > Bacillati > Bacillota > Bacilli > Caryophanales > Bacillaceae > Bacillus > Bacillus sp. LBA3-1-1.1. The sequence goes on from NZ_JBEGIB010000009.1 coordinate 41,146, forward strand.
TGCTTCAACCGTTTCAAATTGCGTTAATAATTTAATGGCTGTCTTCTCACCAACACCTGGTACACCTGGAATGTTATCCGATTGGTCTCCCATTAAACCTTTCATATCGATAATTTGCTTTGGTGATAAGCTATATTTCTCAAATAAAGCTTCTTTCGTATATTCATCTACTTCTGTAATCCCTTTGCGCGGAATACATACAAGTGTATTATCAGAAACAAGTTGAAGTAAGTCTTTATCTCCTGAAATAACTTTTACATAAGCCCCTTGCTCACTCGCTTCCTTCGCTAGCGTTCCCATAATGTCATCCGCTTCATAGTTTTCTAATTCATAGCGCGGAACATTAAATGCATCAAGCATCTCACGAATAAACGGGAATTGCTCTGATAACTCAGGTGGAGTCTTTTGACGTCCTCCCTTGTAATCACTATACGTTTTATGACGGAATGTTGTTTTCCCCGCATCAAACGCCACAAGCATATGCGTCGGTTTTTCTTCCTCTAGTATCCTCATTAACATCATTGTAAAACCATAAATTGCGTTCGTATGTATACCTTTGTCGTTATTTAAAAGCGGTAGTGCAAAGAAAGCACGATACGCGATATTATTACCATCTACTAATACGACTTTTTTTTCCAAACTACAAACCTCCCCATACATATTTGAAACGATTTTTTCCTCAGAAAAAAACCGTTCCTGTCCTCTCTCTATATTAACATGACTAATAGAGAGAAGAAAAATAACGGCTATTTTCTATCATATATACAAACGTTTACTAACATAAAAGGGAAGTGACGAGAACAGCATAACTATTCTCGTCCAAAATTACTCCTTGGATGAAGGGGTTTTCATCTATTATATTAACAGAGCTTTATTAATATTTAATTAAGCCATTGTTAATATATTGTAAATATCCTTCACCCTATTTTTCAGTAGCTGATTTTGGCAAAACAACCGTAAATGTTGTTCCCTCCCCAACCTCACTATCCACCGTAATCGTACCTTGATGTGCTTCAACTAAATGTTTTACAATTGATAAACCAAGACCCGTTCCACCCGTATTTCTACTTCTCGCTTTATCAACTCGATAAAAACGTTCGAATATACGAGGGATTTCTTCTTTACTAATACCAATTCCAGTATCCGACACCTTTATATACGCATTATATTTATCCTCTAATAATTCAACTGAAACAACACCGCCAGCCGGCGTATACACGATTGCATTATTAATTAAATTAATAAAGATTTGTTTTAAGCGGCTCGGATCTCCAATAACGGAAACTCGTTTCAATCCATTCACTTGTAAAGAGATTTCTTTTTCACCCGCTTTATTATCGAGCACCATGTGAATGTCTTCAAGAATCCCCTTCATATCAACCGTACCCATATTTAATCTAAACCCTTGCTGCTCGATTTTTGATAAATCTAATAAATCTTCAATTAATCCTTGCATGCGCTCACTTTCTTTTAAAATAATATGTAAGAAATGTTCGCAGAATTTTTTATTATCCATCGCTCCGTCCAAGAGTGTTTCTGAAAAACCTTTAATAGAAGTAATCGGTGTCTTCAATTCATGAGAAACATTCGCTAAAAAGTCTTTTCTCATTTGTTCTAATTTCTTCAACTCCGTAATGTCATGGAATACGAGAACAATTCCTTTCCACTCATGGTTCGTCCCAATAATTGGCGCTCCGTATACTTCAAAATGCTTTCGCTCAATACCAAGCGGCAATAACATTTGTTTACGCACTTTCACTTCTGTCATAAAAATTTCTTCTACAAGCTCAATAATTTCCGTATGGTGAAACGATTCATAATATAAACGATCTAAATATTCTTCGTCTGTTACGTGGAAAGTCTCCTTATAAGAACGGTTTACAAGGTTTATATAACCACGACTATCAATTAAAATCATTCCGCTTCCCATATTTTCAATTAATGTGTGCAAACGATCTTGTTGCATTTCTTGTTCGAGTGTCATCTCTTGTAAATTACGAGCTAAAATATTAATTGCTTTACTTAGCATTCCTGTTTCATCCGAATGACTTTCATATGCACGCGCTTTATAATTACCCTTCGCTAATTCAATCGCAACTTTCGTAACTGATTCAATGGGCCTAATATATTGTCCTGTAATTTTAACACCTAGGAATACAACGACAAGACAAGCAATGACAAATCCGATAATTAATAATCCCCACGTTTTTTGGTGAACGTCCCTCAAAGTATCGATTGTACTTTTCACCAAAATGTATCCTTGCTTCCCTGCTACATCCTGAACGAACACAGCATGATAAAACTCATTCTTTTGATCCGCTTCTTTCGTAATAACTTTATTTCTTTGTTTTGCTGTTTCAGAAGAAAGTTCTTTAATCATCTCTTGACTAAATGCAGATTGTTGCCCTCCGCTATATTGAACTTTCTTTTTTTCATCAACAAATATAATAGAAGCTGGTATTTGTTCTTCTAACTTTTGAAATACATACGGATTTTTTAAAACAGATTCAAACCCTTGCTCCTCTGCTAATACAGCAACATATCTTGTCTCTTTTATCATTCTTTCTTTAGCATGATCTATATAGTAATTTTCAAATACAGTTTCTAATAATACACCTAGTCCAACTAAAATAAAAACGATAAGAGAAACAAATGTAAAAAGAAGCCTGGAGCGAAATTTATTCATCCCCTTTTGGCTCCTCTAATTTATAACCTAAACCACGTATCGTTTTAATGTACGTCGGTTTTTTCGTATTTTGTTCAATTTTATCGCGCAAATGGCTAATATGGACATCAACAATTCTAGTATCACCAGCAAAATCATAATTCCATACAGCACTCAATAATTGGTCACGAGTTAATACACGACTTTTATTTTTCGCGAGATAAACAAGTAACTCAAATTCTTTCGGTGTTAACTCCAGTTTCCTACCTTGGAAGTACGCTTCATAAAACTCCGGTAAAATTTTAAGCTCTGCAATTATGATGCTCTCTTCATCTGGTGCTTCCGAAACTTGTTCTTCTTGCTGTAATTTCGTGCGGCGCAAAATCGCCTTCACACGAGCAACAACTTCCCTCGGGCTAAATGGCTTCGTCATATAATCATCAGCCCCAAGTTCAAGACCCAGTACCTTATCAAACTCATCATCTTTTGCTGTTAGCATTAAAATCGGCGTCATAACACGCTGCAATCGTAATTCTTTACAAACTTCCATACCATCCATTTTCGGAAGCATTAAATCTAATATAATTAAATCTGGGCGTTCTGTTGTCGCTTTTTGAAGCGCCATTTCTCCATCCATCGCTGTTATAACTTCAAACCCAGCTTGTTGTAAATTAAATTCAATTAAAGTTAAGATAAACTCCTCATCATCCACTACTAAAATACGATTGTTCATTCTTTTCCTCCAAGTTATAGACTTGAAACCTTCTTCATCCTAGTATTTTCCCCGTTATTCTCATCATACTAGAAAACAAGGTCCCCCTCAATATAATTGTCTATTTGTGGGGTTAGATTACAGTAGATTTACTCTAGAAAATCGAAATAATTACACTTTCGCTATTCATTAGCTATCCATACCCTGTAAATCATCCTATCAGCTTCACAAATCACCCCTGTACAAACCGTGAAGCCTTGATTTTGCGCTAAAAAAAACGAAAGAGCATACGCTATTTTATAATCTGGTGTTTCATATCCATCAAATACACTCCCGTACATTTCATTCGCGATTGAATCAGCCCATACTTCAGCCTCTCTCATCATTTCAAAAATAATGTCTTCCCTTTCCCATTTCACAGTTATCGTCCCCTCTTCCAAACAAAAAGTAGCGCCAGCATATCCTTAATAAGAATACGACCAGCGCTACTTTTATATCATTCTAACTTTCATTTTTTAAAAATTATCTAATGCTTTTTCCATAATAGAAACAGATTTAAAAGGTGGCGTTACTGTTAATGAACCTTTTACAACATGCTCTCCTTGTTCATCATAAGCTGATACGAGCATATCAATTGTATGTTCCTCCTCTGAAACAGCCACAACTTCAAAGTGGATTTGTAACGTTTCATAATGGTGAACATGTTTCACGAACGTAAGGTCCTTCCTAGTAATATGACTACCTGGACCCGGTAAATATTTCGTAACCGCCGTTGTAATGAGCCCTGTTAGCATAATGCTTGGCACAATCGGCTTTTCATACGGAGTTTGGGATGCGTAATCATGCTGAATATATAATGGATTGGCATCATTCGTTAACCCTAAGTACAATAACAAATCTTTATCCTCAATTTTTTCAGTGATAGATAATTTCTCTCCTACTGTAATTTCATCCATTCTACGACCAATTTGAACTTTTTTCTTTAACATGTTACAACCCCCTCCGATTTTTTCACCTTATTATCCTACTAAAAGCGATACCTTATCCGAAATTTACTATGATGAGGGCAATATATAGTATAAGTCTATAGTTTCATTATAGGATACACCTAATGATAGCGTTTTCATATTATTTCAAAAAAACATTTCAATATATAGTAGAAAAAGATTCGGGGCCCCGAATCTTTTTCCGCTTATATTTAATTATTAAACAAGAACTTTCATAACGTTACGTACAGATTCTACAGAGCGATCTAACGCTTCTTTTTCATCTGCAAGAAGTTCTAATTCAATAATTTTTTCAATTCCGTTACCACCTAGAATTACTGGTACCCCTAAGTAAAGGTCACTATAACCATACTCACCTTCAAGGTATGCAATAGCAGGTAATACACGGCGTTGATCTTTCAAGATTGCTTCTGTCATTTCAACTAAAGAAGCTGCTGGCGCATAATATGCACTACCGTTTCCTAATAAGCCTACAATCTCACCGCCACCTTTACGTGTACGTTCTACGATTGCTTCTAAACGCTCTTTTGGAATTAATGTTTCTAACGGAATGCCACCTGCATAGGAATAGCGTACAAGAGGTACCATATCGTCACCATGTCCACCAAGAACAAATCCTGTAATGTCTTTCACAGAAAGATTTAATTCTTGTGAAATGAATGTACGGAAACGAGCTGTATCTAATACGCCCGATTGACCGATAACACGCTCTTTCGGGAATCCTGCTTCTTTAAATACAGAATATGTCATTGCATCAACCGGATTTGTTAATACAACAATAATCGCATTTGGTGAATGTTTTGCAATGTCGCGCGTAATACTTTTCATAATTTTAGAGTTTGTTGCTACTAAGTCATCACGGCTCATACCAGGCTTACGCGCAATACCTGCTGTAATAACGACAACATCAGAATCAGCAGTATCTGCGTAATCAGATGTACCAATAATGTTAGCATCAAAACCTTGTACTGGGCTCGCTTCTAACATATCTAACGCTTTCCCTTTTGTTGGATTTTCCAGCTGTGGAATGTCCACTAATACAACATCTGCAAGTTCTTTTTGTGCTAATAAGAATGCTGTTGTTGCTCCTGTAAATCCTGCACCGATGACTGAAACTTTCTTGCGTTTGATTGTCATAATTTCCCCCCCTTTAATTATGCGTTTTTGATTATCGCTACATCCATGTTTTTAATAAGTTCATTAGCGAACTCAGAACATTTCACTTCTGTTGCACCTTCCATTAAGCGTGCGAAATCATATGTTACTACTTTTGAAGCAATTGTTTTCTCAACTGAATCAGTTACTAAATTCGCAGCTTCGTTCCATCCTAAGTGCTCTAATAATAGTACACCTGAAAGAAGAACTGAAGATGGGTTTACTTTATCTAAACCTGCATATTTTGGAGCTGTACCATGTGTAGCTTCAAAGATAGCATGTCCAGTCACATAGTTAATGTTTGCACCAGGTGCAATACCAATTCCACCTACTTGTGCAGCAAGTGCATCAGAGATGTAGTCTCCGTTTAAGTTCATTGTTGCAACAACATCGAACTCACGTGGACGAGTTAAAATTTGTTGTAAGAAGATGTCTGCAATAGAATCTTTTACGATGATTTTCCCAGCCACTTCTGCGTCTGCCATCGCTTTATTCGCTGCATTTTTTCCATCTTTTTCAACGATACGATCATATTCAGCCCAAGTAAATACTTTGTCGCCGAATTCTTGTTCCGCTACTTCGTAACCCCAGTTCTTGAAAGCACCTTCTGTAAATTTCATAATGTTTCCTTTATGAACTAATGTAACAGAAGAGCGTTTTTCGTTAATTGCATATTGAATTGCAGCACGAACAAGACGCTTTGTCCCTTCTTCTGAGATTGGTTTAATACCAATGCCAGATGTTTCTGGGAAGCGGATTTTATTAACACCCATTGCTTCTTTTAAGAAAGCAAGAACTTTTTCTGCTTCTGGAGAACCTTGTGCATATTCAATTCCAGCATAAATGTCTTCTGTATTTTCACGGAAAATAACCATATCAGTATCTTCCGGACGTTTTACAGGTGAAGGAACACCTTCAAAGTAACGAACTGGACGTAGACATACATATAAATCTAATTCTTGACGAAGCGCTACGTTTAGAGAACGAATACCACCGCCAACTGGAGTTGTAAGTGGACCTTTAATTGCGATTAAATATTCACGGATTAAATTTAAAGTCTCTTCCGGTAACCACTCGCCTGTTTGGTTGAATGCTTTTTCCCCTGCAAGCACTTCTTTCCAAACGATTTTCTTCTCACCATCATAAGCTTTTTCAACTGCTGCTTCTAGTACGCGAGACGCTGCAGCCCAAATATCAGGACCAATTCCATCTCCTTCGATAAATGGAATAATCGGATTGTTTGGTACATTCATAACACCATTAGTTACAGTAATTTTTTCACCTGTCGTCAATGTGATAACCCCCATGTTTGAAATTTCATATGTATGAAACTGAGGGAATAACCCCTCAGTTCAAACCGTTAGTCAAATTTAAATATTCTAATCATTACATCTTCCCGGAAAAATCAGACTTTTGAAAGCGTATTTTTACTATCGAAATAGTGTTTTTCGCTTATCGTTGTGCAATTGGAACATACACTTGATGCGTAGGTCCATTATAATCAGCACGTGGACGGATTAAACGGTTATTTTCATATTGTTCTAGAATATGAGCTAACCAGCCTGACATACGGCTAATTGCAAAAATAGGTGTAAATAAGTCATGGTCAATTCCTAAACAATGGTATACAGAAGCTGAATAGAAATCAACATTTGGTGGAAGACCTTTTTCTTTTGTTACAATGTCTTCAATTTTGATAGACATATTATACCATTTGTCTTCTCCTAAAAGCACGCATAATCTCTTAGACATTTCACGTAAATGTTTTGCACGTGGATCACCATGCTCATACACACGGTGGCCAAAGCCCATGATTTTCACTTTATTTTGAAGAGCATTATGAATATATGATTCTACATTTTCTTCTTCGCCAATTTCAGTTAACATCTTCATTACATTTTCATTTGCTCCGCCGTGAAGAGGACCTTTTAATGCACCGATTGCTGCTGTAATACCAGAATATACATCTGAAAGTGTAGCTACGCAAACACGTGCAGTAAATGTAGAAGCGTTTAACTCATGATCTGCATGAAGTACAAGCGCCTTATCAAAAGCTTCAATTTCAACTTCATTTGGCTCACGATCATTTAACATGTACAAGAAGTTTCCAGCTAATGATAAATCTTTTCTCGGCTCAACAATATCTAAACCTTTACGGATTCTTGCATAAGCAGCAATTAAAGTTCCTACTTGAGCCTGTAATTTAACCGCTTTCAAATAATTGGACTTCTCATCCATAATTTCAGCGCTCTCATCGTATAATGATAGCATGGAAATCGCAGTTCGTAAAACAGACATCGGATGCGCGATTTTTAAATCTACTTGTTTCAAATATGTTAAAATCTCACCTGGTACTTTATAGTATTCAGATACAGTTTCACTAAATTCCGCTAGTTCTTTTTCGTTAGGAAGCTTGCGGTGCCATAATAAGTACACTACTTCTTCAAACGTAGCATTCTCAGCTAAATCATCAATATTATACCCAACATAAGTTAATGTATCATCAATAATAGAGCTCACAGATGATGTTGTTGCTACTACCCCTTCTAAACCTCGAATAACAGTCATGACATTCTCTCCTTTTCCTGAAAATTCTCCCAACCTTGCTCCTTATATCTATTTGCTCCCCTTATAAATTATGAACGCTCGTTCACTCTTTAGGCAAGCAAAATGCACGTTCATGCAAATTTGTTGCGATGTTCCCCTCTTATTGTCCATTGCTACATGGAAAGCATGAGCGTGAATGTCTCCCCGAATCCTCACGCTCAGAACAACAAGTTAGTGAGGAAAATGAATCCCGAAGAGTTTATGATAAAAACAACATAAAACAATATCATTATAAAATTGTTTTATGTTGTTTTTATTTTATCTGGTGTATAGTCTCTGCTGTTATGTAACTTTTCAAAGTTTCTAATCCTATTATAAACAATTATCTGACTTTTGTGAACAGAAAGAATTCAAAAATTTTATATTACTATAAAATTCCTTATTTAAACATCTGTATAATACTCATAACTGCATAGGCAATTCCAGCCCCAATTAACGGACCTACAGCGACTCCATTAAATAAAGCTACAGCTATAATTGTCCCAAAAACAAGCGCAGTTGTAATATGTGGGTCCGTCGTCAATAATTGTACGCCGCCTTTCGCTAACAAAGCGACCGCCACACCTGAGGCTAAAGCAATCCATGCATAATACGATTTCGCTGCTTCTCCAAGTTGTTTAAAGCCTATTTCCCCTGTCGCAATCGGTACGAGCACTGCTATTGTAATGACTGTTACACCAAGGTTAATCCCTTTCGTTTGTAAGTAAGGAAAGACTTTATCTCCTAAAAACGTAAACTTCAATAAGAATAACACTCCAATAGCTACAGTAAGCGATTGGTTTTTAGCAATAAGTCCTATAATAAGTAGTATGAATAAAAATAACGTTGACTGACTAATCATGTTTGCACTTCCTTTCTGAAAATAATGAACTCGCTTTCAAACAAAAATACCTTTAAACCTATCGTTATACATGTCATATCGATGTCTATTTGCCAATGAGAATAAGGTAACAATTTCATTTTTCCATGCATTTTTAACTTACAGAATGAGACTGTAACAAAAAAAAGTAAAGCATGTATACATTTTTGAAAACGATTGTCTCTCCTTTCTTTTCTAACAAGAAACAGGTAAAATAAAAAGAAGAGAAAATGAAGTTTTTACCATATAGTAGAAGCATCATCAACAAGCTTTTACAGTCGTTCATGTACTGAAAAAGCAGGGAAAATCCATCATTCCACTATAACATAAAAGTGAAACTTTAATCAGTGAATGCTACTCGTTATAAGTTGAACGAATTAGGCTAATACAAATTGGAATGGGAGGTATACATCTTTGAACCGAAACTTACTATATATGATATTGCGACTCATATTTGTCATTGTAGCAACGGTAGCTGGGTTCTATGTATTACTATACATGTCAGGACTTATCTATCCTTTTATTATCGCTTTTGCATTCGCTTATTTGATTAATCCTGTCGTCAATTTCCTTAATCAAAAACTACAATTCCCTCGTGCATTAGCAGTACTCGTTAGCTTAATTCTCGTATTCGGGGCTATCGTCGGACTTGTTACATACCTTGTAACTGAAGCAATATCCGCCACAACATACTTACTTCAAATTGTTACAGTGAAGTTCCCAGATATCGTTGCATTCGCTCAACAATTTGCGCTTAATCATATTATGCCTCTCTACGATGATTTAATTTCTAAATTTAATCATCTCGGCGAACCACAACGATATACTATTACACAAAACATTCAAAACTTAGGCACTGAAGCAACGACACAAATGAAAGAACTTTTAACCGCTATTATAAGTGGATTAACAAATTTCATTAGCGCATTACCAACAACTTTAACTGTCCTTGTATTCATTTTATTAGCAACTTTCTTCATTAGTTACGATTGGCACCATCTTGCTCATAAAGTAAGAAATTTTTTACCTAATCGTGTACACGGATACGGAAAAACTATTTTTGTCGATTTAAGAAAAGCTTTGTTTGGTTTTGTTAAAGCACAACTTACACTCGTGTCTATGACAACTGTCATTGTACTAATCGGCCTTTTAATATTACGCGTGCCATACGCAATTACTATCGCGATTATTACAGGAGTTGTAGATTTACTCCCATACTTAGGAACTGGAGCCGTCTTCGTTCCTTGGGTTATATACGTATTTTTCACAGGCGACACCGCATTCGCCATCGGTCTTCTCATCTTATACATCGTCGTGATTGTCCAAAGACAAATCATGGAGCCGAAAGTACTTTCATCTAATATTGGACTTGATCCATTAGCGACACTCATCGCTTTATTTGTCGGCTTTAAGCTCTTTGGTTTTTTAGGATTAATCATCGGTCCAGTCACATTAGTACTACTTAACACATTACACAAAGCCCACGTTTTCCATGACTTATGGAAATTCATTAAAGGCTCACCATCAAAATAATATTTTCTAATTCACATACAACAAAAAACTTAACTGTAATCAGTGGGAATTTCCCACTGATTATTCATTGTACTTATTTTTATACTAACTACATTTCAAACGAGAGGATTTCCTAAAAAAGGATAATTCTCTTGTTTTTTTCATGAAAAACGCATATTTCGCGGTATTTTTACATTTTTATTCTATTTATTTTATAATTATTACTTACATTTATTACTTTTTATGTAAATGAATAGATATACAAAATAGGGCGAACCACTCCTTTAATCAGTAGTTTTTTCTCTCATCTAACTTTTTTCACACTAAACAACACAAAAAAATATTACCCTAATGTAAAACTCCCAATCCGTAACCCCCTGTATTCTACCTAGCATTAACTACCAGAGGTATAAATAGAAAATACAATAAAAAAATAACACTTAGATCGCTATAATCTAAGTGTTATTTCTGAACAATAATAGTAGCCTTCTTTCTCAATTTCCAATCAATCCACTTCATAACAATCGGCTTCAATAAAACCCTCGTTACTGGGATAACAAAGATAAAACCTATTATATCTGTCACATATCCAGGAAGCACTAAAAGAATACCTCCTATAAAGACGAAAATACCATCTAGGACGGCATCACCCGGCATTTCTCCTCTATTTAACCTAAATTGAATCTCTCTAACTATTTTAAACCCTTGCCGTTTCGCCAAATACACACCTACAATACCTGTAAATACAATCATAGCGAACGTAGACCATAAACCTATTACATGACTTGATCCAATTAAGACCGTAATTTCAATCGCCGGTATTAAAATAAGCAAGAATAGTAACCACTTCATAGCTCGCACTCCTTCACATTTCATTTCAAAGGTTTAAGTATCTTCCTTTCACCTTACCAAGCCCCTTATAAGTCCCTTACGACGTCCGTATAAGCCTCATAAAAGATAAACAACCCTCTCCAATAAACGTTATAACAAACGTTTCCTGGAGTGATTTCAGGCGTTTAAAGTTATCTCTATCCTTTTTTGTGTAAAAAAAAGAGAAGGACTCCGCTCCTTCTCTCCGTATTACTTCTTATAGCACTTCCGCATGTCCATTATAAACAATTCCGCGTGCTGCATCAACTGTTACTTCTTGGCCATTTTTTAAAGTTGTTGTTACGCCGTTTACACCAACGATAACAGGAATACCGATAGATACACCTACAACAGCCGCATGGCTTGTTAAGCCGCCTTCTTCAACAACTAAAGCAGCAGCTTTTTCAATTGCAGGAATCATATCTTTATCAGTGCTTGTTGTAACAAGGATATCACCTTTGTTTACGTTCGCTACAGCTTCAGCAGCTGTTTTTGCTACAACTACTTTACCTTTTGCAGCTTTACGACCGATTCCTTGTCCTTTAGCAACTTCTTCACCAACAACGTGGATTTTCATTAAGTTTGTTGTACCAGTTTCAGCAACTGGAACACCAGCAGTGATTACTACAGTGTCTCCAAGTCCGATTAGACCTGCATCCATACCTGTTTGAATTGCAGTATCTAACATTTCGTCAGTAGAAGCTGCACGTTTTCCAGCCATAAACGCTTGTACACCCCAAACAAGTGCAAGACGACGTCCTACTTGCTCGTCAGATGTTACAGCTACGATTGGAGATTTTGGACGGTATTTAGAGATCATTTTCGCAGTATGTCCACTTTCTGTTGGAGCTACGATTGCAGCTACATCAAGAGCAAGTGCTGTATGCGCAACAGATTGGCTAATTGCATCTGTAATTGTTGGAGTGAACTCTTTAATACGTTTTTTGAACATATCTTCATATTGTAATGATTTTTCAACACGCACTGCAATGTTAGCCATCATTGTTACAGCTTCTACAGGGTATTGACCCGCAGCAGTTTCACCTGAAAGCATAATTGCATCTGTTCCATCGAAGATTGCGTTTGCTACGTCACTTGCTTCCGCACGAGTCGGACGTGGGTTACGTTGCATAGAATCTAACATTTGTGTTGCAGTAATAACCGGTTTGCCTAATACGTTACATTTTTTAATTAGACGCTTTTGTACTAATGGTACTTCTTCTGGTGGAATTTCTACACCCATATCACCACGAGCAACCATTAAACCGTCAGAAACTTCTAAGATTGCATCGATGTTGTCGATACCTTCTTGGTTTTCGATTTTTGGTACGATTTGGATGTATTGAGCGTCATGTCCTTCTAATAATTCACGAATTTCTAATACGTCAGATGCTTTACGTACGAAAGATGCCGCAATGAAATCAACTTTTTGCTCGATACCGAAAACGATATCTTTTACGTCTTTTTCAGTGATACCAGGAAGCTTAATGCTTACGTTTGGTACGTTAACACCTTTTTTATTTTTTACAGTTCCGCTGTTTAATACTTTTGTACGGATGTTTCCATCAGCTTTTTCGATTACTTCTAGTTCGATAAGACCGTCATCGATTAGAATACGAGAACCTGGGTCAACATCATCATAAAGACCAGCATAAGATACAGAGAACTTCTCTGCAGTTCCTAATACTTGTTCAGTAGAAAGAATTACTTCCGCACCTGTTACAAGCTCAGCTTGTCCGTCTACGAAGTCGTGAGTACGGATTTCCGGACCTTTTGTATCAAGTAAAATACCAACTGTTTTACCAGTTTTCTTTGAAGCTTCACGAATGTTTTTAATACGAGCGCCGTGCTCTTCATGGCTACCATGAGAGAAGTTTAAACGAGCAACGTTCATACCCGCTTCCATTAATTGTTCTAATTTCTCAATACTTTCACTAGCAGGACCTATAGTACATACAATTTTAGTTTTACGCATATTGCACCTCCGAAAATTATGAAACCGTTCCCAAATACAAGGCATTAAGCCGATTAGATGGATAATTCTTTAGATAATTGATACATATCTTTATCGATTGTATGCTTTTGAGCTAACGCTTCGATAATGTCATGATCAACAAGTTTATTGTTTTGAATACCAACACAACGTCCGCCATTACCAGCAATTAATAATTCAACTGCTCTTGCACCAAGACGACTTGCTAATACACGGTCTTGTGCACTTGGTGATCCACCACGTTGTACGTGACCTAATACAGTTACACGAGTATCAAAGCTTGTTGCTTCTTCAATGTGCTTACCGATGTCAATCGCACTTCCAACACCTTCAGCTACAACGATAATACTGTGCTTTTTACCACGTTCACTACCGCGTTTCAGACGAGCAATAACATCATCCATGTCATACTCTTCTTCTGGAATTAAGATAGTTTCGGCACCATCAGCTAAACCAGCCCATAATGCGATATCTCCAGCATGACGCCCCATTACTTCGATAACATATGTACGTTCATGAGATGTAGCTGTATCACGGATTTTATCAATTGCATCAATAACAGTATTTAAAGCTGTATCGAAACCAATTGTGAAGTCTGTTCCAGGGATATCATTGTCGATTGTACCTGGTACACCAACACATGGGAATCCTTGCTCAGTTAATTTTTTAGCACCTTGGTAAGAACCATCTCCACCAATAACAACAAGTCCTTCAATACCATGTTTCTTTAATTGCTCGATTCCTTTAAGTCGTACTTCTGGGTCTTTAAACTCAGGACATCTTGCTGTATATAATTTTGTACCACCACGGTGGATAATATCGCCAACAGAACCAAGTTCTAATTTTTCAATATGACCAGAAATTAAACCAGCGTATCCATGGTAAATACCATATACTTCAATATCATGGAAAATCGCTTTACGAACAACTGCACGAATGGCAGCATTCATACCAGGTGAATCTCCACCACTTGTTAATACACCAATACGTTTCATTTGTACTCACCTCATAAAGATTATTTGCCTTATAATAAAATAACACGAAAAAATACAAAAACACAATGGAGAAGATGTGTCTTTTCATAATAAAAACGTGCATTCGCGAAGAGGAACGCACGCTTTTCTTATTTTATCCCAATGGAAGCGTTTGAAAACGAAACTTGCCCAATTTTCATATATTTTTCATAACGTTTTTCGATTAATTCATCTTTCGAAATTCCGCTTAATTGTTCAAAAGTTTTCTTAAGCATTAAATCTATATTTTCTGATTGTTTTAAAACATTACGATGCGCTCCGCCTTTTGCCTCTGGAATAATTTCGTCAATTACACCTAATTCTTTCAAATCTAATGCTGTAATTTTCATCGCTTCTGCAGCTTCCTTCGCTTTTCCTGCATCTTTCCAAAGAATTGCCGCCGCACCCTCTGGTGTAATAACAGAATACGTGGAATTTTCCAGCATATGAATGTAATCTCCTACTCCAAGACCTAACGCACCACCGCTACCACCTTCACCGATAACAATACAAATAACAGGTACAGTTAAACCCGCCATTTCAAATAAATTACGGGCAATTGCCTCACTTTGTCCACGTTCTTCAGCTGCTTTACCAGGATAAGCTCCCTTCGTATCGATGAAACAAATAATAGGACGATTAAACTTTTCCGCTTGTTTCATGAGACGCAGTGCTTTTCGATATCCTTCTGGATGAGGCATCCCAAAATTACGACGAATATTTTCTTTCGTATCTTTTCCGCGTTGGTGCCCAATTACAGTTACAGGCATCCCTTTATATTTCGCAATGCCGCCGACAATCGCTGCATCGTCGCCAAATAGGCGATCTCCATGACATTCAAAAAAATTAGTAAATAAGTGCTCAATATAATCGAGCGTTGTCGGTCGTTCTGCATGACGAGCAATTTGAACACGGTCCCATACTTTCATATTGCCGTATATATCTTCCTCTAATTTTTCTAGCTTGTCTTCCAAAATACGAATCTCCTCACTGAAGTCCATCTGGCTGTTTTTCGTATAGTCTTTCAGTTCACGAATCTTATTTCTTAGCTCAACAACTGGTTTCTCAAATTCTAACTCTGCCATACAGCCATTTCCCCTCCTTGATGAACTTCTAAAATCTTACGGAGCGATTCTCTCATATCATCACGATGCACCACCGCATCTAATTGACCGTGCTCTAGTAAAAATTCTGCCGTTTGGAAATCTTCCGGTAGTTTCTCACGCACTGTTTGTTCAATTACACGTCTACCAGCAAATCCGATAAGTGCACCTGGCTCTGCAAGATTGTAATCACCAAGTGAAGCGAAACTCGCTGAAACCCCGCCCGTCGTCGGGTGAGTCATAACAGAAATAAATAGTCCTCCTGCATTACTATGCTTTTTCAAAGCTACGCTTGTTTTTGCCATTTGCATTAAACTTAATATCCCTTCTTGCATACGGGCACCACCCGATGCAGTAAAGATAATAAATGGAACTTGTAAGTCGTACGCTTTTTCAACTGCACGGGCAATCTTCTCTCCTACAACAGAGCCCATGCTGCCCATTCGAAAACGAGAATCCATTACTGCAACAACAACAAGCATGTCATCAATTGTTCCTTCACCAGTTACAACCGCTTCGTTCAATTCAGTCTTCTTACGATCGCTCTCTAGTTTCTCTTCGTATCCTGGAAACTCGAGTGGATTTAATGAAACCATTTCTTTGTCATACTCACGGAATGACCCTTCGTCCAATATACTATCAAGACGTTCCCATGCATTCATAGGATGATGATATCCACAATTCACACATACTTTTAAATTTTTTAGCAGCTCTTTCGTATACATGATTTTTTTACATTTCGGACATTTTGTCATAACGCCATCCGGTACATCTTTTCGTACTTGTTCTGAAGGTATTGCAGCGTACTTTTTCTTTTTCACGAATAAATCTCTTAGCACAATTTGACCCCCTTCGTTGAGAGCTAAGGTTAGCGCAAGAAGAAAATTGGGCTAACACCAAAGTTTGATGTTAGCCTTATCTTCTCAATCTGTCTAATAACCTCACTCTTTACGTTTAACTTTAACCGCTATGCGGTAGAATGTTTGTCATAACGTGTCATGGTCATTTCGACAAATTTTATACATTACGAGTGAAACTGTATATTCTCTACTAATTCATCGTAAATTTTTAACGCATCATTTTCTTGTTTCTCTTTCAAGGCAGCATAAAGCTTTCTATATATTTCGATAGAATCTCCTGAAATTTCACAAGAAAGCGTTGCAACGTAATCATTTACGATCATCCAAATGCGATAAAGTAAATAATTATCGAATTGTTCAATAAGTGTTTTAAAGAACGTTTGATGAAGCATTGGAATTGAGCTTTCATTTTCTTCAAGCACTTGGTGTAATTTACTTAGCACTTTAGAAAACGTTTCTTTCGGCAAATCACATACAATTCGAATCATATCTTTCTCAAGCAATCGTTTTGTTTGTAATAAATCACGAATTGTTTTCTCATCTTGCAGCAAGAACGGAGCAATTAATTGTACAAGACCGTTATCGTAAAAGTTTCGAATAAACGTCCCCTCACCACGTCTTGTTTCAATTAACCCTACAAGTTCTAAAGCACGCAATGCTTCTCTTACAGAGGAACGTCCAACGTTTAAGCGTGAACTTAACTCACGCTCAGACGGCAAACGATCCCCCGCTACTAAACCATCCTCTTCCATTATGGAACGGATTTTTTTTACAATTTCGAGATATACTTTTGTATTTGATGATGTCAATGGAAATTCCTCGCTTATTCTTTACCAATCAGCGCTAATTGTTTTGTTTTCTCAGCGACTTCATTTGGATCTACTTGACGGCGAGCTACTCCTGTCTCCATTGCCGCTTTCGCAACGTAAGCCGCTACTTGAGGCGCTACACGCGCGTCAAATGGCGCCGGAATGATATGGTCCGCATTCAACTCATCTTCTGATACAAGCTCTGCAATGGCTTGTACAGCTGCCATCTTCATTTCTTCATTAATTTGTGTCGCATGTACATCAAGTGCACCGCGGAAAATACCAGGGAACGCTAGTACATTATTTACTTGGTTCGGGAAGTCAGAACGACCTGTTCCAACAACAGCTGCGCCCGCTGCTTTTGCCAATTCTGGCATAATTTCTGGAACCGGATTCGCCATTGCAAAAATAATTGCATCGTCATTCATTGTACGAACCATCTCTTCAGTTAATGCACCTGCTGCAGATACACCAATGAATACGTCCGCACCTTGTAAAACGTCAGCTAAAGAACCTTCAATACGATTCTTATTTGTATATTTTGCAACTTCATCTTTCACCGGATTCATACCTGTAGGGCGACCTTCATAGATTGCACCTTTACGGTCACACATAATAACGTCACGTACACCATAGCGATATAAAAGTTTAATGATTGCAATACCCGCTGCACCTGCGCCATTTGCGACAACTTTAATGTCAGACATTTTCTTTCCAACTAATTTCAGCGCGTTTACAAGGCCCGCTACTGTTACGATAGCTGTTCCGTGTTGATCATCATGGAAGATAGGAATATTTGTTTCTTTTTTCAAACGTTCTTCAATAACGAAGCAGTTTGGTGCTGCAATATCTTCTAAGTTTACACCGCCAAAAGTTGGCTCCATTAATTTTACAGTTTCAACAATTTTATCTACATCGTTTGTATTTAAGGCAATCGGGAATGCATCTACACCAGCAAAGCTCTTGAATAATACAGCTTTACCTTCCATTACTGGAAGAGATGCTTCAGGTCCAATGTTACCAAGACCAAGTACAGCCGTTCCATCTGTCACAACTGCTACCATATTTCCCTTCATTGTATATTCATATACCTTACTTTTATCGTCATAAATTTCTTTACAAGGCTCTGCAACCCCTGGAGAATATGCAAGACTTAAATCTTTTGCATTTTCTACTTTTACTTTTGATACAGTTTCTAATTTTCCTTGATGCACTTTATGCATGTGAAGTGCTTCTTCACGAAGTGTTGACAAACTATCCACTCTCCTCAAATTATTCTTGCTGATATCAATTTCTCCAAGTGGTCTGACCACGAACACTACTACTATAATAATCGAAGTGTAGGGAAATTGTCCATTATATTTTCACAACGACATTTTCGCCGCCGACAATTTCACGAAGTGTTCCTAAGCATTCTTCACTTGGATGAATTGATAAACTTCGAGATAATTGTACCATTTTATGTTCCTTTTCATAATAAATTAGTACTTTCGCAAAACCTGAATAGTCAAACAATATTTTTGTAACCTGATTTAAAAGCTTTTTCTCATACTGAGATGGCAATTTCACGTAAACAGATGCGTCTTTCTTTTCTTCATAAACATCCATTTCCTCTAACGGATAGAGTCCATTTACAATCCATTGCAGCTTATGATTCCTTAGCTCAATCGTACCGTCAACTAAAACAATTGCCCCTTCTTGTAACTTGTCTGAGAAATGTATATACGTTTCCGGGAAAACAACCGCTTCCATTTCATCATTTTGATCACAAAATGTAATAAACGCCATCTTTTGAAACTTTTTCGTACGAATCACTCTCACACTTGTTATATACACAATCGCTCTTTGTACTTTTTTCTTATGTCGCATCGCCTGAGCTAGAGATGGGATTTCTAATTCTTTTCCTAACTTCGCATACTGCGCTGTCGGGTAACTAGATAAATAAAAACCGAGGGCTTCTTTCTCTTTATTTAACTGTTCAATAAAGGGTAGCTCTTCTCCTTGTACATATTTTGATTTTGGAACAGCATCTCCTAAATCACGTGCAAGGTTCGCGTACTCTAGCGCTCCTTTAAGACTTTTCCATAAATTCGTTCTCGAAACACCAAAATCGTCAAAACATCCCGACCAGACAAACGCTTCTAAATTTCGCTCCGTTACAAACTTTGATGGCATACGAAGACAAAATTCAAATAAATCTTCGAACATTTTTTCCTCTCGTTCTTCGAGTAACGCCGTCACTGTAGCCATCCCGATATTTCGAATTGAAAGTAAACTGTAACGTATCGCATTCCCTTCCATTTGGAAGTTATAACCACTTCTCTGAAGAGACGGTGGCAAAACATGAAACCCTTTTCGTTTCGTTTCTCGTATATACTGCACAATCTTATCTTCATTTCCAATTGCACTTGATAATAGTGCTGTCATAAATTCTAGCGTATAATTCGCTTTTAAATAGGCAAGCTGATATCCGATCATACTGTAAGCTACAGCGTGACTTCGGTTAAAACCGTAGTTCGCAAATCTTACAATCAAATCGTAAATTTGTTCTGAAGCTGTCTCATCGTATCCGTTTTTCAAACAACCTTGAACAAAATGCTTACGTTCTTGATCTAAAATATCACGATTCTTTTTACTCACTGCACGGCGCAGTAAATCCGCTTCTCCAAGCGAAAATCCGGCTAACTTCGATGCGATTTGCATAATTTGTTCTTGGTATACAATTACGCCATATGTTCTTTCTAAAATCGGCTTTAAGTCCGGATGTAAATATTCAATTCGTCGTTTTCCGTGCTTCGATTCAATAAAGGTTGGAATTTGTTCCATCGGTCCCGGTCTGTATAACGAGTTAACAGCAACTATATCTTCAAATTCATTCGGTTTTAACCCACGAAGTACATTTCGCATACCACCTGATTCAAGCTGGAATACACCTGTTGTATCCCCTCTTCCTAACAATTGAAACGTCTTTTCATCTTGAAGAGGTAAATTTCTTATATCAATGTGTTTCCCCGTTTTTTTCACAATAAACTTTATAATATTTTCAAGTAACGTTAAATTACGTAATCCTAAAAAGTCCATCTTGAGCAACCCAAGCTCTTCTAATGCATCGGCTGGATATTGCGTAACATAAACATCGTTATGCCCTTCTTGAATTGCTACACTTCCTGTTAACGGTTCTTGGCTCATAATAACGCCGGCCGCATGAATAGACGTATGACGCGGTAATCCCTCTACACGTTTTGCAATTTCAAACACACGCTCATGCAAAAGATTCCCTTGTATAAACTCACGGAGTGACTGAGATTCCTCATATGCATCTTTTAACGTTATACCAAGCTTTGATGGGATAAGTTTTGAAAATATGTCAATATCTCTTGGCGGAAGCCCCATTACACGAGCGATGTCCCTAATTGCGGCTTTCGCTGCAAGAGTTCCGAACGTTACAATTTGAGCAACACGAAGCTGACCATATTTATCTTTCACATATCGAATCATCTCATCACGTCTTATATCTGGAAAATCAATATCAATATCTGGAAGTGTCACACGTTCAGGATTTAAAAACCTTTCAAATAGTAAGTCATATTCAATCGGATCGATATCTGTAATCTCCAATACGTAAGAAACGAGTGAACCAGCTGCCGATCCACGTCCTGGTCCTGTTAAAATATGATTTTCATGTGCGTATTTCATAAAGTCCCATACGATGAGGAAATAGTCACTAAATCCCATACTAGAAATCACATCTAATTCATGATTCAAACGCTGTATGTGCACTTCTTTCGGCGTACCATATCGTTTGCGCAAGCCTTCTTCACAAACACGGCGCAAATACGTATCATTCGTCTCGTTAGATGGAACAGGAAATTTCGGTAATTGATTTACATGGAAAGGAATTTCTACTCGGCAACGCTCCGCGATTTTTATTGTATTTTGAATCGCTTCCTCAGCATGAGAAAATAGTGCTTCCATTTCATCCGATGACTTTAAATAATATTGATCCGTTTTCATTCTCGGCCTATCTGGATCAGTCATTTTCGTTCCGCCTTCAACAGATAATAAACATTCATGAACAAGTGCATCACTTTGATTAATGTAGCGTACATCATTTGTTGCAACGACTGGAACGTTTACCTTATTAATAAATTCAGGCAGCTTTTCTTGTAAAAGCAGTTCATCTTGAATCGCATGATGCTGCAAACTTATATAAAAATTGCTGAACATATTTTGATACGTATGAGCTACTTCTTCAGCCTGACTCTCTTTGTCTTCTAATAATAACTGTTCAATCTCTCCGTCTTTCCCTGGTGAAATTGCAATTAATCCTTTCGCATAATGGGCGAGCCACTTCTTTGGAATACCCTCTTTTGACTTCGTCATAATGCTGCTAGAAATTTTCAATAAATTTTGATAGCCTATTTCATTCTCAGCAAGTAAGACGAGTGGATAAGACTTTTCTTCTTCTTCACTAAAAATAGAAGCTGTTAAGCCGATAATAGGCTGTATACCATTTTTCTTGCATGCTTTATAAAACGGAATAACTCCATACATAACATTTTCATCTGTAATGGCCAGCGATGAAAATCCAAGCTCTTTCGCCCGAATGACAAGCTCATCAATTTTACAAGCACTTTTTAACAAACTAAAAACGGTTTGACATTGTAAATGCACAAACTTCACTGTTGTACCCTCTCTTTACCTATTTGACTACTTTTATTATAGGTGATGAGGAAAGCGGAAATCAAAACATACTTCTCATACTTTGTCCATATACATGAAGAAGAAAGGGGAATGACGATGGATGTAAGAGAACATACTTTTTTCTCTCTGCTTATTATTAGTTACTTTATTGCCTTTGGAGTTATACTTGGTGGTTCATTAATTGGCGGATTTGGTGCATTTCTCATTGGAAAACCAGCTCTAACTTATATTAATCAATTTGCACAAAATTTAAGAATCTGGGCACTCGTTGCAGCGATAGGTGGAACGTTCGATACCTTTTATAGCTTTGAAAGAAGCTTCTTTGGCGGAGATATGAAAGATATCGTAAAACAAATTCTCCTTATTTTTTTTGCAACTGGTGGTATGCAAACTGGTCTTATTATTATTAAATGGCTAACGCAGGAACATGTATGAGAGTACCAAGTGCCAATACAGCCAAAAGATGGTACTTAGTTTTAGCAGGTGCTGCTGTTGGAGGCGTTTTGAGCTGGTTTATTTTTTTGTACATATATGGTGTTTTTCAGCAGGAACAAGCTAGTGAAATAGCAGAACAAAGAGAAATTATAGAAAAGCAAGAAGCAAAACTCCACGTCCTTCTCGAAGATCAAGAGAAATTGAATACAGAAAATAAGCGGCTCTTAACAATTCAAGAAATTAAAATAAAAATTATAAATCGTGAAAAATATGATTTAGACAACCTTACACTCGAAAACATGACTACTTCTATCCATAATGATCTCCAGCATCTTTTAACGAAAAACATTCAAAGCATCGCAAAAAATAAAGACCTACTCAAAAAAGTAATCGAAAATAAAACGTACAAACATTACGATCGTATATATCGCTTTAAAGTAGACACAGTCTCTTTTGATACCGTACTGGAAATTAGTATTGTTATAGAGAAAGAAAAATAAAAAATACCTCCGTAAATCTCCATTTAATGATATTTGGATTTAAAAACAAAAAAGGAGGGCTTCAGTGCCTCTCCTTCTCTTTCGTTCAACATACAATTTTTATCTACACAGCTCACGTAAATCAGCAAAAAGACGATCCGCTTCTTCCCAAGAAGATGCTTTTGCACCAGAAGCCATCGGATGTCCTCCACCATTATATTGCATTGCTAATTTATTAATAACTGGTCCTTTTGAACGAAGACGAACACGAATCACATCGCCTTCCTCTAAAAATAGAACCCATGCCTTTAATCCGTCAATATTACCAAGCGCTCCGACAACACCAGATGCTTCAGAAGGAAGTACATCAAACTCTTCTAGTACCTCTTTCGTTAATTTAATATACGCTGCACCTTCTTCTACCATCGTAAAGTTTTGTAAAATATAACCGTTTAAACGAGCAATTTTTTCTTTCGTCTTATACATCTCATTGTATAAATCTGTGAATTTAACACCCATGTCAACGAGCTCACTTACGTAACGAAGTGTTTTTGCTGTTGTATTCGGGAATAAGAAACGACCTGTATCACCGACAATACCCGCTAAAATAAGGCGAGCTGCTTCTGTTGTTATCTTTAATCCTTTATCTTTTCCATAACTGTAAAACTCATAAATCATTTCACTTGTAGAACTAGCTGTCGTATCCACCCACGTAATATCTCCGTATGGATCTTCATTCGGATGATGATCAATTTTAATTAACATCTTTCCTTTTGTATAACGTTGATCACAAACACGCTCTTGATTTGCTGTATCACAAACAATAACAAGTGCATCTTCATATACACTATCTTCAATATCATCCATTACTCGTAAAAACGATAAAGAAGGCTCGTTGTACCCAACCATATAAATATTTTTCTCTGGAAACGATTCTTGCAGAATTGTACCAAGTCCGCACTGAGAACCCAATGCATCTGGATCCGGACGTACATGACGATGAATAATAATCGTATCAAACTCTTTAATTGCTCCTAAAATTTGTTCATGCATATGTATAATCTCCTTTTTATTCAACTTCTTCACTTTATCCCCCATTATAACGGAAAATATTTCATACATGCGAACAATTGCTTTATAATAAAAATTAGAAAGTTTAGATATTTCTTTTTCTTTACCATTTTATACGAAGCGATGGGAGTGTGCATTATGCCAGTATTAGTCTTTTGTATTATCGTCTCATTTATGTTGTATCTTTTCTATAAAACAAAATTCTTTCGTACAAACCGTCCGATGGAGAAAGGGTGGCTCTCTGGAAAATCCGCGATGGCACTCGGCTTATTCGTCCTATTTTTCGGGATAAACCAATTCTTTTTAGAACTTTCAACTGCCCGCATTATTGTTGGTGCTTTATTTATTTTATTTGGCAGCGCGAGTACATTTAATGGATTCCGCCAATATAAACACTTTCTACCATTGGCAGTCAAAGAAGCCGAATCTTATAAAACAACGTAAAAAAGCATCAATATTGTGATGCTTTTTTACGTCCCTTAACTTTCAAAATCATATATGCAACAAACGCGGATGGTATATTAAAGAGGTTACCTTGCACATGAAAATGTAATTGCTCTTCTTCAAAGGACATCTTTTCATATAGTTCTCGCTGTGATAATCCTGTTCGTTTCTTTTTTTCATGCAGTCCTTGTAAATATAAATATTGAATCGGTATCATTACAAGAAAGTAAAATAGTGCGATACCAACAAAAAGGAGTAATTCTGATGACATATGGTATACCACCTTCCAAAAATCCATTATCTTACAATACAATTATAACATAGTATAAAATCAAATTGAATTAATATTCTGATTTTTAATTATATAATTACTTCTCCACATATATATCCTGCTACTTCTTTGTCTTCCAGCTAAAACCCTCCCATATCTTTAGCAGTAGCTTCAATACCCAATAAAACAAAATAAAGTTAAAGAAAAACCCTAATGGATTAAACCAGACTTCCCAACCACCATAATAAACAAACGTTTCAGCTGGTACACCAAAATAAAGGAAATCAAGCTCATTTTCTCCTGATATAGGAATAAAGGAACCAATACTTGCGAGAATCAAACTTACAAAATACAACTTCTTTTTAATACCATTCATTCTTCTATGTGTTAACACATGAACAATTATGATACATACGACAACTAAAAAGAAAATTATCCCAGCCATTCAACACCTCCTTATCACTACGACATTTCCTCCACTTTCAAATTCCCGAGTATTTCTACTATGAATATGAAATAATACGCAATTTATTTTCTTTTTTGATTCTATTCTTTCAACAAAAAAAGATGGAACAAATCAAAACGATTTGTTCCATCTTTTTATTTATCGATTAACTGCACCATAAGTAATGCTTTCCCGACAACATTACCTTCATGATGCACTTCCACATCAACCTTACCAAATTTACGGCCAATTTCTAATACTTTCGGATGAACCGATACAACATTATCAATTTGAACCGGCTTTACGAAATAAATTGTTAAGTTCTCAACAATTAAATCGCTCTTCTTCTGCGCACGAATAACACGGTTTGTCGCTTCCGTCACAATTGTTGCGAATACACCGTAAGATAACGTTCCGATTGAATTCGTCATTTGTGGCGTCACTGAAAATTGATACAGATGCTCATTTTTCGCTTCTTTCGGTGTCATAAATTGATTTGTTACAATGTCATCAATTGTTTCGCCAACTTGCGGTTGGCGCTGAATCATTTGCAGCGCCTGAAGTACATCTTGGCGACTAATGATCCCTTGCAATTTATTCCCTTCTTCCACAACAGGAAGTAACTCAATACCTTCCCATACCATCATACGTGCCGCAGCTGCAACAGACATTTTTCCATTTACCGTAATCGGATGCTTTGTCATCACTTTATCAATTGGTGTTTCTTTTACGACACCAATCATATCTTTTGAAGTTACGATACCTAACACCTTTTTATTTTCATCAACAATTGGATAACGTCCATGCATCGTTTCTTCATTATAGGCATGCCATTGCTGTACTGTATCATTTGGCTTTAAATATAACGTTTCTTCAATTGGCGTTAAAATATCTTCAACGAGTACAATTTCTTTCTTAATAAGTTGATCATAAATTGCACGGTTAATTAACGTTGCGACCGTAAATGTATCATAACTACTCGAAATAATTGGAAGCTTTAATTCGTCTGCTAATTTCTTCACATGATCTTCCGTATCAAATCCGCCCGTAATTAACACTGCAGCTCCAGCTTCTAACGCTAATTGATGTGCGTTCGTACGGTTACCGATAATCAGTAAGTTCCCTGCTTCTGTATAGCGCATCATCGCTTCTAATTTCATAGCTCCGATTACGAATTTATTTAATGTTTTATGTAGTCCTTCTCTGCCCCCAAGTACTTGACCATCGACAATGTTAACGACTTCTGCATATGTCAGTTTTTCGATATTTTCTTTCTTCTTTTGTTCAATTCGAATTGTTCCGACACGTTCAATTGTACTAACATACCCTTTATTTTCTGCATCTTTAATTGCACGGTAAGCTGTCCCTTCACTTACACCTAAATCTTTTGCAATTTGCCTCACAGAAATTTTATGCCCTACTGGCAGGCTATTAATATGTTCTAAAATTTGATTATGCTTGGTAGCCAAATGGTTTCACCATACTTTCTTTTCCCTAAATTCTTCATGTGTTGTATTTTCAGTATACTATATTTTCAAAACTGTTACACTCTCTCTTTATATACCTGTACCATTTTTTTTATAACAAAATACTCCTTACATTACACCCGTCTTTCTATTACAACAATGTAATGGTATTGTCATCTCGTTCGATAGTTTGTCCAGACGCTTCAATATACAATTAAGACAAGAAATGAAACAAAGGAGCGGATAAATGATGAGAAAATTTTTAGAGGTTATAGGTGCTGTATTTTTAGCTTTCGTGGATGGAAAAAAAGTTGCGATGGAATTGAATGAAACACCTGAACAGCCACTTCCAAAAAGAAAAGAATCACCAAAACAACCACAAGCTTTCAAAGCTATACTGAACACGTAAAAACCCTTCACTTGTCTTTTCAAATGAAGGGTTTCTTTTTTATAATGTAATACTTTCTCCAGATTTTAATACTTTCCCTGTACAATTTTGTAGTTTTTCTACAAATTGATATGGATCTTGTTCGATAACTGGGAACGTATTGTAATGCATTGGTACAACTGTTTTCGCACCAATCCATTTTGCAGCTAAAACAGCGTCTTCCGGTCCCATTGTGAAATTATCGCCAATTGGTAAAAATGCTACATCAATGTTATTCAGTTCCCCAATTAATTTCATATCAGAGAATAGAGCGGTATCTCCTGCATGGTACACAGTTTTCTCTTCTGCTGTAAACAAAATACCCGCTGGCATACCTGTATATGTAATCGTCTTATTTTCTTCATCAATATAACTAGAACCGTGGAATGCTTGTGTAAACTTCACTTTTCCGAAGTCAAATTCATGCGAACCACCAATATGCATCGGATGTGTATTTACACCTTGCCATCCTAAAAATGTCGCTAATTCAAATGGCGCTACAACAACTGCATTATTTTTCTTCGCAAGCTCTACTGTATCTCCAACATGATCACCATGTCCATGCGATAAAAGAATCGCATCAACTTTTACATCTTCAGCCTTTAAATCTGTTTTCGGATTTCCCGTTAAAAATGGATCAATTAAAATAACTTTTCCATTCGTTTCAATCTTTACAACTGAATGCCCGTGATAAGATACTTTCATCATTACATTCCTCCCCTATTCACATTCACACTTTTTATTCTACATGATTTCTTAATTCCCTGTCTTTTCTAACATCTATTTACTTGTCATAACGCTTTCGTCCGATGTAAAGTTATATTTGTAATTAAATATCTCGGGGGTGCCAATCGATGAATGCTAGATTAGAAAATTTAATGCAATGGCTAAAAGAAAAAAACGTAGAAGCTGCGTTCTTAACTTCTACACCAAACGTTTTCTACATGACGAACTTCCATTGTGAACCACATGAAAGACTACTTGGTATGTTTGTGTTCCAAGAAAAAGAACCTATTTTAATTTGTCCTAAAATGGAAGAAGGCCAAGCACGTAACGCTGGCTGGGCACATGAAATTATCGGATTTACTGATACTGACAGACCATGGGATATGATTGCAAAAGCAATTAAAGACCGCGGCATCAATGCAAATGCAGTTGCAATTGAAAAAGAACATTTAAACGTAGAACGTTACGAAGAATTAACAAAATTATTCCCAAATGCAGCTTTCAAATCAGCTGAAGAGAAAGTTCGCGAGCTTCGCTTAATTAAAGACGAAAAAGAACTTTCTATTTTACGCGAAGCAGCTAAAATGGCAGACTATGCTGTTGAAGTGGGTGTAAATGCAATTAAAGAAAATCGCAGCGAGCTAGAAGTATTAGCAATTATTGAGCATGAATTAAAAACAAAAGGCATCCATAAAATGTCATTCGATACGATGGTATTAGCAGGTGCAAACTCTGCTCTTCCACACGGTATTCCAGGTGCCAACAAAATGAAACGCGGCGATTTCGTACTATTTGATTTAGGCGTAATCATTGAAGGTTATTGCTCTGACATTACACGTACAGTAGCATTCGGTGACATTTCTGAAGAACAAACTCGCATTTATAACACTGTACTTGCTGGACAACTACAAGCAGTTGAAGCATGTAAACCAGGTGTTACACTTGGCGCAATCGACAACGCTGCTCGCTCTGTTATCGCAGATGCAGGTTACGGCGACTTCTTCCCACACCGCCTTGGTCACGGACTTGGAATTAGCGTACACGAATATCCAGATGTAAAAGCTGGTAACGAGTCTCCATTAAAAGAGGGTATGGTCTTCACAATCGAGCCAGGTATTTACGTACCAAACGTAGGTGGCGTTCGTATTGAAGATGATATTTATATCACAAAAGACGGATCAGAAATTTTAACGAAGTTCCCGAAAGAATTACAATTTATAAAATAATAAAAAGGCAGCGTAATTGCTGCCTTTTTCTATTTCTCTACTACTTCAAATTTCTCTACAATCATTTGCCCTGGGTAACTTTCAAGTATATGAGAAGACCATACTTTTATTTTATCCCCTGTTTTTAATTGATTAGATGTGTTTTTCTCCTTAAAACTCAACACTATATCTGATGGATGCTCTTTATTCATTTGTTGTTCCATATAATTTTGCAACTCTACTTTTGTTTTAAAAGTTTTATCACTTTCAAAAAATATTGTGCCATTTCTCAATATTACATACCCTTCTTTAGGTTCTTCTTTTACTCCTACTTGCTCTACTGTTTTCATAGTACACGCTGATAATATGATTAGAAATACACTTAAAAATATATGCATAGAAATTTTCATATTTCTATTCATTTTTAATCCCTCACTCTTCGCTATTTCCGCTTTAAAACCATCTTCTCTTCATACTTATCATCCCATTTAATCACAACCTCTATCGGTTCATCTTTAGATAGAGGCGCACAACTTACACAAGATGATTTCATTTCAATCCTTGCCCCTTTATGACTTTCTGACGTTTGTGTCATTGTACGAAACGCTTCATTAATAGCAATCTCTAAATTTTTAAATTCTGTATTTCCATCTCCGCCCTTATACTGAAACGTAAACATTCCATCTTCACTGTCATCCTTAATATGACCTTTATATTGCCCCGTCCAACTTTTGCTCTCGCTAGAAAAAGTAACATACGAAATCGAACAACTTCCTAACAAGAAAATACTAATAAAAAAGAATAATGCTCTCTTCATAATGCCCCTCCATTCAAAAGCACTTATTTATTGTCTATTCCTTCCGTCTATTATACTATTTAAATACAGAATTTTCTAAAATAGGGGGTTTATATGTTACAGCAACAGTTAGAAGAAATTCGTAACAATAATTACATAATTAATAACACACTTAACATCGATTCTTTAAGTTCCAATATGCTCGAGCAAATCGGTGTTACTGATAGCTATTTAAGGGACAAACTCATTTACTCTACTTTTTATCATCTCATCAAACAAGACTACATTTCACACACACTGTCTATATGTAAAGAAACCGAATGCGAAATTGAAAAATTATTGCAAGAGCTTCCCAAATATTATTAAAAAAAGAAGGCACCTTAAAAAGTGCCTTCTTCTATTTCACTAATATTTATTTGAAATTTCACGATCCAAACTGAGAAAAGGTGGACAAGAAACGCAATCACCATACATGCTCCACTCAAAAAGGTTAATACAGGATGCGAATACACATGCCCTAAACCATAAGATGCTCCTACGAAAAACATTGTTATGTAAATATAAATTGCTCCATGTATTTGCCTCATATAAACCTCCTTTTCCCATATTATAACATAAGTTTTCTGATTATTCACATTAATTACTTGTAATCAATATTTCTCAACTGTTACACCTCTAACAGCAGCCTTAATATATGGTGCTCCTTGTAAACTTTGTAAATCCTCTGTTTCGCCTGTTACAACTACACCATATATTGGTAGGTCTTTTGATTCGAAGTTGTTCATCTCATCATAGTTTGTCCTAAAATGTTCTTGATATCCCCCCTTTATTTTCACTTAAAGATTTCATAGAACCAATCAACTCGTACTCGCCTTTCTATCAGCATAACTCCCCTGAAATCCAAACACAGCTTTTGATTTCTCTATTAATAATGATTCAAACGTATCATGACTCATCTAGCTCTCCTTTCTATATACTCAACGTTTGAGAGCACAAAATGTATACAGCCTTTTCGAAAAAATTTTCATAATAAAAAGCACATCCATTTTGATGCACTTCTCACAAAAATATTATTCTATTATTTCATCGCTTCTTTCACAACATCTTGAATCATAACGACTTCTGTTTTCATATCAATAGCCGGCGCTTCTTCATTAATACACTCATACCAAAACGCTAAGTGCTTTTTATCAATTTCATGATGAGAATTTTCGACAAGAGCCCCACCTTCTCCTTGCACAGAATACCAATATAAGTACTCTTCTCCATCTCTTATTTCCCGGAAAATTGTCTCTACATACATTTTCTCGTCGTTTAATGTCAAAAGCACTTCTTTCATATTGCCATTAAGAAGCTGCATCCATTCATCTACACGATGACTTTTACCTTGTTTCACTTTAAATCTCGTTAACTCCACATTCATTTTTATTCCCCCGTTCTCTTACGTACAAACAAACTATATTCTATTGGATTATGAAAACTTAATTTACTAGCTAATTTTTGCGAAGGAATATTGTCTACATAACAATCCCAGCACGGTATAATATCATTTTGCATGGAATGCTCAATAAAACGTGTTGCGACAGCGTGAGCTAACCCTTTCCCTTGATACGCTTCATGCGTTACAATATCAATTTCAGCAAATCCATTCCCGTTAAATATTGAAACACATTCAGCTACAATCATCCCATCTTGTTCTATATAAAAACCAAAGCCACTATTTAAAAACACTTCTTTTGATCCCCAATACTCTTTGTAATAGTCCTCTGTAAATTCATTGCTTCTTTCTATATTGCTTTTATCAATACACTTAACTTCATATGTATTTTTGTTTAAATCTCGTTTTCTAGCTTCAAAAATTTCTCTTTGAAATTGAAATGTCATTCGTGGAATTTTCCAAAGTGTATTACTAAAACGCTCCTCAATCATCATTTCCCACTCTTTACTCGAAGTGAACAGTGTAAATCGTTTCTCTGTTTTTTCAATAGCTGTTTCAATGTATGAAACTAAATCTTCGTTAAAACTTTGGTCATAAGTATCACCAAACAAATAATAAATGCCGTTAGCTGTGACGATTAGTCCTGCTGTTAATTTCTCATTTATAAAAATTTCACCATTTATGTTTTGATCACAAACTGCATACGCAAAAGTCGTTGTTCGTTGATTCCCTTCTAAAAGTGGAATTACTTTATCGTATTCTTCAATCTCTAACCTTCTCATACGACCTCCACAATAATCGTATCAGCCTCTATATTTTCAAAACAAAGATTTACCGTTCTCTTTAATGCTCTCGTTCTATGAATCGTACATGCTGGAATTAAAATTGAATCATTTGGTTTTAAAACCGCTGTTTCTCCATCTTGAAAATCGATAAATAGTTCTCCCTCTAATACAATGAATAATTCATCCGAATTAGAATGATAGTGCCAATCATATTCACCCGTAAATACAGCAATTCGTAAGCAATGACTATTTACATTTGAAACGACGAAGTTTTTATGTTGATTTTGAATATCTTTTGTTAGTTCTATTAAGTTCACAGTTTCCATATTTCGTTCCATCCTTTCACTATTCGTTTTTTTGAAATAACCAATTTAATCTCCACCACCTCCGCAATCTCCTCCACCATCACTTGAGCTACTACAATTGTTGCTACTGTAGTCACCAAATCCACTTGACGAACTTGAAACGTATGAAGATTTTTTTCTCTTTTTTCTTTTCCTATCTCTCTTACTTTCATGACTAGGCCATACTGTATCAAAGAATATAATGAATAAAACTAATTCTATTACGGCAAGTATAAACTCTAAAATACTCTCAATAATATTCGGTGTTATCCCAAAACTGTAAAGCACCCCAAATGAACCCATACACAAAATCACATACAGAACCATACAAACATACCGAAACGTTTTTTCTATCATAATGACTATTTTTTTTGAAGTTGGAATGTTCTGTTCCTGTTTTTTCTTTATATATTTTTGTCTCTTAGCTTGCTTTTTCTTCTTATTTTTGCTCCCCATTGAATCCCCTCTTTTTTATTGTATAATTCTAAATTATCACAATAAACATCCATTAACATCAATAAGTAACAATTTTTTACATATTATTCCCTAAAAAAAGACCCTCCTCGTAAAGGAAGGTCTTAAATGTATCTCTATTATGATAAAGCAGGAGCTTTTTCAAGAAGCTCTTTTGCATCAGCGTATTGTAAGCCGTGTGCTTCTGCCACTGCTTCGAATGTTACATAGCCATCTAATGTGTTAATACCTTTTAATAATGCAGAGTTGCCTAAGCAAGCGTCTTTATAGCCTTTGTTAGCAATTTGTACTGCATATGGTACTGTTACGTTTGTTAATGCAAGAGTTGATGTACGTGGAACCGCACCTGGCATGTTTGCAACTGCATAGTGAACAACGCCGTGTTTTTCATAAGTTGGGTTATCATGAGTTGTAATACGGTCAGTTGTTTCGAAAATACCACCTTGGTCAATCGCGATATCTACAACGACAGAACCTGGTTCCATTGATTGAATCATTTCTTCTGTTACAAGTTTTGGCGCTTTTGCACCTGGGATTAATACTGCACCGATTACAAGATCAGATTCTTTTACAGCTTCTGCAATGTTATACGGGTTAGACATTAACGTTTTTACTTGGTTTCCGAAAATGTCATCTAACTGACGAAGACGTTCTGCACTTAAGTCGATGATTGTTACATCTGCACCTAAACCTACTGCAATCTTCGCTGCGTTTGTACCAGCTTGACCACCGCCGATAATTGTTACTTTGCCGCGTTTCACCCCTGGAACGCCTGCAAGCAAGATACCTTTACCGCCTTTGTTTTTCTCAAGGAATTGTGCACCGATTTGTGCAGACATACGACCAGCTACTTCACTCATTGGTGCAAGTAATGGTAAAGAACGATTGTCTAATTGTACTGTTTCGTATGCAATTGATACCACTTTGTTATCAATTAATGCTTTCGTTAATTCTGGTTCTGGAGCTAAGTGTAAGTATGTGAATAAAATTAAACCTTCGCGGAAATAGCCGTATTCACTTGCAACTGGCTCTTTTACCTTCATAACCATATCTTGATTCCATGCTTCTTCAGCAGTTTCAACAAGTTTCGCACCAGCTTGTACGTATTCTTCATCTGTAAAGCCTGATCCTATACCTGCTCCTTTTTGAACAAAAACTTCATGACCATTTTGTACTAAATGTACAGCTCCCGCTGGCGTCATTGCCACACGGTTTTCATTGTTTTTAATTTCTGTTGGAATACCGATACGCATTATTAGTTCCCCCTTGAGTTATGAAATGACCCCTGAATCATTTTTTAAAGCGCTTTCTACGCTCTTATATTCTAACATAATATCTCAATATTTGACAAAAATAATACAAGTTTTCCGATAGATTTAATCTTACATGAAAGGACAGTATTATCCGTACCTCTCAGTATAAAGGATAAACTGTCCAATTATTCGAAACTTCACTTTATTTAATTCTATCGATGTCTATGAATAACATCAACAGCACCTGTTACTTCAATAATCGTGCCCGTAATCATATCAGAATCGTCCTCACATAAAAACGAAATGGTTCTTGCGATATCTTCACCTGTTCCAGATCTACCAATTGGTGTGTTACTACCTTTCAGATTTCGTGCTTCTTCAATCGTTGCCTCTTTCATTTCACCAATTATATCACCAGGACATACCATATTCGCAGTAATACCGTATTCAGCTTCTTCGTATGCGACTGTTTTCGTTAAAGAAACAAGTCCGACTTTCGCAGCTGCAAAGGCTGAACGATAAATCCATCCAGGCGCGCTATCTGCCCCTTGAAATCCATAGTTAATAATACGGCCAAATTGTTGGTTTCTCATAATCGGTACGACAAGTTTTAATAAATGAAACACCGCTGTTAAATTACCCTGGATCATTTCATTCCATTCGTCTTCTTCGTAATCGACTAATTTTTTCCTTTCAAATACGTAAGGACCAGCATTATTAATTAAGAAGTCAACTTTGCCAAAACGGCTCATCGCTTCTTCTACTATTTTATGTAAATCTTCCTTTTTCGTGACATCAGCTTGCACGAACTGTAGACGTTCTTCCATATTTTTATATGTTTCTTTCATTGTTTCCATAGCACTTGTATCGCTATGATATGTTACTGTTACTGAATATCCTTTAGCCAATAACTTTTCTGTTACTTGCTTTCCTAAACCTTTCGTACCGGCTGTAATGAGCGCGTGTCTCACAAACATGCCTCCTTTTAAATTGCTATACTCCATATGTAACAAGTTCTCGCTTCAATTACAACTAAAATGAATTAAAGCAAAGTTTTCAAAATTCTGTAACGTTTCCGACAAGCACATTACCAAAATTTGTTTTATAATAAAGTTGTAAACGGTAATAAAAATGATTGGGAGGAATTTACTATGAATAATACATATACAAATATTTTAATTGCGGTGGACGGTTCTAAAGAAGCAGAAAAAGCCTTTAAAAAAGCAATTCAAGTTGCAAAACGAAACAACGCAACATTAACAATTGCTCATATCGTTGATGTAAAAGCATACTCAGCAGTAGAGGCTTATAGCCGTGCAATTGCTGAACGCGCAAATCTATTTGCAGAAGACTTATTAGAAGACTACAAAAAAACTGCGCTTGAAGCTGGTCTTGAAAAAGTGGAAACTGTATTAGAATTTGGTAATCCTAAATCTAAAATTTCAAAAGAAATCGCTCCAAACCATAAAGTGGATTTAATTATGTGTGGTGCAACTGGTTTAAATGCTGTAGAACGTTTCCTAATTGGTAGCGTCTCTGAACATATTATTCGCTATGCGAAATGCGATGTCCTTGTTGTTCGTGGTGATGAGGAGCAAGGTGATCTTTAATTCATAAATAAAACACCAAGTCCACATAGGCTTGGTGTTTTTCATTTCACAAACTTCAATATAAGTACAAGACAAACCACAACAACAACGGTAACTGCCAACACATAGGGCGGCAGGAACTTCAAAGACCATAGTGCCATCATTATCGTCGCAACCGTTAAGTACGTTTGCTTTGCATCTTCTGTCATTTTTTTACGAAGGCAGAATACATACAAATAACCGATTGGCGGCGTGATAAAGCAAAGAACATATATGATTTTTGATTTCAAATACCACTTTTGTTCGCCAAGTTTCTTTATGGCTTCTTCTATTCTCTTACTCTCTTGTTCTCTCACTTCTTCTTCAATCGGATCTTCCTCTTCTCCTCGCCTTTCTTTCATATAAGGAAGAAAATGCATAAAAAAATAACATGCAAATACGATTGCCCAAAATTCAATATCCAATCTTTCTAGTGGAATATGCTCACTAAAAAATGCAGCAGCAATCACTAAAGAAAAACAATACGTTGTCATCCAAAATGAACGTTTTCTCTTTTTCCGTTCTATTTCTGTTTTATCTTGTACATTTTTTCTTTTCGAAAGCCATATCGAAATACAGCAATCTATCACAAATAAAGTAAAGATAAATATCACAACGTGTACTGTGTCTACATTCTCAAATGAAAATACGCTCGGGAATGCAACGTGTAATACAATTAGCGTGTACACAATTAACCCTACAAAATAAATACGCCTCATTTTCCATTCCTTTCTCATTTCCTAACATTACATTAACATACATTTTTTAGAAATAGACGGACAAAATATATGTGTTTAGAAAAGGAGGATGCTACATGGATGATTATGAACGTATTATTTTAGATGTGAATGGGAAAGAAATCGAAATGTTACATACGATCCGCACACATTTTAAAGAGAAACATGGCGTGGAACTAAGTAACGGTGCACTACTTCGAGATTTGATGGATATTGAGTATATTCGAATTACGAAAGATCGACATAAGTATGATTAATCGATGAAACTTTAAGCCTAGAACATATTGTTCTAGGCTTAATTAAATTCATACAAAAAATGTTATAATTAGGAAAAAGCATGGAGGATACTAAAATATGCAATCTGAAAATATCTCAAAACATTTTCACACATTACATGTACAAAGAAACCAGTTCCTACCTAAGCTTCATGCCCTTTCACACGAACAACTATGGTATAGGAAAGAGGACGGAAAATGGTCTATCGGTGAGCATTTTTATCATTTATATTTAATTGCAAAGATGCTAAAAGTAGCGATTAAATTCTCTTTCACTCTTATCCCTTATGCCAAGCTAAGAAAAAACACCCCATTTGCAACTGACATACATGACATTTATGCCGAATATAAAGAAAAACACGGTAAAGGAATGAAAGCTCCTTGGATTTTAATCCCTTCAAAAAAAATCTATTACTCTATGAATGTAAACGAATTAGAAGAATTACTCTCACGTGAAACAGATGAAATAAAGAAACTAGTTCAAAATATAGAAGAAAATATTGCAGGTCATATCGTATTTTTAGATCCAATTGCTCACTACCCTAACCTTATTCAATCTATTCAGCTATTAGCGATACATGAGAGGCATCACTTTATGATTATGAAAAACAATTATGAAATGATAGATACATACCTAAAAATCTAAACACAAAAAGGTAAGGTACTTCTAAAAAAGCACCTTACCTTCTATATCATGCATCATTTAACTTCCAACAAACTCTCCAACTAACCCCTTTGCCTTCTCCAAAGCCTTTTCAATTTGCTTAAATCCAGTCCCACCAGCACTATTACGGCGCTTTACAGCTGCATAAGGTGAAAGAACTTCATATAAATCTTCTTCAAATAACGGACTCATTTCTTTATACGTTTCAAGTGATACATCTAATAAATAGATTCCTTTTTGCGTACAATGAAGAACTAGTTTCCCGACAATTTCATGAGCTTGACGGAACGGCAGTCCCTTGCTTGCTAAATAGTCGGCAATTTCTGTTGCGTTAGAAAAGTCTTGCGTCACAGCTTGCCCCATTTTTTCTTTGTTTACAGTCATCGTTTCAATCATGCCTGCCATAATATGAAGGCATCCTTCTACTGTTTTCACTGTATCAAACATTCCTTCTTTATCTTCTTGTAAGTCTTTATTGTAAGCGAGCGGCAATCCTTTCATTACTGTAAGTAAACTGAATAAATTACCGTATACTCTGCCCGTTTTACCACGAATAAGTTCCGCCATATCCGGATTTTTCTTCTGCGGCATAATACTGCTTCCTGTTGCGTATTGATCGCTCATTTCAATAAATTGAAACTCTTGACTACTCCACAAAATAAGTTCTTCGCAAAAGCGTGATAAGTGCATCATAAGCATAGATGAGTTACTTAAAAACTCCAGTATGAAATCACGATCACTTACCGCATCTAAACTATTTTCATAGATTCCATTAAATCCAAGAAGCTCCGCACTATATTCTCGGTCAATCGGGAATGTTGTACCAGCTAGTGCTCCTGCTCCTAATGGTGAAATGTTAATACGCTTTAACGAATCTTCATAACGATTCACATCGCGCTCTAACATCCAAAAGTAAGCAAGAATATGATGCGCAAATGAAATCGGCTGCGCACGCTGCAAGTGCGTATAGCCAGGCATAATTGTTTCAATGTTATTTTCCGCTTGATGAACAAGAACGGTTTGCAATTGTTTTGTAGCTTTTATAATATGTTCTACTTTTTCTTTTAAATACAAGTGCATATCTGTCGCTACTTGATCATTACGGCTTCGGCCAGTATGAAGTTTCCCTCCTACTTCACCGATGTTTTCAATTAACATCTTTTCGATATTTAAATGAATGTCCTCAGCCTCGACTGAGAAACTCAATTTATTTTCTTTCGCTTCCTCTAGTAAACATTGAAGCCCTATCTTTATTTTCTCTGCTTCTTCTTTCGTAACGATGCCTTGCTTTGCTAGCATCGTTACGTGTGCAATACTCCCATTTATATCTTGATTTACTAATTGTTGATCGAAGGAGATGGATGCTCCAAATTCCTCAACCCATGCCTCCGCTTCTTCTGTAAAACGTCCGCCCCAAAGTTTGCTCACGCTTCCACCTTCTTTTGATTCACTTGGCTGTATACTTTCGTCGGTAAACCAAATAACGAAATGAATCCAACTGCTGCATCATG
The DNA here is from genome assembly GCF_040676495.1 of Bacillus sp. LBA3-1-1.1. Classification (NCBI taxonomy): domain Bacteria; kingdom Bacillati; phylum Bacillota; class Bacilli; order Caryophanales; family Bacillaceae; genus Bacillus; species Bacillus sp. LBA3-1-1.1. The sequence continues at coordinate 79,889 of NZ_JBEGIB010000009.1, forward strand.
ATTAAATTCGTCCTGGGCAGTATATGTTGCTAGCTTTTCATCGTATAAAGAGTACTCAGATTTACGTCCTTCTACAATCGCATGACCTTTAAATAATTTCACACGCACTGTACCTGTTACATTCTTTTGCGTCTCTTGTAAAAATGCATGGAGCGCTTGTTTTAAAGGAGAGAACCATAAACCGTTATAAATAAGTTCTGTTATTTTCTGCTCAATCACCGGTTTAAAATGTGCTACTTCTTTTACGTGTGTTAAATCTTCTAGCTCTTTATGTGCTGTAATTAACGTCATTGCTGCTGGGCATTCGTATACTTCACGAGATTTAATACCGACAAGACGATTTTCTACGTGATCGATACGTCCAACACCGTGTTTTCCAGCAAGCGCATTTAACGTTTTAATTAATTCTGAAAGTGGATATGCAGTGCCATTTAAAGTCGTTGGTACGCCTGCTTCAAAGCCGATTTCTACAAATTCTGGTTTATTCGGTGTATCTTCTAATGCCAATGTCATCTCATATGCATCTTCTGGCGGCGCTGCCCATGGATCTTCTAAAATTCCACATTCGTTGCTGCGTCCCCATAAGTTTTGATCGATTGAAAATGGGCTATCTAAATTAATCGGAATTGGTACATCATTTTCTTTTGCATATGCAATTTCTTCTTCACGTGACCATTTCCATTCACGCACAGGTGCAATCACTTCTAAATAAGGATTTAATGCTTGAATAGAAACTTCAAAACGAACTTGGTCATTCCCTTTCCCTGTACATCCATGTGCAACTGCAGTTGCGCCTTCTTGTTCTGCAATTTCCACTAACTTTTTCGCAATAAGCGGACGAGATAATGCAGAGACAAGAGGATATTTCCCTTCGTATAATGTGTGTGCTTGCATCGCCATCAATGCATATTCATTCGCGAATTCTTCTTGAACATCCACCATATACGATTTAATTGCACCTACTGCAAGTGCTTTTTCTTTTACAAACGCTAAATCTTTACCTTCCCCTAGATCTAAGCAAAGCGCGATAATATCATAATTCTTCTCTTGTAACCATTTAATTGCAACGGAAGTATCAAGACCTCCAGAATATGCTAACACAACTTTTTTCTTCTCCATTTTGCATCCCCCTAAAGAATAAATATTCATTTTCTTTTATAATAATTCACACTTTAACACCTTTTACAAAATGTATCAAGGGTCATTTTCAAATTTTTTCAAACAATTTCATCGAACTTCTTTCTGTTTTTATGTAAAATAGAGGCAGGAAAATGGAGGGATGTCTATGAAAAAATATTTTATATACAATGAACATCTAGGAATTGAAGTGCCGAACATACAAGACGAATGGGAAAACATCTCTGAACAAGCGCAGCATTCTATTTTATTAAAATGGGAGCAAGTTCGCGGGAAGATTCCTGATCGTATAAAAGAACTCGAACACTCTATTAATGCAAAACAGCATCATTTAAATAACGAAGAAAACTTCGAAATTTCTTGCAAACTTAATTCAGAAATTGCTGATCTCGCTTCCATCATTAATGACCTTTGGCTTTGGTATCGACTCACTCAAAATGTATCTGAGGGAAAAGCACACCAATGAAAAAAGCATGCCCCTCAATTACTTTGGGTCATGCTTTTTTGTCGTAACACGATTTACAATATATTTCTTGTGCTGTTTTCGCCAAACACACATCAAACGGTCCAACTAATATACTTCTTTCCTTTGGCAACTTTACAAAAGCAACGAGCTCTTCTTCATATTGAATCTTTTTCTGACATGAAACGCATATTAATTCTTTTCTTTTGAACATGTCTTTTAGCATATCTTCTCTCTCCCTTTCATCTATCTATATTGATATAATCTCATAACAAGTAAGACTTGTAAAAAAATGACACATTCTGAAACAAATTATTCATATACTATGTACAAAAGGAGGTCTCAACTTCATGCGAGCTTTCATTATTATCGCTTTAACTTTTTTAAGTGTGATTAGCTGGGATGCGTTTTTTAAAGATAAAGGTGACCAGAAAGATACAACTGAATAAACGCCATTCCTTTCTTACTTATTGGACAAACTTTTAAAAACCGTCCAATTCTGCAAAATAACTTAGGCTTTTCTACAAAAATATTTAAACATAATAATTTTTGTAGATTTCCTTCGTTTATTGTCGGTTTCCATCCGCATACATTTTTTGAAAGTATGATATAATAATATAAATCTTGAAGGAAGGGATTTTGATATCATGATCGCTCGAAGGAGCATGTGGCATCGTATTGACGAATCATACACGTAGCGTATTTTTCAGCTCAGATACTTTAGTCTAGCGAAAAAAATACGAGAGTGGGGAAATTATGATTGCCCGAAGGATAATTTGGCAAAAAAAAGACTCTTCTTACACATAGCGTTTTGTTTAGGACTTAATTGTTACTAGCTAAGCAAAACAAAGAAGAGCAGGATTGCTAAATGAAGAATCCTACTCCACGTTTTGTTTAGTCGTTTTAAGACTTAAACTAAAACGAAGGTAGGGAGAATTGATGGACGAGAGGATTATTCGTTATTTCTTCAGCGACATATAGCGTAGTTAGTTTTTTTCGTAAACTAACTGAAAGCTACATGTGAGCTCGTAGTTAGTTTACAACACAACAAGGACTACTAACTACGGAAAGAAGGAATAACGATGAGGAACATCCAAAGTCGACAAATTATTAAAGAAGTTTTTATGGTTTTAATCGGTTCATTTATTTTAGCAGCAGCGCTATATCACATTCACTTCCAAAACCACTTAACAGAAGGTGGCTTTGTAGGAATTGCACTATTTATCCAAAATTTTTATGATATTTCACCATCTATTTCAACTGTATTAATGGATATCCCTATTATTTTACTATGTGCTTCATTTTTAGGTAGAAAAATGGTTGGCTATTCATTCTTAGGTTCACTTTCATTCGGAGCATTTTATTCCCTTATGGAAAATTATTCTCCTTTTACGGTAGATTTATCAAACAATTTATTTATAGCTGCAGTAGTTGGCGGTGCGTTAGCTGGTATTGGACTCGGTTTTATATTGCGATTTGGCGGTGCAACCGGTGGAGACGATATTTTAACAATTGTATTAAGTAAACGAACTCGTTTTACAATTGGGCAAATTTTCTTCGTCTTTGACGCGATTGTTCTTGCGCTTTCATTATATTATTTAAATTGGACAGAAATTGCTTTTACTATTCTTTCGATTGCCGTACAGGCAAAAACGTTGGATTTAATTTACTATCCAAAAACAGAAAAGAAAGCAGCAAAGCAACCAGTATCTATTCCAATGTCCAAAAAACATGCGACAAACTAAAAAGCGAAAGGCTTCGGCCTCTCGCTTTTTTTTCATGCTCTCTTTTCTTTTTCTAATATGTAGCGTACTTGATAAAACTTATTTGCAAATTCAGTAACATTCCTCGTTAAGCGATAGTTCACTGTAGAGCCAATTGCCATTCCGAGTACAGGAATCCCTTGGAATAATTTACGACGAAGAGCATAAATCGAAAACGTCTTCAAAATTTGTTTTAACACAACCTCAGTAGAAGCTGGCTTTAACACTGCTTCGTCTCCTTCATAGAAGAATGAATCCTCTTGTTCGAGTTCTCTCAGTAAATTGTACCATGCATATTGCTGAAGCCTCGCCGGTAATAATGATGCATGGAATACTTTTAATGCAAGCATCATTTCATACGGCTTGTTCACATCATGCCCAAATGATGTCGCAACAAGTTGTACAGCCTTCACATTTAACGCAATCATAACCGGAAAATCAGCCGTTAATAATAATAAACCACCAGCACCAGTTGCTCCGCCTTGTACGAATGAATATAGGCGATGACGTGCTGTTTGCTGCTCTGCTATGTATGTTAATTGATCAATAGATAACGCCTTCAAATCTTCAAGTTGCTCAATGGATTCATCAAATACTCTCGACGTTCCTAAAATACGATTACGTGCATCTAGCTGTGATTGTGAACTTTGAATAAGCGCATGCAAATGAAAGAGCCATCCATCTGCTTTCGTAAAAAAGTCTTTTCGTTTTTTCTCAGGCAGTTTCGCAATTGTCGTATGCAACCACTTATCAAACATCTTTTGAAAGTCGGTCGCTTCTTGCTCTACTAATTGCCCTTCCCACTCTTTTATATTGTCTAAAATGGCTTGTTCTCGCTTCGATCGCATCGCAACAACCACCTCGTTCGATTTTTTTCCATTGTAACATATTTCCGCTTGTTCTTTGCAAATATGCTTGTCTATCTTTATTCACATACCATTTTTTAATGACATAAAATATTAGCAAAAAGGATGAGATAACTCACATGAATCTATCCAATATAAAACAAAATTATAATGCAGTATTCAGCTTAGGACAAAACTGTTGGCCTGCTTGGGCATTATTCCAATTCAAATTATCACCATTTTTTGGTGTTATTGATTTTATGCTAAGTCCTTCATTAGAGAAAGTAAATTTATTATTACAAAATCGCTTTCACCGTTTTTTAGAATTAGAAAATCTGTCTTTCATCTCATTTTGGGATGATGATGCTAAGTTACGACTAAGAGACAACCTTTATGAAATCGACTCCTGTCATGACTTTAAAACAGATGTAAATACACCCACTTCTTGGCCTTCCTATACAGATATTAAATTAAATTATGAGCATCGGATTAATCGTTTTCTAACTACAATTGAAATGGAAGAATCAATATTATTTATTCGTACTGGAGGAACATATGAAGAAGCACTTTCTCTTGAACAAATTTTATCTCAAATGGTCAAACATAACTTCTCCGTCCTTTTACTCCTTCCTGCCGATGTACCAACTATCACCCAAGAAGATTGGGGATTACAAAATATTTGTGTTATAAAATGCCCTATTATGGATGTATACCAGTACAATGAAGCATTTTGGAATGACTTATTTAATGGCATCACAATTCGGCCAAACGCTTAAATACACGTCACCTTTTATCACACCCTGCCTTATAATCATCCTTATACAAAATAAATAAGGAGTGATTATATATGTATCCACGCGCAAAAGCTTTTGGCATTGCTATACATCACGGTCGCCTTCTCGTACAAGAATATCATACAGGCGATGAAACATATTACCGACCTCTTGGCGGATCAATTGAACTTGGTGAAAAATCAGCACATACTGTTATTCGTGAATTTAAAGAAGAGCTTCATACAGAAGTGGAAATCACCAATTATTTAGGCTGCTTAGACAACATCTTTCATCTAGATGAGGAAATTGGTCATGAAATCATTCAACTATATTCTTTATGCTTATTAGACACGTCACTATATGAAACGGAAATACTCAATATACAAGATGAACAAACAATGTCATATGCAAAATAGGTTCCCATTACTGCATTCATTCAGAAGGAAAAAGTACTATATCCGGATGGAATTTTGAAATATATCAAAAAGAAAAAAGACGAGATCCTATAGGATCTCGTCTTTCTTTTCATATAGTATATTAACCAATATCTCCAAGACGTAGTACGTCACGAGCGATCATAACTTCTTCGTCAGTTGGAATTACGATAATTTTTACTGGAGAGTGTGGGAAGCTGATGAATGCTTCTTCACCGAATACATTATTACGTTTTACGTCGAAGTATACGCCCATGTACTCAAGGCCTTCTAATACGCGTTCACGAATAATTGCACTGTTTTCACCTACACCAGCTGTGAAGATGATTGCGTCTACACCTTTCATACGAGCAGTGTAAGAACCGATGTATTTGTGGATACGGCTTACGAATACATCAAGTGCTACTTTCGCACGGTGGTCGCCTTCTTCTTCTTTCGCAATGATGTCACGTAGGTCACTAGAGTAACCAGTAAGACCTAACATACCACTCTTCTTGTTTAATACGCTAACTACTTCTTCTACTGTTTGGCCTGTTTTTTCCATGATGTATGGAATTAACGCAGGGTCAATGTTACCAGAACGTGTACCCATTGTTACACCAGCAAGTGGAGTGAAGCCCATAGAAGTATCGATTGATTTTCCGCCTTCTACTGCTGCGATACTTGCACCGTTACCTAAGTGACAAGAAAGTAGGCTTAAGCTTTCAAGTGGACGACCTAATAGTTCAGCCGCACGCTCAGTTACGTATTTATGAGAAGTTCCGTGGAAACCGTATTTACGGATACCGAATTTTTCATAGTACTCATATGGTAAGCTGTATAGGAATGCAGATTCCGGCATTGTTTGGTGGAATGCTGTATCGAATACTGCTACTGCTGGTACGTTTGGTAATACTTCTTGGAATGCTTTAATACCAACAAGGTTTGCTGGGTTGTGAAGTGGTGCTAAATCGCTTAATTCTTCGATATCCGCTAATACTTCATCAGTAATTAAAACAGAATCAGCAAATTTTTCGCCGCCGTGTACAACACGGTGACCGATACCGCCAATCTCATCAAGAGATTTTACGATTCCGTTTTCAGTTAACTTCTTAAGAAGCATATTAACTGCTACTGCGTGATCTGGGATGTTTGTAATTTCTTTTTGTTTTTCGCCATCTACAGTAATAGTGAAGATACTATCTTCTAAACCGATACGTTCTACTAAACCTTTTGTTAATACTGTTTCACTTGGCATTTCAAATAATTGGAATTTTAAGGAAGAGCTTCCTGCGTTAATCGCGATGATTTTTGACATCTAGTCTTTCGCCCCTTTTTCTCTTGGTAGTTGTGTGGATCATTCCACAAACCGCTCGATTTTATCTAATTAAATTCACTCAATATGAAAACGTTTCATCATCAGTAAATTTTATACTCACGATTTTAATTTAAACATCGTCCGACATATATTTCAAGTGAAAAAATTGTAACACCAAGAAAAAAAATATATTACAGATTTCAAAAAAATTCAGTTAAATCTTGTATATATTAAAAAATATGACAAATCCTATAAATCTGTACTACATTAATCACTACCCCTGTTACATATAACTTACCTTATTTATGTGTTGCAAACCAAGTATTTAATTGATCCATAATGTTCTCCATCGCCTTCATGTTGGAGAATTTAGGTAACTCCACTAATAACGCCTGTTTTGGCATTATTACACTAGGACCTTTCTTTTGGAGAACAAATATACTTTTTGCATTTTTCTCGTTTTTAAACATGGAAACAGGTAGCTGTAACAAACCTTGAATAAAGCATGTTTCTTTAATAAATGCATGTAGTTTTGGCGCTTGATCACTTTCAAAAATGAAGTTTGGTACTAAGAAGAATAAATACCCGCCTTCTTTCGTATGTTTCACACTTTGTTCAATAAATAAGTGATGCGCATATGACATTCCTTCATTTGCTTTTAACGTATATTCACTTGCACCGATTTCATTTGGATAGTAACCAATTGGTAAATCTGAAACGACTGCATCAACTGGATCGATATAAAGTGGTGCTAGTCCATCTTGGTGGAAGAATTCAATTGCATGCTTTTGTAAATTCGCATTTACTAAAGCAAGTTTAATTAGCACTTCATCCACTTCTACACCAAATCCACTCATTGCTAGTTCTTCTTTGGCACCATTAAATATTGTAGTCATTAAGTTACCTGTTCCAATTGCAGGGTCTAAAACTGTAATTTCTTTTTGCCCTTGCATAAATTTATGGAATAAATAACTCATGAACATTCCAACTGCATCAGGCGTCATTTCATGATTCGCTTGCACGCCTTCTTTCATTCCTTTTAAAATGGCTAGCTGAAATGCTTTACGAATTTCTTCCCCTTTATATGTTTCTTCATTAAACGTACTATATTCACGATTCAACCTTTCAATTGTTGATTCGGATAATTCCTCTTGTAAAATCGCTCCCTCAAACAAGTTATCACCTGTTTCTACAAGCGCCTCTAAATATGTTACATCTAATTCTTTACGTAAAACTACCGTAGAAGAATCAAAAATAGAAAATAATGTTTCTACTGCCTGACTCACGTACATTCCTCCTTCTCTCTTTTACACATAACTTACATCATACCATAATCTAAATTTTTCCCAAAAGAAAAAGCGACCTCTTGCAAAGAGCTCCCCTTCAAGTTGTTTATGATGTAACGTCTTTTCTCATATATTGGTTCAGTTAACAATACATGAGAAAAGACGACCTCTTCTAAAGTAAAACTTTAATGAGAGGTCGTCTTCATTTACATTACTTCGCAGATTTAGCTGCTTCTAATGCTGCTTCATAGTTTGGATGGCTTGTACCTTCGCCTACGTATTCTGCGTAAACTACTTTGTCATTGCTATCTACTACGAATACTGCACGAGCAAGTAAACGAAGTTCTTTCATTACTAAGCCGTAAGCTTCACCGAATGAAAGGTCACGGTGATCAGAAAGTGTTACAACATTTTCTAAACCGTTTGCTGCACACCAGCGTTTTTGAGCGAATGGTAAATCAGCGCTAATTGTTAATACTTTCGCGTTTTCAATACCTGCTGCATCTTGGTTAAAACGACGTGTTTGTGCATCACAAACACCTGTGTCGATTGAAGGTACAACACTAATTAATTTTACTTCGCCTTTGTATGTTTCTAAACTTACTGGAGATAAGTCGTTTGCTAATACTTGGAAGTTAGGCGCTTGATCGCCAACTTTAACTTCTGTTCCAACTAAAGTCATTGGGTTACCTTTAAAAGTTACATTTGCCACTTAAAAATCCTCCCTTATTTTAAACAAAATATGTACAATGTAAATGATAGTTTGTCCCTATCGATAATGCAAATAAAATCGCTTTATTTACAAAAAAATAAAAAAGCTAATCCATTGATTAGCTTTTTTACTCGTTAAATTTGAAATTCCGGATCATCTTCTTTTCGTTTATCCATCATTTCTTTCACTTTATCAACAGCTTGTGGTGCTAATTCAATTATTTTGTCAATGACATGTGTTTGTTTATCTAAATGTAAAACTTTCACACCTTCTCCATTTATAACGAGAAAGGCAACTGGATTAATGGAAACTCCACCACCGCTACCTCCTCCAAATGGATGACGGCCTGAATGCTCTACCTTGCCAAATTCACTTCCACCAGCAGCAAAGCCAAAACTTACTTTCGAAACGGTAAGAATTACACTTCCATCTGCTGCTTTAATCGGGTCACCAACAATTGTATTTACATCAGTCATTTGTTTTAAATGCTGCATTGCGGTTGTCATTAAACCTTGAATTGGATGGTCCATTCTATATCCCCCCTATGCTTGAACAGATTTATCTGTCATACCAGACTTTTGTTTTCTCATAAACATGAGTAGTTTTACCGCTGTTTTCACAGTACGAAATATATGAAAGGAAGCTGTTAATTCACATCTTGATGCAAATCCCTTCCCTTGAAAAACAGGTGTAATTTCAAATTCTGGTACGTCGACAATATGCATATATTGTCCTACAACTCCAGCAGCCATTCCTTTCGTCCCCCATGCATATCCAGTGACAATTCCGGTACTAGCTGCATCACCTGCACCAATTTGCGTGTGCCATCTCCAACCATTGATTTTCACACGTTTGAGAAAATCTTTAACAATAGTATGAACTTCTTGAAGCTTTTTTATCAGTTCTCCAATGCTATCAAGTTGTGCCATAATTTTATTGTCTATTCCGCCATCTTTCTCAGCTTTTTCGATTTTCTGCCCCGTCTTTTTCTGTTGTTTTTCAATTCTTTCCAACACATCAAACGTATATCGAATCATCCATATTTTCACTTGAAATAAACATTGCTTTTCCATTTCTGAATATAAAAACGTCACCTTAATCGATATTTTCGATAATAGTATAAGCAAAATAAAAAGTAGAAGAATTATCATTCCAATTACGAGCCATTTCATTCGTACCATCCTTTCACTCCATACCCATTATCGACAAGTTTATTCATCATTAAACAACCTTTGATAAAATTGAATATAAAAATTTTTCTAAAAATAAAAAGGGATTTTGACATTTTATATCGAAATATACTATTTGAGCATATCATTCAGAACACACTCTGATGGTATGCAGCACTAAGACTAGAAAATTTAACTGCAGTGGAGGGATACATAATGGCAAATCGTCGCAATTTATTTTTCTTTTATGGTGATGACAAAGTAACGCTCGTTGAAAAAATGAAACCAATATATCGTATTTTAGAGGAGAATGGATTTACCATATTAGATCATCCAAAAAATGCAAACGCTATCGTCAGCGTTGGAGATGATGGAACTTTCTTACAAGCCGTTCGTAAAACTGGTTTTAGGGAAGATTGCTTATACGCAGGTATTTCTACGAAAGATGAAATTTCTTTCTACTGCGATTTCCACATCGATCACGTTGATACAGCCCTTCAAGAAATTACAAAAAACGAAATTGAAGTGCGAAGGTATCCAACAATTAAAGTTGATGTAGATCACGGTACATCATTCCATTGTTTAAATGAGTTCTCATTACGCTCTAGCATCATTAAAACATTTGTCGTAGATGTACACGTCGACAATTTACATTTTGAAACATTTAGAGGTGATGGATTAGTTATCTCCACACCAACAGGAAGTACCGCTTACAATAAATCATTACATGGTGCAGTTGTCGATCCACTTATCCCATGTTTCCAAGTAAGCGAACTAGCATCTTTAAATAACAACACATACCGTACACTCGGATCACCGTTTCTTTTAAATCACGAGCGTACGTTAACTTTAACACTTAAACCAGATGGCAATGATTACCCTGTTATCGGAATGGATAACGAAGCACTTAGCATTAAGCAAGTGGAGAAAGCCGTTGTTCGTTTAAGCGATAAACAAATTAAAACTGTTAAATTAAAAAACAACTCTTTCTGGGAAAAAGTACAGAGAACATTTTTATAGTATTAAAATAACCGCAGAATTATGGGATTCCATAATTCTGCGGTTATTTATTTCTCAACTGAGACTTAACGATGTTTCACGATTTTTTCGGACCAGGACAACAGTATATGAAATTATATGAACGATTCCATCCAAAATATCGATTTACCGACAAAAAGTGACTACATCATCAACCTATCTAAAAAGAGGAAGCATCACCAACATGTATTTTCGGAGCCGCTCCCTCAAACTTTTAGACGTCTTTTCTATAAACAATCTTCCCATCAATGATGGTCATTTCGGCCTGTATTTCTTTTATTTCTTCCGCCTCAATTTCAAAAACATTGCGGTCTAATATCGTAAAGTCTGCTTCATATCCTTTTGTAATTTGTCCTCGCTTTCCTTCTTTTCCAATTGCATACGCACTTCCTGTTGTAAATAAAGAGACAGCTTCATATACCGTTAATCTTTCCTCTGGCATATAGCATACACCGTCAATAAAACTTCTACGTGTAACAGCACTATATATACCTAAAAACGGATTCACTTGTTCAATCGGCGCATCAGATCCACCGTTGCAGTGTAATCCTGCTTCCAGTAACGTCTTCCAAGCGTACGCATAACGAAGACGATGCTCGCCTATTTTTTCAATGACTGACGGGAAATCCGATGAAACAAAGACTGGCTGTATATCAATAATGGCTTGCAAGTTTTTCATTCTCTCAATCAACTCTTCACGAGCAAGCTGACAATGAATAATGCGGTCACGTAATCCTTCTGCTGGTGGATGTAATTCAAGCGCATCAATGACATATTCTAGTGATAAATCACCGATTGTATGAATCGCAACTGGCATATGTAAATCACGAGCTTTCTTCACTAATTCTGCAAGCTCTGCACGTGAAAAAATCGCAACTCCATTCGTTTCCTGCGCATCTTCATACGGTTCACTTAATAAAGCTGTTCTTCCGCCAAAAGATCCATCAGAAAAAATCTTCATCGCTCCAAATTCAATGTAGTGCTCATTTTCATATTCTTTTCGCTCATTCGCTACTTCATGATGAACGAGCAAATGTGCTTTAAATGGCATTTCTTTTATAACGTGCGAAAACGCATTGTGCGTTTTTCTAAAACCACCGTAATAATTTAAATCTTCCGTATGCCCACCAACGAGTCCGTATTGCCAGCAATCTTTTATCGCAGTTTGCAAAGCTCTTTGTAAATAAGCTTCATCAATTTCTGGCTGCACATGTTTAATTAACTCTTGTCCTTGTTCATATAAAAGCCCTGTTAATTTATTTAATGAGTCCCGGCCAATTTTCCCGCCTTTCGGGTCTTGCGCCGCTTCTGTTATTTTCGCTTGTTCCAATATGTATGAATTCACCCATGTCACGTGACGACAAACGCGCTTTAATAAAATCGGATGCTCTTTAGAGATTTCATCTAAATCACGTACATGAACTTGTTTTGTATCTGTAAAATTATTTTCATTCCATCCTTCCCCAATAACCCAAGAGCCTTTTGGCGCTTCTTCTACTCGCTTCTGAACGAGAGTAAGCATCTCGCTATAAGATGTGCAATTTGATAAATCTAGACGAAGTAACCTCTCCCCATGGCCAATAAGGTGCATATGGCTATCAACCAGCCCTGGGATCATCGTTTTCCCTTTTAAGTCATATAACTTCACTTCTGAATATCGTTTTTCTAACTCTTCTTTATTCCCCATATCAACAATGACGCCATTTTCAACGTAAATAGCTTCTACTTTTTCATTCTCTTCTCGCATAGTGTAAATGGTGCCGCCATACCAAATTTCTCCCATATACTCATCCCCTTTTTCCTTTAGTCTACGAAATTAGAGCGTATAAAAAAGCACCATTTTGATTAAAAATGGTGCTTTTCCAAAAATTAATTTTGTTCAGTAGGGTTCGTTGTAACTTGCCATTCAATATTAAATTTATCTTTTACTTGTCCGTATGCTGGGCTCCAGAAAGTTTCTTGAAGTGGCATAATAACTTCGCCACCTTCTTGTAACTTATCGAATACTTCTTTCGCTTTTTCCGCGTTACTAATTTGAATTGCGATTGTTACTTGAGATCCAATCGCATGCCCTTGACCTGGGAATGTATCAGAAATCATAAGTTTCGTATTACCAACTTTTAAAGTAGCATGTGCAACGCGCTCTTTCGCTTCAGCTGGAATCGGGTATTCTGGATTTTCAGGCATGTCACCAAAAGTTTGCATTACTTCTACTTTTGCATCTAACGCCTCTTTATAAAACTGTACAGCTTCTTGCCCACTACCATCTAAAACTAAGTACGGATTAATACCTAAAATCATACGGACACCTCTTTTTTTAATTTATAAAATCGAACTTGTGTTCGTTTTTATATTATCATACGTTTTACATTTCATTCAACTATTTACTTCTTCATTTTCAAAATTATTTTGAAGGAAGCTCCATCTCTTGTTTTCTAAGTTCAATACGGCGAATTTTTCCAGAAATCGTTTTTGGTAATTCATCTACAAATTCAATTTTACGAGGGTATTTATATGGTGCAGTCAGTTCTTTGACGTGTTGTTGGAGCACTGGAATTAATGTTTCTTCGTTCTTCTCTATATTCTCTCTTAATACGATAAATGCCTTCACGACACTTCCACGAATTTCATCAGGGCTTGCGACAACCGCACACTCTCTTACGTAAGGATGTTTTACAAGTGCATCTTCTACTTCAAACGGTCCGATTGTATAACCAGAGCTAATAATAATATCATCACCGCGCCCTTCAAACCAGAAATAGCCGTCTTCATCCTTTTTCGCTTTATCACCGGTAATATAATAATCACCGCGGAATTGCATCGCTGTACGCTCATTGTCTTTATAATATTGTTTAAAGAGTGCTGGTGTTTCAATGTGAACTGCAATATCACCAACTTCTCCTACCTGCACCGGAATACCTTCCTCATTTACGATATCAACATGGTTGCCTGGCGTCGGTTTTCCCATTGATCCTGGTCTAATGTCCATCCCTTTCATTATCCCAACGAGTAATGTGTTTTCCGTTTGCCCATAACCGTCTCTTACCGTAATATCAAAATGCCTTTGGAACGTTTCAATAACTTCCCTGTTTAACGGCTCACCAGCTGATACAGCGCTATGTAACGCTTCTAAATTGTACTCACTTAAGTTCTCTACCTTTGCCATTAATCTATACTCAGTCGGCGTACAACAAAGCACATTCACCTTGTTATCGCCTAATAAACTTAAATACGTTTTTGGTTCAAACTTACCATTATATACAAATCCTGTTGCACCTGAACCGAGAGTCGCTACAAACGGGCTCCAAATCCACTTTTGCCAACCTGGACTAGCCGTCGCCCATACAACATCATCTTCTTCGATTCCGAGCCAGTTCGGGGCGCTTGTACGTAAATGAGCGTATGCCCATGCATGCGTATGAACAACTCCTTTTGGATTTCCTGTCGTCCCTGACGTATAAGATAAAAAGACCATATCTTCTTTATCTGTCTTCGCCATTTCTAACATGTCACTTTCTGTTTCTAATGCTGTTTTTAAATTTTTCCAACCATCTACTGAACGCTCGCTCAAGACGAATTTCTGAAGAGATTCCACCGCTTCTACGCCGTCGAATTGTCCAATATACGGTTCGTAACTTACGATTGCTTTCACTTCTCCGTGCCCAATACGGTACTCAATATCTTTTTTACGTAACATTTCTGAGCTTGGAATAACGACAAATCCTGCTTTAATCGCAGCAATGTACGTCATGTAAGCTTCAATTAAGCGCGGCATCATAATAAGGAGCTTGTCCCCTTTTTGTAAGCCACTTTTTATAAAAGCGTTTCCAATTTTATTCGCGCCTTGCATTAATTCAAAATATGTAACCTCTCGTCTATTTCCTTTATCATCTTGCCAAATTAAAGCAAGCTTCTCTTTATCATTCGTATATTTCTCTATTTCCGAAACTAAATTATAAGACTGCGGCGCCAACAATTCCTCTCTCTTCATAAACATCCTCCTTTATTTCTATGCCTCCCTTATATAATAAAGAATTTTCAGTAAATTTTGAACCCTCTTCTTTTGACAATTTTTTTATATCCATGTCGAACCGTTGAATAAACTTATATCGATTTATCGATAAACCATGACAAAAAAGAAAGAGCGGGAGAACCCGCTCTTTCTAAGCCATCATATATGGGATTATTTTTGGTAACCGCCTAATTGTTGCTCAGCTAGTGAAACTAGACGTTTAGTGATTTCGCCACCAACAGAACCGTTAGCGCGAGATGTTGCATCAGCTCCAAGTTGAACACCAAACTCTTGAGCGATTTCGTATTTCATTTGATCTAATGCTGCTTGAGCACCAGACACTGCTAATTTATTTGTGCTTACCATGTTGTATCACCTCCTTGTGAGTATAGAGTGTGATAAACAACATGACTTCATGCACATTTGAATGTGGTAATTTATGGGTTTAGAAAAGTTCTTCGAATTTTTCTTCTTCGGCCACTACTTCTACTGTTTGTAATACCATTGTTTCTTTGTTCGCTACAGCCTCTTCGATTAACGGTGCGAAATCGTACTTCGCTTCAAAACGATTTGCTTTCTCACGCTTCGGTTTCGTCGATGGACTTGCTGGTGTAAATACTGTACAGCAATCTTCATATGGACGAATTGAAATATCATACGTTCCAATTTCATTTGCAATTTTAATAATTTCTAATTTATCCATCGTAATAAGCGGACGAATAACAGGA
Organism: Bacillus sp. LBA3-1-1.1; assembly: GCF_040676495.1. Taxonomy (NCBI): domain Bacteria; kingdom Bacillati; phylum Bacillota; class Bacilli; order Caryophanales; family Bacillaceae; genus Bacillus; species Bacillus sp. LBA3-1-1.1. Next base: position 95,546 of record NZ_JBEGIB010000009.1, read on the forward strand.
TAATTTGTCACTTCGTTAATCGTATGCATACTATCTAACGTTTGGCTCGCTACTTGTCCAAGACTTTCACCAGTCGTAATTGCAAGTGCATTACGCTCCTCTGCAATACGCTCTGTAATACGCATCATCATACGACGCATAACCGTCATAGAATAGCTAGATGGAATTTCTTTATTAATCGTTTTTTGCACTTCAGTAAATGGAACAAGGTGAAGTGTTACACGTTTACAGTATTTCGTTAACTCTTGTGCTAAATCGATTACTTTTTGTTTCGCGCGCTCGCTTGTGAAAGGTGGACTATGGAAGTGAACTGCTTCCACAGATACGCCGCGTTTCATCGTTAAGTAAGTTGCTACCGGGCTATCGATACCACCAGAAAGAAGTACCATTACTTTTCCGCCAACGCCAACTGGTAAACCGCCAGCTCCCATGTGCTCACCACACATAATATAGCTGTAACCACTGCGAATTTCTATACGTACATTCACACCTGGATTATGAACATCTACTGTGATATCCTCTGTATTTTCTAAAATGTGCCCACCGATTTCTGGAAGTAACTCCATCGTCTTCATTGGGAAGCGCTTATCAGAACGGTGCACTGTAATTTTAAATGTTTTCACATCACCTTTTACTTGTAAGAAAGCTGCTAATGCACCTTTTTTAATATCTTCTAATTCTGATGGTACTTTCATTGCTAAGTTAAACTTATGAATACCAAATACATCTTTCAATCTTTCAGAAATTGCTTCATGGTCTTCACCATTTAACTGAATGTACATACGATCATGTGTTGCATCAATTTTAATGTTTGGGAATTTTTTTAATTTGAACTTCACGTTATCTTTTAATGTGCTTACAAATTTAGAACGGTTCTTACCTTTTGTCGTCATCTCTCCATAACGAACTAAAATATATTCATATGTCATCATATTTCTTTACCTCATCACTTCATATAATTTTGGCATTGTCGCTTTAACAATACCTTCAAATTGGTTTACTTCTTCCATCGTGTTTTCCGGTGCTAGACTAATGCGGATTGCGCTTGCAGCTGCGGCATGCGGTATTCCCATTGACACTAGTACTCGGCTCACTTCATTTGCTTTTGAAGAACAAGCAGACTTCGTTGATACATATACACCATGCTCTTCTAAAGCATGAACGACCACTTCTGGTTTTAAACCAACAAATGATACATTTAAAATGTGCGGTGCCGCATATTCAAGTGACGTATTAATCGTTACATCTTCCATCTCTTTAAAGACACGGACAAGCTCTGCTTGTAAATTTTGCAAATGAACTACCTTTTCTTTCACTTGCTCCATCGTCATACGAAGTGCTTTTACCATCGCTACAATACCAGGTAAGTTTTCTGTTCCTGAACGATACTTAAGCTCTTGTTGACCACCTGATAAGATTGGATCTAACCTTACACCATCACGTACGTAAAGAAGACCTGTCCCCTTTACGCTATGAAATTTATGCCCAGATATTGAACAAAGGTCAATATGAGAAGCGTATAAATCAAGCGGTACTTTTCCTATCCCTTGCACATGGTCCACGTGGAATCTTATTTTCGGATAGTTCGATAACATTGTTCCAATTTCAGCAACAGGCTGAATCGCTCCAGTCTCGTTGTTCACGTGAATAATTGACACAAGAATCGTATCTTCACGAAGCGCTCGTTTTACATCCTCTACCGATACAACACCGTGCTCGTTAACCGGTAAATATGTTACATCAAAACCGAGATCTTCTAATTGTTTATATGCCTCAAACACAGACGCGTGTTCAATATTTGTTGTAATGATATGTTTACCGCGCGAACGATTCCTCATCGCTATTCCTTTAATCGCAAGGTTATTCCCTTCCGTTCCACCCGATGTGAAAATAATTTCAGAAGGTTTAACGTGAAGGAGCTGTGCTGCAATCGTTCTCGATTGTGTTAATAGACGCTCTGCCTCTCCTCCAAGCGAATGAATAGAAGAAGGATTTCCAAAATATTTCCCTGCAACCGTTACGTACGATTGAAGAGCTTCTGGATATGGCTTTGTCGTCGCACTATTATCAAAATAGATCATCGTTCTTCCCCTTTCAGCGCTGTCACATCGTATAATCATATCATAAATACGTGTAATTACGCTAAAACTACTCAAAGGTTCCGTTATATTTTAAAACGAATAACCTTACTGTATTCCGCTATTCATTATAGCAACATCGCCTCCAAAATTACACAAAAAAACAAACCCTTTATTAAAGGGTTTGTTCATTGTCTACATATTCAGCTATTTTTTGAACAACGCCAGGTTCAAGTTGCTCTAGTACAGAAGCCGCTTGTTCTAAAGCTGCATCGTATTGATATTCACGGAATAATTTCTCCGCATAATCTAAGCTTTCTGCAAGATTCTCATCATGACTGCGGTAACGATTACCGTATTGAATTAATTTTTCAACTAAATATGCTTGTCCAATTAACTCTTCCGTCATTTCAGATACACCATTAACAGTTGTGTACGCCTCTTCTAAACTGCTATTTACAGCATTCATATTTAACGGCTTTACTTCTAATTGATCATATACAGCTTGCATTGCCATTTGTCCTCTTTGTAAATCTTCCATAATACTCTCTGGAAGACCTGGCAAATTCGACTTTTGCATAAAGCGTTTCGTTTCGAAAATAGTATTTCGCATTTCTTGTAACTTCTCACGCGCTTCGAATTCTTCTTTACGCATCGTTTGCAACATTTCTTTATATTCTGCATGAAGTACTTTTAACGTTTCACATTGCTCATAAATCTCTTCTAGTTCCTCACGAATAATAGAGAATGCGATATCTTGTTCAGCAACGCGTATTTGCAACACTTCAAAACGTTTCATTAAAATATGCATTTGCTTTTCAATTACTTTTTGTGACTCAATATCTTTGTCTTGTAATTGATAACTTTGTTTTACAAGTTGTGTTTCTGCTTTCGTTTCAATTGTTTCAGTGCGAATTTCTTCTAAATCTTCATAAACAGAAAGTGTTTTTTGCTCCACATAATGTTTCGCATGCACTTCTTGTTCAAGTTGATCATAAAAACTGTCTAAACGAGTTTTTAAGTTCTCTACTTTTTCTGCTGCTTCCGTTATATAAAGCTCCTGTATATCCATTAAACATGTGTGTAGTTGTGTCGTCATATCGCGGACTTCTTTAGGAATTTCCAAATACTCTAATACATAGCCTTGTCTTATCATATCATCATGACCTTGTAATAAGTCTTCCAGCTGAACTGGTAATGTCGCTTGACACTCTACTAATAAATCTGGAATTTGATGAATGATGATTTCTAAACTTGCTAAACCTTCTTCTAAACTAATAACAATTTCTCTCGCTTTTAAATAATCACCATTATCTGTTGCCTCTTCAAAAGTTTTGAACTTCTCGGATTCAACGTCTAACATCTCTTCGATTTTTTGCTCAGCTGCTCCATACATGTGTCGATGAGCAAGAACGCTCTTTTTCATACTACGATATGTATCACGTAACCCTTCAATTTCCGAGCTATTTTTTTCATGGCTTTCTAACAATTGCTGTAATTCATTTAAAATGTCTGTAATACGATTATCAGCGTCATCTAAACCACTTATGGATTCATTCATCGCATGCTTTGCTTTTCGGAAGGAGAATTGCGAGGCGAATTTTCGCGCTTGCGCTAAATCTTTGTCAGCTTTCGGAAGGGTTGTTGATACAATTTCATCCCATTCTTCACGCCATTTACCAAACAGTTCTTCTGTTTGACCTGTCATATTTAAGTCTTTCACCCGTTTTAGTTCATCTGCCACAGGCTTATCTTTTATCTCTTGTTTCCACTGCTCCAGTGCTTCAATATCTTTATATGAACGATTTCTTATCACAAGCTCTATCATGAGCAGCACTAGAATAGAGCTTACTACAATGATAACGATCGTCAGGATAGAATCCATGCAAAAAAGCCTCCTAGTTATATCTCTTTTTTTGTCCGTTCCGTTTATGAAATGGAAGGCATTATGTATAAAAAGGGAATCCCCTATATTTAACAACTAACAATGTACTAATCATACCATGTTATGACGTGTTTTTGACCTAGTTTTTTTTAAAATTTCATGTTTCTTTAAATGCACTTGTAATCTTTCTTAACATTCCGCTTATTTCATTCTCCAGCCTCAAATGAATGCAAGAACGAGCACTCTTTCAGATGAGATACGAAATAAATTTTTCGTATTAGTGGTGGTTCTACAGAAATCGCACGCACGTTACCTTGCATTACCGCTTGCTGTACAGCGGTTTCCGGAAGCAACGTTATACCAAGTCCAGCTCCTACCATCGCAAGCATCGGTTCTGCATAAGACGTTTCAAATGCAATGATTGGTTTCGCACCTATCCCTTGAAACATATTCGTAATCATTTTCCTTACATCACAGATTTCTGGATATACGATTAACTTTTCATTTTGCAAATCTTCCATTCGGATCACTGTTTTCTCTTTATAAAGATGATCATTTGAAACTACACAAACAATTTTTTCTTCTCGCACTTCTTTTATACACGTAACGTCTTCTACTACTGAATCGACGAACATCGCTTCAATCTTCCGTTCTTTAAAGAGTCCCATTAGTACTTTCGTATGCTCAATTTTCCATTCTACTTCGAATCCGTCACCTAATATATCTTTACATTTTGAGATGTAATGCGCTGCTAAACTTGGCAATATGCCTATAGAAATTTTCCGCTTCTCTTGAAATTTCTTCATTTCGGCTTTCACTTCATGTATGTGTTCCAAAATCGGTAACATTCTTGTTATAAATAACTCTCCAGCCTCTGTTAACTCCACTCCTTGCGCGGAACGCTTGAGTAAAGTAACCTCTAAATCCGCTTCTAATCTTTGAATTTGTTTACTAAGCGCTGGTTGTGAAATATGTAAAAGTTTACTCGCCTTCGATAAACTTCGCGTTTGCTTTACTTCAATAAAAGATCGTACTGCCTCCAAATCCATCATACACACCTCTAACAAAAAGTTATAACTGTCATAAAAAATCGATATTTCCTTTTAAGAAGAATCAATCTCTATACTTATTTCATCAACTTACTATAACGAAATGTAAAGGAGAATGGAACTCTTGGACAAAAAACAAATACTACTCGGCTCTCTTCTATGCCTGCTTGCTGTAACTGCTTGGGGATTTATGTTTCCTGTAATGGCAAATGCCTTGCAATTTATCGATCCGTTCTTCTTCACAACTATCCGATACGGATCTGCAGCTATTATTTTTCTTATTTTGCTATTAATTACTGAAGGAAAAACTTCACTCCGCTTAGAAAAAAGAACACTTTCTTTATTCTTTTACGGAACAGTCGGTTTCGCTGGATATGGTTTTCTAATTTTTTATGGCCAACAACTTGCCGGGCCTTCTGGAGCCATCCATGCCGCGATGATTCAGTCTCTTATGCCACTCATCGCTTTATTATTGCAGTGGATAACAAAAAACAAACGCCCACAAAACTACACATTTCTTTGTATGTTCGTTGCATTACTCGGTGTTATGCTTGTCATTTCAAAAGGAAATATTCATTTATTATTTGGAGCAGCAAGCCACTTATCAACAAATATATTTATGTTATGCGGCGTTACTTGCTGGGTAATTTACACGAACGGCGGTGCTCGTTTTCAATCTTGGTCACCACTTCGATATACGACGTTAACTTGTTTATTCGGCTCAATTTCACTCATCATTATTGTCACTTTCTTAACTTACACAAACGTCGTTAATGTACCATCATTATCTACAATTATGAGCGTTCGTTTTGAACTCTTTTATATGTCGATTATCGCCGGCGTTATCGCTGTATTTTGCTGGAACACGGGGAATCGATATATTTCATCTATTAACGGCATATTATTTATGAATTTAGTTCCTGTACTTGCACTTATCGGTTCTATCTTTCGAGGTTATACAGTCGACAAAATTGAAATTGCCGGCGCCTCATTAACAATTATTGCGCTATTATGCAACAATTTATGGCAAAGAAAACAAGACATAAAAATCCCCACCTCAGTTCGTTAGGTGGGGATTTTTCACATATGAACAGCTCTTGGCAATTCATAGTACATATTCGCTTTATATAATGTTTGTTCCATCCATTGCTCAATTTCTTTCGTGTACATTTCTAGGAAAAATGTCTCGGACGGAAAAGAATGCAACACTTCTGATATATATTGCGGATATAAAAACGGCATATTTATCATGCCTTTTAATTGCGTCATAAACATTGTAAAAGATACCTTTTTAAACTCTTGTTTCATTTGTCCCTGTTTAATGATTTGCTCTATATAATATCTTTCTCTAGAAAAATAAACGGTCATCACTTCACGAATTAATGTCGTATCAAGCGAAAGCTCTCTATAAAAAAAACGTGTCAGTTCTCTATTATCAAATTGATATCGTAAAATCCCGCGCACCATTTGCGCCATCACATCTTTGGCCGATAAATATTCTCTCTGTTCAAATGACGTTTCAATTACATGAATATATCCTTCTAAAAAGTCAGTAATAAGCTGTTCTAATAAACCTTGCTTTCCAGCAAAATAATATGAAATATTCGCTACATTCACATCCGCTCGCTTTGCAATTTCTCGCACCGACGTTCCATCATAACCTTTCGTGTTAAACAACGATATTGCCGCATCAATTACTTTTTGTTTCGTCTGTTTCATGCGCTCACTTCCTCTCACTGAACAGCTATAGTTTAAATTTCTTGACTTTTAAGACAAATTCCTTTAATTTTCTATCGACAAAGTCATGTGAAATACATCGTATTTTGCTATCGTTTTACATATCTCGCTAAAAAGGGAGTTGTTTCCATGTTTACAAAAGAAAGTTATGCAGGATCTCGTGAAGAGCAATATGAGACAGTAATTAAACAACTGGATGCATTATTAACTGGCGAACCAAACGTAGTCGCAAACTTATCAAATGCGTCCGCACTATTAAACCAATTTTTAGATCGCGTTAATTGGGTTGGCTTTTATGTAACAGAGGGAAATCAGCTTGTTCTTGGACCATTCCAAGGAATGCCTGCTTGCGTACGTATTCCATTTGGACGAGGCGTTTGCGGCGTTGCAGCTGAAACGAAAACAACGCAGCTTGTGGCGGACGTTCATCAGTTCCCAGGACATATCGCTTGCGATAGTGCTTCTAATTCAGAAATCGTTGTACCGATTCTGAAAGAAGGAAATGTCATTGGTGTACTTGATATTGATAGTCCTGAAAAAAATCGTTTTGACGAAGTAGATCAGCACTATTTAGAAAAGTTTGTGGAAACACTCCTAAAACATATTTAAAAAAAGAAAAGAGCGAGTTGTCGATTTAGTACGTCTTGTACGAAACCGATAACTCACTCTTTTTTATTGATTCACAGTAGATATTTTCTTTAACGCTTGCTCTAAATCAGAAACGATATCTTCCCATGATTCTAAACCGACAGATAGACGTATTAAATTATCATAAATGCCCATTTCTTTTCTTAAATCAGCTGGAATCGCAGCGTGCGTCATCGTCGCTGGATGCTGAATTAATGTTTCTGTATCACCTAAACTTACCGCAATCGTAATAAAGTAAAGGTCATTGATAAACGCTTGCGTCTCTTCTTTTCCGCCTTTTATTGAAAAAGAAATAACACCGCCGCCCCGTTTCATTTGGCGAGATGCTAATTCCCCTTCTGGGTACCAAACACCTTCTACCGCGTCATGATTTTTCAGGAACGATACAATTTTTTCTGCATTATCACAATGACGATCCATTCTTACCGCTAACGTCTTTAACCCGCGTAACAATAACCACGCATCAAACGGCGCCATAATACCACCGATATCTTTTCGCATCGGACGGATTTTTTCAGCTAGCGCTTTCGTTTTACAAATCGTTACACCGGCTACAACATCACCGTGACCACCAATATATTTTGTCGCACTATGAACAACAGCGTCACAACCGAGTTCAAGAGGTCTTTGTAAATAAGGTGAACAAAATGTATTATCGACAATCACAAGCAAGTCATTGCGCTTCGCTACCCCAATCACCTTTTCTAAATCAATTAATTTCATCGTTGGATTAATCGGTGTTTCAACGAAAATGAGCTTTGTATTTGGACGAATTTTATTTTCAATATCAGTCTCTGTCTCCATATCACAAAACGAATGCGTAATCATAAACTTCTCTTCTAACACTTCTAAAAAACCGTAAGTACACCCATATAATCCATTTGAACAAATAATATGATCTCCAGCCTTTAGAAAGCCAATTAAGGTTGCTGAAATAGCCGCCATGCCAGATCCGAAAGCAAGCGCTTCTTCTCCTCCTTCTAACACCGCCATACGTTCTTCAAATAATTTCACAGTTGGATTTCCAAGTCTTGAGTAAATATACGATGGATCCACTCCTGCGAAACTCGCCTCTCCTTGCTGCGCAGTTTCAAATGTAAATGTAGACGTTTGAAATAAAGGTGGTGTTAAACTTCCTTTATGTTCCTCTGATGTATAACCGTGATGAATTAACGCTGTCTCCATATGCTTCTTTTTCATAAAAACATCCCCTTTATGTTTTTATTGCCACATATCCACCAGCAAAAAACTGATGAACGTTTTTACTACATTTTATGTAAGCGTTTTATTTGTGTTTCTATCTCTTCTTTTATATTGTTTTAAATTCCTTCTTGTTAATTTCCAAAATTTATATGCATAAAACAAAAAGGGAGTCGCTTGACGAAACTCTGGGTAAAAGATATAATAGCGTTTGTGTAAAATAAAAAGGCAGCCTTGTAATGTGAGTTTATCGTTTGTATTTTGTTCCTCTACGGAGGTGTATCTCGTAACTCCCTGCTGCTGGAGCGAAGGTACATGAAAACAAAATGCCCGTAAATATCGATTACGTCTGTTTTTATTTTACGTAAATAAAAACATTTTTAAAGGAGGAGTCAACTATGGCTCGTTATACAGGTCCAGCTTGGAAACTGTCTCGTCGTCTTGGAATCTCTCTAAGCGGCACAGGAAAAGAATTAGAAAAACGCCCTTACGCACCAGGTCCTCACGGTCCTAACCAACGTAAGAAACTTTCAGAATACGGTTTACAATTACAAGAGAAACAAAAACTTCGTCACATGTACGGCATGACTGAGCGTCAATTCCGTCGCACATTTGACCAAGCAGGTAAAATGCCTGGTAAGCACGGCGAAAACTTCATGATCCTTCTTGAAGCTCGTCTTGACAACTTAGTTTACCGTATGGGCTTAGCTCGCACTCGTCGTGCAGCTCGCCAATTAGTAAACCACGGTCACATCACAGTTGATGGATCTCGCGTAGATATCCCATCTTACCGTGTAAAACCTGGTCAAACTATCAGCGTTCGCGAAAAATCTAACAGCCTTGTTGTTGTTAAAGAAGCGATCGAAGTTAACAACTTCGTACCAGAATACTTAACTTTCGATGCTGATAAGTTAGAAGCTACTTACACTCGTCACGCTGAGCGTTCTGAGTTAGCAGCTGAAATCAACGAAGCATTAATCGTAGAGTTCTACTCTCGTTAATGACAAAAAGCCAATCCTCTGGATTGGCTTTTTTCGTTTTCTAACATGTTTATTTAAATAGTTTTCCACTCAAAAGGCAATAGAACGCATACTACATTAATGTACGGAAAATAACTATTAACATATCCCCCCGGCATCACATTGAACACTCCCCAACAAATCACTTATATTTCCATGGAAAATGTTATCTGAATAGTTTACAATAGGCGAAGGGTTTAACCCAATTTGTTTTACTTAAGGAGAATGAATACGATGATTATTCAATTTATGCGCTTACGTTAATTCAAGGTACATTTCATTTATATTTACCTATATTGTTTGACAAACATTTGGATATATTTGAGTGTGCCTTTTTCTAAGTCCACTAAATTCAAATGAGATGAGGAATAAATGATGAATGAAAAAATGATTAGAATTAACGACATTAACATATGTACAGAAAGTTTTGGTGAAACAATAAACCCAACTATCTTATTAATAAATGGAGCTATGAATTCAATGGTCTATTGGGACGAAGAATTCTGCCAAAAATTAGCTGCTGCAGGTAGATACGTAATTCGATTTGACAACCGGGATGTGGGACGCTCTACTACGTATGCTCCTGGCACAACTAACTATACTGTGGTCGATATGGCAAATGATGCTATCAGTGTCCTAAATGCTTATAATATTCAACAAGCACATCTAGTTGGCATGTCATTAGGAGGTATGATTGCTCAGGTCGTATCCTATAACAACCCTGAAAGAATTTTAAGTATGACAACCATTTCTTCCAGTCTTTTTGGAGCAGATGAAAATGACCGTAATTTACCCGGCATAGATCCGAGCTTATTTGAGTACCATGCTAAAGGAGCAACTTTGGATTGGTCAAATGAAGAAGCTGTTATTGACTACTTAGTAGAAGGAGCAAAAATACTTTGTGGTTCAAATCATATATTTGACGAAGAACGCGCCCGTAAGCAAACAACTCAAGATTGTAAACGTGCGAATAGTTTACTAAGCATGTTTAATCATGCAACACTTACTGGGAATGACTTTTATGAAGACAAAATCAAAGAAATACAAGTTCCAACACTAGTAATTCACGGTACAGACGATACGATTCTTCCGTATGAACACGGCTTAGCATTAATGAATGAGCTGCCGAATTCAACTCTTCTTACCCTTGAAGGAACTGGTCACGAAATACATTTTGATGATTGGAATACAATCATTAATGCAATTGTTGCACACACTTCAAAAAATACAATCCAGTAACCAATAAAATAACAAATTCCAAAAAGCCAATCCTCTGGATTGGCTTTTTTCGTTTATATATAAAATAAAATTATTTATTTTCCTCTTTTTGAACATATACATAAGCATCCTTCTGCTCTTTATGTATATCAACCTTCGAATGCTCTGCAAGCTGACCCGCATTTAGCAAAGAAAAAATAATGAGCGCTTCTAGTGACATTTCGTTTTACCACTCCTTTCTATTTGTTATACGTTTATCATACCGCTTACATGTGATTTCCGTATGAACTCGAAAAGGAGATTAAAACAAAAAAGTTACAGAACTGCTAACTGTATTTTATCCCCGAAATGGTTTATTAAAGTAAATTTTTACGATATAATACCAGAAATTAGGGGTGTGATTCGTTTTGACAATAAACCAAATGGTTCAACTAGGCAGTTCGTTTATGCTGTTTATTACTTCAGCTTTGATTAGTTGGTATCAAGGGAGTAATTTAATAGACTATCCCGATGAATGAAAATATAGCGCTAAGTTTACGAATTACTTTAAAGGCACAGTTTCAAATTATCAAGATATTTATCAAATCGATTTCTTTATATATGCGGCAAAATTTTATCCAACAGCATTTGTCGTTATGTTAATTAGCTTACTTTATATGCTCGGATTAATTCTTCATATTCTATTTAAAAGAACTCATGAGGTAATCTAAATTCATACATAAAAACCCCGAATCATAAACTTTTCAGTTTACAATTCGGGGTACTATTTGTTTTACATTCGTTTCTGATTAGTAACGAATTAAGAAATATTTCTTTTTACCGCGGCGAATAATTGTAAATTTACCTTCGATGCGGTCGTTTTCTGTTACAACGTAGTCTAATGCTTGTGTACGCTCACCGTTTACGTAGATCGCGCCGTTCGTTACATCTTCACGCGCTTGACGTTTAGATGGAGAGATTTTGCTTTCTACAAGTAAGTCAATTAATACTGTATCTTCTGCAGTGCGTTCTACAGATGGTACGTCTTTGAATCCTTGCTCGATTTCGCTTGCAGTAAGTTCTGCTACAGAACCGCTGAATAATGCAGCTGAAATTTTAATCGCTTGCTCTAATGCTTCTTCGCCGTGAACAAGTTTTGTCATTTCAGAACCTAATGCTTTTTGTGCTGCACGTTTTTCTGGTGCTTCAGCTACTTGCTTTTCAAGCTCAAGAATTTCTTCATGAGATAAGAATGTGAAGTATTTTAAGTATTTAACAACGTCGCGGTCATCTGTGTTAATCCAGAATTGGTAGAACTCGTAAGGAGTTGTTTTCTCTGGGTCTAACCAAATTGCGCCGCCTTCTGTTTTACCAAACTTCGTACCGTCAGATTTTGTAACAAGTGGAATTGTTAAACCAAATGCTTTCGCATCTTCTTCTGATTTACGGATTAATTCAAGACCAGCTGTAATGTTACCCCATTGGTCACTACCACCGATTTGTAGACGGCAATTATGGTTTTGATATAAGTTTAAGAAGTCGTATGATTGTAAAATCATATAACTAAACTCAGTGAATGAAATACCAGTATCTAAACGAGATGCTACTGTATCTTTTGCTAACATATAGTTTAAACCGAAGTTTTTACCGATATCGCGTAAGAATGAAATTACATCTAAGTTACCAAGCCAATCATAGTTATTAGCCATTGTTGCTGGGTTGTCCACGTTTTCAAATTCTAAGAAATTTGAAAGTTGGTTTTTAATGCTTTCTGTGTAGTAAGCAACTGTATCTTTCGTATTTAATGTACGTTCTGCTTTTTTACCACTTGGGTCACCGATCATACCAGTACCACCGCCAACAAGTGCGATTGGTTGGTGACCAGCTAATTGGAAACGGCGTAACATTAATACTGGTAACATATGACCGATGTGTAAGCTATCCGCTGTCGGGTCGAAACCACAGTATAATTTAACGCTTTCTTTTTCTAATAATTGCTCAAGGCCCTCAGCATCTGTTTGCTGATTAATTAGACCGCGAAATTCAAGATCTTGTAAAATACCCATATCCTACATACTCTCCTTTAAGTTCATTACTGGCGTGAAGGTTGAAAACATAAAAAAATCGCCCCTTTAAATAAGGGACGATTTTGATTATCGCGTTACCACCCTAGTTGCAGACAAAAAAAGCCTACCACCTTATTTACATAACGGCTTAGCACCGTCTTTTCCCTTTTGAATACAATTCAATCGAAAAAAGATGCTCTAGGGGCGTAATTCGCGATCATCTATGTGCTGATTTTCACCGACCATCAGCTCTCTAAAACAGGGAAATGATCACTACTTCTCCCTTTCCACGCTCAATTATTCATATACTTTTCTTTATACCATCATTTATATAGGCGTGTCAAATAGAGGTAGGTTTTCTCTCCTTTCCATTCCTTTACAACGTCGCAAAAAGTATCGTAATAAGAGAAAGAATTGGAACACCGACTAATAGTGAAATATGAAAAACAATTGATAAATCATTTCCAATCATCGCTTCCACAGGATCTTTCGCCGGAGAAGCAAGAAATCCGATTAATCGATCGAAGCGACTTACCGTTTTTGGAAAATCGGGTATTTCTACATGGTCACTATCCAAATGCTGCTGTAATTTATATTCAGTCTTAAAGGGATTTTCGCTCAATTTCATCCACCTCCAGCAATTGTTTCAATTTCTTTATTCCGTTATGAAGCCTCGACTTCACTGTTCCAATCGGGATGTTTAATATCTCTGCAATCTCTTTTTGCTGCATATCATGATAATAAGAAAGAATAAGGACAGCCCGCTGCTCTTCAGGAACTTTCAAAATTGCCTCTCTTACCGTGAGCCGATCTTCGTGAGAAAATTCTTTTTCCTGAATCGGTACTAAAAATGGCAAAAGCGTACGCCACTTTTTTCTTCTATTTAATTTATTAATCATGAGACGATAACCAATTTGAAATAAATACGTTTTTATTTTGCCTTTTTCAGGTTCATACATATGTTTCTTACGCTCTAACGTCAAAAACGTATCTTGTACGAGGTCGATACTTAATTGTTCATCTCGGTTAAATCGATATAAAAATGTATATAGCGCTGGTTTGATTAAAACATATAGTTTTTCTCCCGCCTGTTTATCTCCTCTTTGATAGGCAAGCATGAGCTCTTCCTCAATCCCAATCTGCGCCATGATTTTTGATCTCCTTTATTCCTTTTAACGTTAATGAAATACGGGAAATTAAATATACACTTGCGACAATAATCCATACTTGCGATTGATTCGTAAAAAATTGAACGTAAGGGTTTTGAATTGTATGGCCGGTTGAAACTAAAATGTTTAATACCTGCACACATATGCATGCATACACTGCAAGACTGGCCGAAATCGTATCAAATACATTCCAACGAAAATACACTTTTGTTTTTGTAAAATCAATTTTATATCCTTTTTTCCTTACTATATGTTTTCTATCAAACGGAATAATGATGGAAAACATAACAATCATCATGACCCCAGCTGTAATCATTGATACTTTAAATCCGATTGGCATCGGTAATAGCAAACCACAAGAAAATACGACTATAATTCCAATTAAAGCAAAAGCAAGAAGTAATTTATTGGACATAAAAAAGCCTCCCTCATCTATTCTTTCATAAATGTATACAGACAAGGAAGGCACTTCGTTCAAATATTATTTTAGTTTTTTAATAATCTTCGCAGGATTTCCGCCAACTACTACATGATCAGGCACATCTTTCGTTACAACAGCACCAGATGCGATAACCGCATTATCTCCAATTGTTACACCTGGATTAATAATCGCTCTTCCACCAATCCATACGTTATCACCAATTGTAACTGGTTTTCCGTATTCTGATCCGCTTATGCGCTCTACCGGGTCAAGCGGGTGTGTTGCTGTATAAATGTGAACACCTGGAGCTAACATACAGTTCACTCCGATTGTAACTGGGCATACGTCTAAAATCGTACAGTCAAAGTTTGCGTAAAAGTTTTCACCAACGTGGATGTTATAACCATAATCACATCTAAAAGAAGATTCAAGATGAATGTTATCTCCAGTCGTTCCGAATAGTTCTTTTACGATTTCGCTACGCTCTTTTAATTGTACTTCTGGCGTATCATTTAATTTTCTCGTTAATATACGAGCCTGCTCCCTCTCTTGTACTAAAACTGGATCAGCTGGTATGTACATTTCCCCTTGTATCATCTTTTCTTTTTCTGTTTTCATTTCCTTCTCCCCCTTAACTCGTATGTATAAGTTTATGATACCATAAAAAAAGAAAGGTCTGAACGTTATTTCGTTCAGACCTTTCTCTCTTAATCTTCCATCGTTGATAAGTCACCTGTTGGTAAGTTTAACTCCCACGCTTTTAATACGCGGCGCATAATTTTACCACTTCTCGTTTTCGGTAATTTATCTCTAAATTCAATTTGTCTTGGCGCTGCATGAGCTGCTAGGCCTTTTTTTACAAATTGACGAATCTCTTCTTTTAATTCATCAGATGGTTCATATCCTGCACGAAGCGCGATAAATGCTTTAATGATTTCTCCGCGAACCGGATCAGGAATACCAATTACACCAGCTTCTGCAACAGCAGCGTGCTCGATTAATTTACTTTCTACTTCAAATGGACCAACGCGCTCACCTGACGTCATAATTACATCATCAATGCGCCCTTGGAACCAGAAGTATCCGTCTTCATCCATATAAGCTGAATCACCTGATACGTACCAATCTCCTGGCATAAAGTAAGATTCATATTTTTGCTGGTTATTCCAGATTCCACGCATCATAGCTGGCCAGCCTTTACCAATTGCTAAGTTCCCCATTGTGTATGGAGGTACTTCATTTCCTTCATTATCAACAATCGCTGCTTTCACACCTGGAATTGGTTTACCCATTGAACCTGGACGGATTTCCATACAAGGGTAGTTACAAATAACTTGTCCACCTGTTTCTGTCATCCACCACGTATCATGAATACGAAGTCCAAATGCGTTCATACCCCAACGAATTACTTCTGGATTTAACGGTTCACCAACGCTTAAAACGTGGCGTACTTGTGATAAATCATATTTTTTTATTGCTTCTTGTCCAGCTCCCATTAACATACGGAACGCTGTTGGTGCGCTATACCAAACTGTTACACCGTAATCTTGTAACGCTTCGTACCACGCTTCTGGACTAAATCTCCCGCCTAAAATAACATTTGATGCCCCTACTAACCACGGTGCGAAAATACCGTAAGCTGTTCCAGTTACCCAGCCTGGGTCAGCTGTACACCAATATACGTCATCTTCTTTTAAATCTAATACCCATTTCGCTGTTTGATAGTGCTGAACCATTGCGTTTTGCGCATGAAGGACGCCTTTTGGCTTACCAGTAGAGCCAGATGTGTAATGAAGGATTAAACCGTCTTCACGGCCTAACCATTCGATATGTAATTCTTTTGAAGCTTGTTCAAATAAAGGATTGAACGCTACAAGTTTACCGCCTTCTTCTGCATTGTCTCCAACAAGGAAGACAGTTTTTAAAGCTGGTAAATCATTTAATGGTATGCGCTCTAACAATTCAGGAGTTGTAATTAACACCTTTGCTTCGCTATCTTCCAAACGATCGCGAACTGCGCCTTCCATAAATGCTTCAAATAACGGTCCAACAATTGCCCCTAATTTCACTGCACCTAGAAGTGCGAAATATAATTCTGGGGAACGCGGCATAAAAATAAAAACGCGATCGCCTTTCTCAACATCGCCATAGTTTTTCAGGACATTTCCTGCTTTATTAGAAAAATCCTTCATTTCCTTAAATGTATATTTCTCTTTTCGCGATCCATCTTGATAATAAAGTGCCACTTTATTCTTTCGATCGGATTTCGCATGCTTATCAATTGCCTCATACGCCATATTCACTCGGCCTGTTTCATTCCAAGTAAAATTTTTATTAACCTCTTCCCAGTTAAAATTCGCGTATGCCTCTTCATAATTCGGCAAATTATTTTCTCCTTTAATGACAGGAAGCGTTTCCACTTTCATACTTTACATCCCCCTCCTATGTATTCTATTATCTATTATAATGATATTATTTAAAATTTTCAGTATATTTGTTGATTTTTAGACAAATTTTTAATGACAAAATTCGATTCACATCGCATATATTATAAAGTACGATATTAATAGATTCACAAACCCTCAAGGTGGTGAGCAATAAATTGATTCATAAAAAAATATATAATGCCAGAAACTTAAAAACAGCGAAAGGCACTTTAATTATTGAAGGTCCTGTCTCTACACATAATCTTGAAATGTATGAATTCCATCCAGACTTAATTGCGTTTCGTCCTGCCGAGCAGCAATATAAAGCAATTGTCGAAATTTCTAAGTTACCAGAAGCTCGTCTCATTATTGCTAGACATGACCAAACGATCGTTGGATATGTTACATACTTGTATCCTGATCCGCTCGAGCGATGGTCAGAAGGAAAGATTGAAAACTTAATTGAACTTGGGGCGATTGAAGTTGTCCCAGCCTTTCGTGGTTGCGCTGTCGGAAAAAACTTATTAGAAGTTTCAATGATGGACGATCATATGGAGGATTACATTATATTAACGACTGAATATTATTGGCACTGGGATTTAAAACAAACAGGCTTAAATGTTTGGGAATACCGAAAAGTAATGGAAAAAATGATGAATGCTGGTGGCTTACAATGGATGGCTACAGATGATCCTGAAATTTGTTCACATCCTGCTAACTGTTTAATGGTCCGCATCGGTAAACGTGTTGATACGGATTCTATTCAAGCATTTGATCGTCTACGTTTTCACAATCGTTTTATGTATTAATAAAGGGGGCAACTGGAATGATTGTAGAAGAAATTATGAATCAAGATGTAGTGACACTGCATCCAAACGATACAATTGAAACAGCAATCCGAACGATACGCACGAAAGGCATTCGGCACATTCCAATTGTCGATCAAAATAATCATGTCGTAGGCATTATTTCTGATCGGGATGTAAGAGATGCAAGTCCGTCTATTTTAGATGAACAAGTTTCACTCGATATGCTGAAGCAACCACTTGAACTTATTATGAAACATCCTGTTATGACTTGCCATCCTCTTGATTTCGTTGAGGAAATTGCTACTTTATTTTTTGAAAATAAAATTGGCTGTCTCCCTGTTACAAAGGCTGGAAAGTTAGTTGGAATCATTTCTGAATCTACGGTACTGCACACGTTAGTGAAATTAACAGGAGCACATCAACCAAGTTCACAAATTGAAATTCAAGTAAAAAATGAACCTGGTATTCTCGGAAAAGTTGTTGCTATTTTTAGTGATTTACAAATAAATATCGTGAGCGTTCTCGTCTACCCAGCAAAAGATGAGAATGATAAAGTACTCGTTTTCCGCATTCAAACGATGAATCCTTTAAGGGTGATTGAAGCACTTGAAACAGAAGGCTATCGTGTTTTATGGCCGAACATAATGGGGATGCAAGCATGAGTAGCGCCTTCATTTATTCGGATGACTTTCGGGGCTATTCATTTAGCCCTGATCATCCTTTTAACCAACTGCGCGTCACACTCACGTATGATTTATTACAAAAGAGCGGTTTTATCTCTCCTTCTCAAGTCATCGCGCCACGGATGGCTACAGATGAAGAGATTGCCTACGTTCATACAGAGGAGTACATAAATGCGGTAAAACGTGCTGGAGAAGGTAAGTTAGAAAAATCAATTGCGATGACATATGGACTCGGAACAGAAGATACACCAATGTTTCCAAATATGCACGAAGCAAGCGCATTACTCGTTGGTGGTACGCTAACAGCTGTCGACGCTGTTCTTTCCGGGAAAGTAAAACACGCACTTAATTTAGGCGGCGGCTTACATCATGGCTTCCGCGGCAAGGCATCTGGATTTTGCATTTATAACGATAGCTCTATCGCAATGAAATATATTCAGAAGAAATACGGTTTACGTGTTTTATATATTGATACAGATGCTCATCATGGTGATGGCGTACAGTGGTCTTTTTACGACGATCCTAACGTATGCACCATTTCATTACATGAAACTGGGCGTTATTTATTCCCTGGAACTGGCGCTGTAAACGAACGCGGACAAGGTAATGGCTATAGTTATTCTTTTAACGTTCCACTCGATGCTTTTACAGAAGACGAATCATTCTTAGAGTCATATCGAACTGTCGTAAAAGAAGTTGCCGCATACTTTAAACCAGATATTATTTTAACGCAAAATGGCGCTGACGCACATTATTATGATCCACTTACACACCTTTGCGCAACGATGAATATTTACCGTGAAATACCGAAGCTCGCTCGCGAAATCGCCAATGAATATTGCGAAGGTCGCTGGATTGCTGTCGGCGGCGGTGGCTATGACCACTGGCGCGTCGTCCCAAGAGCTTGGGCACTCATTTGGCTCGAAATGAACAATATCCAAAACATCTCAGGTTATCTCCCTCCAGAATGGATTGACGCTTGGAAAGGACAAGCAGAAACAGAACTTCCCCTCACATGGGAAGATCCAGACAACATGTATAAACCTATCCCTCGAAAACCAGAAATTGAAGAAAAGAATGCATTAACTGTAGCGAAATCTCTTGAAATTATTCGGAATAATATGAAAAAATCTTTGTACTAAACGAAAAGGAGGCTCGTTTTTGAATAGCCTCCTTTTATTTATTGTCGGTTTTTGTTGGTAAGTCGATATATTCCAGTTACTAACGGACTGGCCCAACTCGTATAAGAAAAGGTAGTGATATTATGTGGACACAACAAATGATCCACACGAAACGTGGCACATTTGAACTCTTTACAAAAGGAAATGGCGAACCGCTTTGTATTACACATCACTATTCACAATTTAATGAAACTGGCGATTACTTTGCAGATGTTTTCACTTCTACGCATCGTGTATTCCTCATTAATTTACGAGACGCTGGTAACTCTGTAAAAGCCAAAGTAGAAAACGAATTAGGTATGATTGAAACGATTCACGACTTAGAAGCAATTAAAGAAGCCTTACAATTTCCTACATGGCATTTCGCTGGTCATTCAACAGGCGGTATGCTTGGGCTTTTATACGCGATTACATATCCAAATTCCTTACAATCATTAGTCGTTGTCGGAGCCGCAGCGAGTAACTATACCGAAACACCATTTTGTATTTATCATCCAGAACATCCTCAGTTTCATTATATGCAAAAACTCATCGAAAACTTGAAGGACCCTCATCTTACAAATGAAGAACGAAAAGAACTATCTACTAAGAGAACAAAATTATCATTGTATAAACCTGAAAACTACAACTCTTATTTTTGTAAACCAATCAAAAAAACAATGTCTGTTAGCCGGATGAACGCTTTCTCTCACGAATATCCTTCATTTGATTTAAGAAAGTACTTACCTTCTATCAACATAAAAATGCTAATTATTTGCGGAAGACACGATGTGCAGTGCCCAATTCAATATTCTATCGAAATGCATGAGGGCATTCGTAATTCTATTTTTGTGCCGTTTGAGGACAGTAACCATTATCCTTTTTTAGAAGAAGCCAGTCGGTTTACTTCTATTACTCAAGAATTTTTTGGGATTAAAAAGAAAATTAAGGACTCACAAAGGCAATAAGTCTAGGAAGAGAGAACAAGTTTATTAGTGCTGTTTTGCTAAAGGAGGAAAATAGGATGAAAGAAAAATTATTAAGAGTTGGAACGACTTATATTCCAGTTACCAACGTAGAACTTTCTTCAAATTGGTATGTGAACAAATTGGGAGCAGAGTTGCACTTTAAAGACGAAGACAAAGCTATTATTAACTTTGCAAATCAAAGCTTTTTTCTAGTTAAATCCCAAGATAATCAAACCTTAAATTTTTTTGATTTTCACGGTGAAGAACGCTTTTCTATAACATTCGAAGTTAACGGATTACATGCACTAGAATCAATTCATAGTGAATTTATTGAAAAGGAAATTCTAGTTGGGGAGATTGAAAACAGAGGGCATGTTGGGAAGAATTTTGTTTTTTATGATTTAGATGGTAGTAAATTTGATGTTTGGAGTGAATTAAGTCCTATTTTCAAAGAAAAATACCTAATATAGAGTGATTTTTTACAATCAAACGTAAGTATTAAATAACATAGAAAGATACGAGGCTTATTCCATTAAAGCCTCGTTAATGAATATATTAACCTTCAAAAGAAATATTTCACACTAGAAACAACTAAAAGAAGAATAGAAAAAATCACTAAACCTAAATCAATGAATACTGACTTTTTATCTCCTTCTTTTAAACTGATCGTAAAACTAGAAATCATTTTAATTATCCAAAAGACCATCATAAATAACCCACCGAAATGATCATTTGTATTATCTTTATCGTAAAACATTTGTATTGCACCTACTAGTAATAAAACAAGTATGACATTAGTTCCAATCCTTAAAGCCTTGTTTGATTTATTATCTTTTAATGTATCCCCCAAAATGTAGCACGCCCTCTCTTACTCTCCTATGCTTTATTTCTCTTTATATCTTAACATAAATTACCTATTTTTCCCTTTCCGTTCGAATAACATACAAAAAAACCTGTCAACAATTTGACAGGTTCACTACACATTAAAGCGATAACCAGCTCCCCATACTGTTTCAATATATTGCGGGTGAGCAGGGTCTCTTTCAATTTTTTCACGTAGCTTTCTTATATGGACAACAACCGTTGCTAAATCGCCAGCTGAGTCTAATCCCCAAATACGTTCAAATAGCTGTTCTTTATTTAATACTTGGTTTGGATGCGTTACAAAGAATGTCAATAAATCAAATTCCTTCGTTGTAAACGCGATTTCTTCATTATTTATAAAAACTTTTCTCGCTCGCTGATCAATAGAAATTCCGTGAATGTATAACGTATCGCGTTGCTTACTCACATTTCCTGATAATCTTTCATAACGAGAAATATGTGCCTTTACCCTTGCGACTAATTCACTTGGACTAAATGGTTTCGTTATATAATCATCCGCTCCTAAACCAAGTCCGCGAATTTTATCTATATCTTCCTTCTTTGCCGAAACAAGTAAAATTGGAATGTCTTTTATAGCACGTATTTGTTTACAAATTTCGAAACCGTTCATCTTCGGAAGCATAATATCTAAAATAATTAAATCATAGTCTTCCTGAAGAGCCATTTGTAGACCTATTTCTCCTGAATGCTCTACATCAACATGAAAATCACTAATTTCTAAATAATCTCGCTGTAATTCTGCGATACTTATTTCATCTTCTACTAGTAAAATTCTCTTCATTCTACTCACCACATTCCTCTACTTTTTTCAATGAGAAGAAAATACTTGTACCTTCCCCAAGCTTACTTTCCGCCCAAATTTCTCCGCCATGTTCTTCAACAATTTGCTTCGCTATCGCTAAGCCAAGTCCACTTCCACCTGTGCTAGAATTTCGCGATTGCTCTGCACGATAAAATCGCTCAAATATATACGGCAGCGTATCAGCTTCTATACCTGATCCATTGTCCATTACTTTCACAATAACTTTATTGTTATCACTTAATACTGTTACAGTAATTTCCTTCTCTTCTTTATCCATGTATTTCACACTATTATGAATTAAATTTGATATAACTCTATTTATCTTTTCGCAATCGGCCGTTACATATAGTGGTGATGAATGTAATTGTAAATGTACTTCTATACCTTCCTCACTTAAATCCATCTGCATCTCTTCTAATAATTCCTGCATAAACATGTTTAATTCTATCGTTTCAAACTGAAAAGGAACTCGATTCAAATCGAGCTTCGAATATAAAAATAGTTCATCAATGAGTGTATCCATATGTTTTGCTTTCGTATGAATAGTTGTTAAATATTTATCCATTTTTTCCGGCGTATTTGCTACCCCATCTTTTATTCCTTCAACATACCCTATAATAGATGTAATCGGTGTTTTTAAATCATGAGAGATGTTTGAAATGAGTTCTTTTCGATTTTCTTCATACTGCGTTTGCACCTCAATCGACTCTTTTAATTTCTTCCTCATTTCCTCAAACCCTTGATTTAATTGCCCGATCTCATCATGCGATGTAACTGGAATTTGAAAATCTAAATTTCCTTCTTTAATTCTCCCAGTCGCATCTTTCAATACAAAAATTGGTTTTATCACACTTCTTGAGACGAAATAACTTACTAATCCAATGAGTAATATCGCTAACAGTAAAAGCGCTACAAACAAAATCGGAAATAATTTTTGTGTAAGATCGACAAATGAACTTTGCCTTTTTAGTACAAATATACTCCCTTCTTCATCCCCAGGAAAATAAAAATCAAATTTTACATATCGATAAAATGTGCCATTTAGTTCCGTTGTACCACGACTATTAATATTTGCTGATTCAAATTTCGGAAGAGCTTCTTTTAAAGATACACTTTCAAATATTTTTGTAGCATAAGAAATGGTTTCTCCCTTTCTTACAACTATTTTCACACCTTCTTTTTCAAGTGATGAAATAAACGATTCATCTAATAGTTGTGATTGATTTTTCTTTGCCGCTAATTTCAATTCAATATACGTATTCTCTTCTTCTGGTGTAAGCGGCTTTTGAATGTAAGAACTTTTATAGAAATTTTTTACTGACTGCAAGTCGCCTGTTATGGAAAAAACAATTAAAAATCCCGCGACTAATATGAGCGTGATGGAAACGAGAATAACAGCAATATAAGAAAATAAAAACCTTGTTTTAATAGACATATCTTAAATCCTCACTTTACCCCGCATTAACGGGCAGTAAGACCCCCCACCTCAAAATTCAGAGAAAGCAACGAAGTTAGGTAGGGATCAACTGCCCATAAAAGCCCGATTGGTTCAACTAATAATCAGTGGGGGTACCCCCCACTGATTAAAGTTTCACTTTATCAAACCTTGTTATTCATAAGCATAAAAATATATGTTCAAATACTCAAGCGATTTTATAGTAATTTTAGCGTCAGTTTATAAAAATTTAATGTTCTTCTTTTACAGTTGAAATGAGGAGGTTGAAATTCCATGTTCAAAAAAACATTAAGCATGATCTGTTGCGTAATTTTTTTGCAAGGTTGCTCGCAAGAACAAGAAGTTACAAAGGAGATGACAACCATGGAAACAGCATTACTAACAGCTACTGAGAAACAGGAAACCAACACTGTTATATCGTTACTCAAAAAAGGGGCTGACATAAATATAACGGACAATAAAGGACGTACTCCTCTTATGATTGCTACATACAAAAATGATATAAAAACCGCAAAAGCGCTTATCGAAGCCGGCGCTGACGTAAATATCCAAGACGATATGAAAAACAATCCATTTCTATACGCCGGCGCGGAAGGTTACTTAGACATTTTAAAACTAACGATTGATGCTGGTGCGGATCCAGCGCTTACGAATCGGTACGGCGGAACAGCTCTTATTCCCGCATCAGAACACGGCTATATTGATGTTATAAAAGAACTCCTTACCCGAACAAATATCGATGTAAACCATGTAAATAACCTCGGATGGACAGCTTTAATGGAAGCCATCGTACTAAGTAACGGAGATGAAACACAACAACAAGTCATTCGCCTTCTTATTGAACACGGTGCAGATGTAAACATTCCAGACAACGATGGTGTTACACCGCTAGAACATGCTCGCGCTCATAACTTTGAAGAGATAGAGAAGATTTTGTTAGAAGGACGTAAATAAAAAGCTATTTTTTGCCTTCCTCCCCCACCCTATGCTACATTTAACCCGTTACATTAATATTAATAGGGTGGGAATAAACATGAACAAACCTAAAATTGGGATGATTGGACTTGGAAGTATTGCACAAAAAGCCTATCTTCCAACACTTACAAAAGAAACAGATTGGGATTTTGTAGGGGCGTTTACACCTAACGCGGAGAAAAGGAAACAAGTTTGCCAGCAATACCGTATTCAAGACTTTCATTCTATTGAAACGTTAGCTTCGGAATGCGATGCAATCTTCGTTCATAGTTCAACTGCTACACATTATGAAATCGTTTCTGAACTTCTGAAAAAAGGAATCGATGTTTATGTTGATAAGCCGCTAGCAGCTACAGTAGAACAAGCTGAGAAACTAGTCGAGTTGAGCGAGAAGTATAACCGAAAGTTAATGGTCGGATTTAATCGCCGATTCGTTCCTATGTACGTTGCTGCCAAAGAGCAAGCTAATGATATTTCATGGATTCGAATTGAAAAGCACCGCACAAATAAAGTGGGGCCATATTCGTACGACTTTACTATGTTAGATGATTACTTACATATTGTAGATACTGCTCGCTGGTTAGCTAATGATGACCTTAACGTCGTTCACAATATGATGCAAATCAATGAAAAGAATGAACTTCTTTACGGACATCATACATATACAACTTCAAATGGACTATTACTTTCTACAGCGATGCACCGCCATGCAGGTACAAATTTAGAGCAAATTGAACTTGTAACGACAGGGAAAATCATTCGTGTAAAAAATATGAATACATTTGAAATTGAACAGGAAAACTCGGTTTCACAAAGCGGTTCCCCGTCATGGGATACGACGTTAAAACAACGTGGTTTTGAAGATGCTGTTCATCATTTTATCGAATGTGTACACGGAGATACAAAGCCTGTTGTAGATGGATTAGAAGCATTAAAAACGCAGCAACTGTTGCAATCTCTACTGGAGAATGTAAATAAAAATTAAAACGGATACATTTTTCAGAATTTACTTTCATTCCCATTTCCTCTTTATTTCTCTTCCAAATTTCTATAGAATATGTTGATAGGAATTATAAATTTCATAATGAATCGTGGAAAGGATGGGATTGACACATGTGGAACGAGTTTAAAAAATTCGCGTTCAAAGGGAATGTAATTGATTTAGCTGTCGGGGTTGTAATCGGTGCTGCATTCGGTAAAATCGTTAGTTCTTTAGTAAAAGATATCATCACACCATTACTTGGTATGGTATTAGGTGGCGTTGACTTTACAGATTTAAAAATTTCATTCGGTAAATCATCTATTATGTATGGTAACTTCATCCAAACTATTTTTGATTTCTTAATTATTGCAGCTGCTATCTTTATGTTTGTTAAAGTTTTCAACAAACTAACATCTAAAAGAGAAGAAGAAGAAAAGAAAGAAGAACTTCCAGAACCAACAAAAGAAGAAGAACTTCTTGGCGAAATTCGCGATTTACTAAAACAACAAAATTCTTCTAAAGATAGAGCATAATTGAACGGACAAAAGGCATGCCCCTTAGGGACATGCCTTTTTTATGCTATAACGTTTCCGAATTCATATGAATAAATATAATAATACCTGCAACCATCAGTACCATAATGCTACCTGCAAATAGTGTAATACCAATAAACATTAAGCTCGTACTTAAATCTATCGAAATACTTTCAGTAAAAATTGAAATTACATACGTGATAAGGGCGATTCCTGCAAGAATACTTCCTGGAACAAATCGCTTTAAGCCATTTTGTTTTAACGTCATATATGCAAAAATAGCAGTCATACAAAGCGTAATTATCCAAAGAACGATCATCTCTTCTCCCCCCTCACAATCCTTTTCTTTCTATTATACATGACATTGCCCTATAATAGGTGAATTTGCACTTGTGTGACATATAACAAGGAATAACCCCATCTATAGCAAACACCTTACAATATAATCCAATAAAATAAGGAGGTTTCATTTGGAAGATAATATTGTGGGATATTTTAAACAAGTAGAGCGATTCGATTATATTACAATCGACTTAGACAAAAAGTTTTTTTATATCGAAGTTGTACAAGTAGCAACAAATATAGTTTTGCTAAAAATATCACTTAACTTGGATAAGGGTGAAACGATTGTAGCTGGCAATGTAAAGCAATATGATCCTTCTAGGTTAGAGCATTTAGTACAAAGTTTTAAACGCACTGCACAAACATGCCTCGAACATAATTTACGAAATCCCGAAGAACTTTTCGCTTTTTGGGAAGAGAATTAATCCACTTTGAAAAATTGGTTATTTTTTCTATAAATTGATATGATTAGTGCATACGTATTTTCTTTTTAAGGGAGTGTTCATAATGATCTGGATTTCACTAATCGTATTAGCCTATTTCATCATTCTCGTTCCAATACAGTACAACTATATTAAGATACTTAAGACAAAGCAGGAAAAAATGAACGGTGAGCAAGTCACATGGAAGTTTCGAAAAGTGCTACATGTATTTGAATTAAATGATACTTCATTTGAGACAGGAACAGAATTATACGCAAGGTTTTTACACGTTAAGAAAACTGAAACTGTAGATACAGTAGTAAAAAAATACTACCCTGAATATGAATAAAAGCTCACAGCAATTGCTGTGAGCTTTTTTATTCTTACTTCGTTGAATCTCTAAATTGGATACGGTGAGGTAAGATAACAGTGTGATCTTCCACTTTTTCTTTGTTCATATACTTTGTTAATAGACGCATTGCTACTGCACCGATATCATACATTGGTTGTACAACTGTTGAAAGCTGCGGGCGTACCATTAATGCAAGGCGTGTGTTATCAAAACCAAGCACTTCTACATCAGTTGGTACGTTTAATCCAGCGTCTTGTGCTGCGTGGATTACACCTAGTGCCATTTCATCAGAAGATACGAAGATTGCTGTTGGCTTTTCATCACTGCTCCAAAGCTTTTCGAATGCTTCGATACCTGAATCATATGTGTAATCTCCATCGATTACAAGATTTTCATCATATGAAATACTTGCTTCTTCTAAAGCTTTTTTATAACCTTGTAACTTCTTCGCGCTTCCCGCTTTATCAATGAAAGGACCAGAGACGAAACCGATACGCTTATGTCCTTGCTCAATAAAGTGCTTCATCGCATCGTAAGCTGCTTGTGTATAATCAATGTTCACTGATGGCGTTTCATTTTGATCATCAAATGACGCTGCTAATACAATTGGTACTGGAGACTTTTTGAATTCTTCAATGTGAATGTCTGTAATATCTTCACCCATGAAAACAATTCCGTCCACTTGTTTTCCAAGCATCGTATTTAATAAATGGAACTCTTTCTCTTTGTTTTGGTCAGAGTTACTTAAAATGATGTTATATTTGTACATTGTTGCGATATCTTCAATTCCACGAGCAAGTTCTGCATA
Organism: Bacillus sp. LBA3-1-1.1; assembly: GCF_040676495.1. Classification (NCBI taxonomy): domain Bacteria; kingdom Bacillati; phylum Bacillota; class Bacilli; order Caryophanales; family Bacillaceae; genus Bacillus; species Bacillus sp. LBA3-1-1.1. Next base: position 123,618 of record NZ_JBEGIB010000009.1, read on the forward strand.
AAACGTATTTGAGATATCAGGAATAATAACACCCACTGTAGTTGTCTTCTTACTTGCTAGTCCACGTGCTACCGCATTTGGGCGGTATCCTAAACGATCAATTGCTTCTAATACTTTCTTTCTTGTTGTAGGCTTTACATTTGGGTTACCGTTCACAACACGTGATACGGTAGCCATTGAAACATTTGCTTCACGAGCTACATCATAGATTGTTACGTTCATCTTTTCGCACACTCCTTCTATTTATGTTATCTATTTTTATGTATCGGTTCACTTGAATGAAAAAAAGACATCAACTCTATTTGCAGATGCCAACAATCGTCCCGAGTTCTTCCTTTTACTAATGATACGATAAAAACGCAGGCTCATACAATATTTTCCCGCAAAAGTTTCGAAAAAATTCGCTTCTTTTCTCGTATTTTCGTATTTTTTATGCAAAAAAGGGCAATTTTTGTAAAAAGTCTATGTAACAAGGGCTACATAGACTAAAAAATCTTTTTATAATTTACTTCCAAATGCTTTTAATTCTTTCATAAACTCATTGAATTCTGGAATATCCATTTGTTGTGCTGCATCTGATAATGCAACTGCTGGGTCCGGATGTACTTCAGCCATAATAGCATCAGCACCAATTGCCATAGCCGCTTTTGCAGCTGGTAATAGAAGGTCACGTCGCCCTGTAGAATGCGTTACATCGACAACGACAGGTAAATGTGTTTCTTTCTTTAAAATTGGCACAGCGGAAATATCAAGCGTATTACGCGTTGCTGTTTCATATGTGCGAATACCTCGTTCACATAAAATGATATTACCATTCCCCTCTGCCATAATATATTCTGCCGCATTAATAAATTCTTCAATTGTTGCGGATAAACCACGCTTTAATAATATCGGCTTATTTACAGCACCAGCTGCTTTTAATAGCTCGAAGTTTTGCATGTTGCGAGCGCCAATTTGAATAACATCAACATAATCTAATGCCATTTCAATATCATTCGGATTTAAAATTTCACTAATAACAGCTAAATCATATTCATCTGCAACTTGGCGTAAAATTTGCAATCCTTCTAATCCAAGACCTTGAAAATCATATGGAGATGTACGAGGCTTGAAAGCACCACCACGCATTAGTTTCAGACCTTGCTCTTTCATTGCTTCTGCAACTTGGCTTACTTGTTCATAGCTTTCTACAGCACATGGTCCCATAATAAAATGTTGGTTTCCATCGCCTATTTTCTCTCCATTAATCTCCACAATCGTATCTTCTGCTTTTTTCTTACGAGAAACAAGTAGCGCTTTGCGATGATCGTCTTCTTGTAGTTCTAAACCAGCTTGAAAAATTTGTTTAAAAATATGTTGTAAGGTCGATGTTTCAAATGGACCATTATTATTCTCCGCAATTAAATTCAACATTTCTCTTTCACGTACAGGGTCAAAACGTTTCACACCTTGTACTTCTTTTAAGTTTCCAACCTCTTGTACGAGACGGCCTCTTTCATTGAATAACTGTAATAATTGTAGGTTGATTTGATCGACGCTAGAACGTAATCGATTTAATTCTTGTGATGCCATAAGAAAGCCACCTCTTTTAAATTTCTTCATTAACTTTTTTAAGATAACTTATTATAGCTGATACATATAAGGTTGTCACACGATATACAACATAGAATAATGTATGAAAAAGATAGAAAAAAGACGTGGAAATAGCATCATAAGAAAGCAGAAAATCCGTAGTGTAAATTTAAATTACTGTATTCCGGAAAATTTATAAAATAAAAAAAGACAGCTTAAAAACTGTCTTTTTTTATTTTATAGGAAAGAAACGAACGGTTTATCGCTGTTCTTCTCTTTTATAATAACAGCCTCGATTTTATTCTCAGACTTTATCTGTAATTGAACTTTAGCATCTTTAGGGAATCTTTCTAACATACTTTGAGCAGCCATTTGAGAAAGCGCCATTAATTCTGACTTACCATTATATTTAACGACAATATCCATCTTTAATTTATCCATCTTATTTTGCTTATAGGAAATCTTAGCATTAACAGGGATATAATCTCCTGGAGAGAATTGCTTTATTGCTTCTGAAAAATCATCTAACTTTTTATTGTCTTCTCCTTGTGCTCCCGCAAATTCTTGAGAAGGATACGAATACGATTTTTCATCAATAGTATCCCAATTTCCAAGGTTATTCTCGTTCTTTTGAACAGTAGCGCTTGAAATATAAGTACCATTCTTTAAAGAGCTTGTGCTTTCTTGCTTAAATATAGCAAACGTAATTGGAGATTTGTTATATTTATCATTTTTATTAATAGCTTCTATAAGTTGCTTGGCAACTGCAGTACCTTTAGAAATAGCTTCTTCATTAGATACACTTGAAGACATAGCTAAACCAATAACAACACCAGATAAGCTTAGTTCATTTGAATTCTGTTTGCCGAAGTAGTCCTGTTCTATAATATTAGTCAAAACCGGTACTTCTTGTTTCGTAACTAATTCATCAATTGTTTTCTCTGGAATATATTGATTTAATTGTAATACGTAATTTTCTGTATCGAATTGTTTTGAAGCAATATTCATTAAACCATTTTCATATCCTGCTAAATCTAGTTTAGAATTAGTTTTAACATTAACTGTATTAATTACCTTTTGTTCTTTTAAAGGAATAACAGTTCTATAGTAATCCTTAGAAACAGCAGTTCTTGGAATCATACTTTTTTCTTTCGTATCTTTCTGTACAACTTCATCTTTCTTCTCAATAGTATTATTGCTGCAAGCCCCCAGTAATAAACTTAAGCTTGCGATGAATAACGCCATTTTCTTCATTGCTTCAAACCCACTTTCAAAATTCAATTTACTTAGTTTTAATGTATCTATAGTGTACCATAAATATATTGCAACAAAATAAAAAAGAAGCAAGCCCTTCGCTTGCCTCTCCCTATTTTACATTCTCTTCTAAAGCTTCTTTTTTAATATTCCAGTGCGATGTATGCCATACTACCATTCCATCTTTTATGTATAGCACTTGCGGAGATTCATGCTTAATGCTGTACTGCTCTGCAACATGGTTCGAAACATCTCTCGCTTCTTGTACGTATAAGTAATATGCTGGCACTTCTCTTTCTTCACCACAATACGCTTGAAACTCTGTATATGCACCGTGACTAATTGGGCATGTCGTACTATGTTTAAAAAGAACGTACGGCTCGTTCTTTTCTACTAACGCTTCAAGTTCTTCAATTGTTTCAATCTTCATCATACTCATCATTACTCACCTCTCATGCGAAGTCTAGAGCGTTTCTCTCTCTTTTCAGCCTTCTGCTCAGCTTTCTCAAGTTTACGCTCTTCTTTTTCAATCTTTTTCTCTTGTCTCGTAGCACGGTAATGGTTGTATACTTCAATTGCTGCACTGCTCCATTGCACAACTTGTGCTACTTTATCTGCATTATTTTCAATTTCGTCCGTAACAGACTCTGATACATTGCGAAGCTTCGTATTTAAAGAGTGAATCGTCGTTCCGATTCCATCCACACCTTCTACTACTTTATTTAGTGACTGTGACTTCTGTTGAATATCATCAGCTAACGCATTTGTCTTATGTAATAATTGCTCCGTCTCTACGCTTATTCCTTGCATTTGCTTTTCTAAACCTTCTAACGTGCTCGCAACGTTTTCTAACGTTTTCTGAACCGATAACAACGTTCTGCATACATACACTACTAATACAGCGAAAGCAACCGCGATAATAGCCGCACTTACATATAGAAGAACTTGCATTTCATCACTTCCTTTATCTTTTTCATACTTTCTCTCATTATACAATCATTTTCCGTTTCGTTCTAATCCCTATCTTTTCATTAGAATTTTCATACTTATTCGTTAACTTTAACATAAATGATTCAACAAATTCCACTAAGTAGGTTACAATAGGAAAGGATACATAATTAGTAGGGAGGCTTTACATATGAAAGATCCACGCATTGAAAAGTTAGCATACAATTTAATTAACTACTCTATCCGCTTACAAAAAGGCGAAAAAGTATTAATTGAAAACTTTGGCTTACAAAAAGAACTTGTAACTGCACTTGTAAAAGAAGCATATGCAGCTGGTGGTTTCCCATTCGTTTCTTTAAAAGATCATCAAGTAGATCGCTCTTTATTAATGGGTGCTACTGAAGAACATTTCGAACAAATCGCTGCATATGAAGCGAGCGTAATGAAAGATATGGACGCTTATATCGGCCTTCGCTCTGGTGATAACATTAACGAACAAGCTGACGTTCCAAGTGAACGTATGAAAGTTCACGGCCAAACAGTTGGCAAAAAAGTTCATAGAGACATCCGCGTTCCGAAAACACGCTGGGTTGTTCTTCGCTACCCAAATGCTTCTATGGCGCAGCTTGCTAAAATGAGCACAGAAACTTTCGAAGACTTCTACTTCGAAGTTTGTAACTTAGACTACGGTAAAATGGATAAGGCGATGGATAGCCTTGTTACATTAATGAATAAAACAGATAAAGTTCGCTTAACTGGTCCTGGAACTGACTTAACATTCTCTATTAAAGACATTCCAGCTATTAAATGCTCAGGTCATTTAAACATTCCAGATGGTGAAGTATACTCTGCACCAGTTCGCGATTCTGTTAACGGTACAGTTTCTTACAATACACCATCTCCTTACAACGGTTATACATTTGAAAATGTACAACTTAAGTTTGAGAACGGCCAAATCGTTGAAGCAACTGCAAACGATTCAGAACGCATTAACAAAATCTTCGATACAGACGAAGGCGCACGCTACGTTGGTGAATTCGCAATCGGCGTAAACCCATACATCTTGCATCCAATGGGAGACATTCTATTCGATGAAAAAATCGATGGCAGCTTCCACTTCACTCCTGGACAAGCTTACGACGATGCATGGAACGGCAACAACTCTAACATCCATTGGGATTTAGTATGCATCCAGCGCCCTGAATACGGCGGCGGCGAAATTTACTTCGACGACGTTTTAATCCGTAAAGACGGCCGATTCGTTGTATCTGAGTTAGAAGCTTTAAACCCAGAGAACTTAAAATAATAAAAAACCGCTCGGAGTTGTATCCGAGCGGTTTTTCATTAATACTTTAATAAATCTTTCGCCACATCTTCTGGCACTTTAAAGCTCATCTTCTTATTGTTCATTTTAATCTCAACATAAGGAACATCTTTATATACTGTCATAGTACCAATTTCATGTAACTCTTTTTTATCTTTACTCGAATCCAATAATTTCGGTGTATCCTCTTGATACATTTTAAACGTTTTCCCTTGCGGAGTATCCATAGGAGCCGATTCCATTTCCCACTTATCCATTTTCATTCCTTCAAACAACTTTTTAATTTCTTTCTTATCAGTAATTGTTTTTTTATCACTCGAATCAATAAGGGATTCAACTTCAATTTTTTGTGCCTTTTCTAAGTTCATATCTGCCTTTTCCTTCTTCGTACTACATCCTATTAAAAGAATAGATGTGGTTAGCAGAAATAAAAACAACATATAATTTTTTTTCATTTCTAATCCCCCTGTACTATAGAGAGCTATGTTTCTCATTCTTCATTTGCTGCGAATGGAAATAAAATAAAAGTGTCACTGCAATAATCCCTATTAATATTGGGACATATAATGGCAGCTCCCATTTCATATATACTCTAGTGCAAATAGCAAGCACCAGCAAAATTTCCAAACAAAATAAAGATTTTACATATTTCATTTCTTACCTACCATTTCTATTTTCACATATGGATTTTCTTTCTCAATAAGCGCCAAGAATTCATTCATATCTTGGGGCATCCCAATCATATGTACCTTATATGCATTCGTCGTAATTTCAAGAGACTTCCCAACTTAGCGAATAATTCTAATATCTTTCAATACAACATCTTCATTTAAAACGCCGTATTTTAGCACACCATTTTCTACTTTATGTTTATTAATAAATATTTCCCAAACGAGAGGGCCATTTACAATGAAGCATAACCCCATCCCAATTAAAGCTGAAACCCAATCCCCTTTTCTTGTAAAGAACATTACAATCGGATATACCACCATGAAAGCTAACGTTAGACTAACGAAAATTATCGCAGACTTACTTCTTTGAATTGGAAAGTTCATACTTACACCACTAACCTAAATTATACCATTATTTCCATTTCAGTTCATAAAAAAAGATCATTTATAAATGACCTTTTTAAACGATATATCTATAAAATTTCTTATCTACCTCTAACACTGGAAAACTTTTTGGCAACCCTTCTATACTCACGCTTTGAAAACCATTCTTTTCGTAGAAACGGTGTGCTGCTAGAAATTTAACTGTTGTTCCTAAATAAATGTCTTCCAATTTCTTTTCCTTCGCCCAAGAGATTGCCGTTTGAAGTAGCGTATGTGATGCGCCCCATTCTTTTCCGCGGAACTCTTTCTTCACAAACATTTTTCTTAGCGCTACTTGATGCTTTCCAATATCTAATAAAGCTACCGTTCCAACTACTTTACCATCATAAGTTGCTACCCAAAAATTTCCGTTGTCCCTTTGATAGAACGTTTCTATTTCAAGCAAGTCAGGCTGCTCTTCTTTCGTAATGGGGACATTGTACTCTTTTTGCTGAATATGAACAATGAGATCTACTACTTCATCTTGAAACTTACTTTCATATGGAATAATACAAATCTTCTCGTTCATCGAATATCCTTCCATTCCGAAGCTAGTAAACTATATACAGCAATATCCTGAAAATGATCGTACACCCATTCTTCATCTCGTAAAATCCCATCTAACTTAAAACCTAAACGCTCTGGAATTGCACAGCTTTTCGCATTTTCAACACCGCAACGAATTTCAATTTTATTTAGCTTTAAATTATCAAATGCATAATGAAGCACAGTCCTCACACTTCGCGTCATAATACCTTTTCCACCAGCATCTTCTGCAAGATAATATCCAAGGCTCGTCGCTTTTTTACCCCAACTCACCGGATGAATCCCCACCATCCCAACGAGCTTTCCTTTATAACGTATACCAGTTTCAAACCCATCTCCTTCTGCAAATTTCTTTAACCACATTGGAAAAATCTCATTATACGCATCAGCAGATTTCGTCCCATCTACCCATGGAAGCCATCTTCTTAAATGGGTACGATTTTGATCTATTAATTCATATAGTTCCTCTTTATGATGTTTTTCTAATAGTTGTAGTTCAATTTCATCATCTACTCGGAGTGTGAACATGTTTTTAGCCCCTTTTAGTTTTCTTATTATTCTAACATTTTAAATTAAAGGAATGCACCATAATATATCAACAATTTTTAAAATATATCGACGTTTCGACAACACTGTACACCCACAACAGCAAAAAAAGACGCACAGCCAAGCTATGCGTCTTTTCTATTACTTCTCTGCAACTTGAACTTCTTTTACATAAGCTGCTTCGAATTTTTGGATGTCTCCTGCGCCCATGAAGATAAGAACGCCGTTTTTATGTTTCTTTAATACATCCGTTGTTGTATCTGTAATTAGTTCTGCACCGTCAATACGTTTTTGCAGATCTTCAATTGTTAATTCACCTTTGTTTTCACGTGCTGATCCGAAAATATCACATAAGTATACTTGGTCAGCTTTACTTAAGCTTTCCGCGAACTCATCTAAAAATTTCTCTGTACGTGAGAATGTATGTGGCTGGAATACAGCGACAACTTCACGCTCTGGATGTTTTTGACGAGCTGCTTCAATCGTTGCATTAATTTCTGTCGGATGGTGTGCATAGTCATCAATGATAACTTGCTCTCCCATTGGCTTTTCATTAAAGCGACGTTTTACGCCTTCAAAAGTTGTTAGCTGATGCTTAACTGCTTCTACATCAACGTTTTCATAATGGCAAAGCGCGATTACTGCTAATGCATTTAATACGCTGTGATCGCCATATCCTGTGATTTTGAACGTGTCATAGTACGTATTACGAACAAATACGTCGAATATAGTACCATCTGTTCTCTTTTGAATGTTACGTGCTTGGAAATCATTATCTTCTCCAAATCCATAGAAAATAACAGGTACTTTCGCTTGAATTTTTTGAAGTTCTTCATCATCACCACATGCAATAATGCCTTTTTTCACTTGCAATGCCATCTCTTGGAATGCATTGAATACATCATTGACATCTGTAAAATAATCTGGATGATCAAAATCAATGTTTGTCATAATTGCATAGTCTGGATAGTAAGACAAGAAATGACGACGATACTCACAAGCTTCAAATACAAAATACTTACTATTTTCTACCCCATGCCCCGTTCCATCTCCAATAAGGTATGATGTTGGGTGTGCACCTTGCATTACATGGGCTAACAAACCAGTTGTTGATGTTTTTCCATGTGCACCAGTTACAGCAACACTTGTGTACTGATTCATAAGATCACCTAAGAAGTGATGGTAACGATGTACTGGGATATTTAACTCTTTTGCTGCTATGATTTCTTCATGCGTATCAGGAAATGCATTTCCTGCGATAATCACTTGTCCTTCTTTAATATTATTCTTATCAAAAGGAAGGATGGAAATACCACGCTTTTCCAATGCTGTTTGTGTAAAGAAACGCTTTTCATAATCAGACCCTTGAACAGTATGCTTCATGTCATGAAGAATTTGCGCTAATGAACTCATTCCTGTTCCTTTAATTCCTACAAAATGGTAAACTGTCATCTTAAAGAACCTCCAACATTTCGAACTAATACAACGGCCTATCTATAAGACAGTATATGAATCTTTTCTTATTTTGGTAATCATCATACATTTCTGATGAAGCGAAGTTTTCTTTAATCTTCACTTATCAGGATAACCACGTACGTACTTCTTTTTATGTCCATAACAAACTTATTATAGCAAAAAACCAGCTGTTATACTATGATAACAGAAAAACTGATAGGGTCAATCACCTATCAGTTTTTCTCATTTTTACATATCTTCTTTTGTTTCTAATTGAACACGCTCTAAACGTGGATTTGGACGGTATTTACGACCAGCTTTTGCTTCTGGTTTTCCATTTAATTCTACGTTATCACCAGTAAAGCCAATATTCATTTTTAATAAGCTACTTCCTACTCCGTATATATCGACAGGAACATTTTGAGCTTCAAATTCACGAATACGCTTCTCATCAAATCCACCAGTTACAACGATATCTACATGTTGGAACCCTTCCTCATCAAGAGCCTTACGAAGTGCAAATACAAGCGATGGATTTACACCACGTGGATCAAATGTTCCAAGTACTTCTGGGTGACGAATGAAGTATTGATCAATCATTGTACGAGACGTATCGACACGCACACCTTTTAATGTTGATCCAAATTCACGAGCTACGCGAAGTGCATCTGTAATGACATCATTATTGTAATCAATTAATACAACTAATTCATCTTCTGGGAATTTCTTATGATACGCTTTTGCAGCTTCAACAACATCACCATTAAACATTTGAATTAATGCGTGAGGCATCGTCCCCATACCACTTCTGCCCCACCACTCATTCATTGCATGCGTCGCTTGTGCGCTCATACCTCCGATGTATGCCGCATAACCGTCACCAGCTTGTTGCGTATAATGATCATCACGATCTCCCATGAAAATAACTGGTTTTTCTTTATCTACACTACGTGCAGCTTGGACAACATTATATACGTTTGTCGCAACTGATGTACGACGGGCTAAAATCCCATCAATTACACCTTCTAAAAATCCGAAATTTTCATAAGGACCATGAATTGTTAACACTGTTTCAAACGGACTAATATTATCGCCATCCTTTAAAGAATGAATTTCTAATTCCTCAGGATTTTTAGCAAATGTTTGTAGCAATGCGATTACCTCATCTGTTCCGCAAAGAACTGCATGTTCCTTTTGGAAAAACTGCATTGTTACAACACTTTTCGGGCGAAATTCTTCAATAATTTCTCTAGTTTTTAAAAAGTAAACGGCAGAGAACCATCCTTCTCCAACGCGCTCGTCAAATTTAAATGTTCTATTTGTTAATCGATTTATTTCACCTTTTAATTTTAATTCAATTTCTTTCATGTCGCTTTACTCCCTACTTTACTATCCAACATTTTCTATTAGTATACAGCAAAACCGTTTACTATACATTTGTTTCCTGCATAGCAGCGAATTCATCCTCAGAAATAAGGACATCTCTCGGTTTCGTTCCTCTTCCTTCAGAAATAATCCCTTGCGATTCCATCTCTTCAATTAGACGTGCCGCGCGATTATAACCGATGCGGAATTTTCGCTGTACAGAAGATGTGGACGCTCCCCCTTGTTCTACAACAAATTGACATGCATCAAAGAACAATTCGTCTTCCGACTCAGCTTGTTCTGTTTTCGCTAATAAATCCTCTTGCTTAAATAAGTAGTTCGGCTTCATTTGCTTTCTCACATGATCAACTGTTTTCTCAATCTCATCATCCGATACATATACACCTTGTACACGAACCGGTTTAGACGTACCGTTTCCTAAGAATAACATATCACCACGGCCAAGTAATTTCTCCGCGCCCCCAATATCGATAATCGTACGCGAATCAACTTGAGATGATACTGTAAACGCAATACGCGTTGGAATGTTTGATTTAATTAAACCTGTAATAACGTCTACAGATGGTCTCTGCGTCGCAACTAATAAGTGAATACCACAAGCACGAGCTTTTTGTGCAATACGACAAATCGCTTCCTCAACATCACCAGGAGCAACCATCATTAAGTCCGCTAACTCGTCAATGACGATTACAATATAAGGTAATGTCTCACCTGGGATTTCTCTCCCACTTACAATCGTATTGTAACGAGTTAAATCACGAGCACCAGCATGCGCAAACAATTCATAACGACGTTCCATCTCTTCAACTGCCCACTTTAGCGCAGCTGTTGCTGCTTTTACATCAGTAATAACAGGTGCTACAAGATGTGGAACAGAATTATATGGTGCAAGCTCAACCATCTTCGGATCGATTAACATTAACTTCACTTCATGCGGCTTCGCTTTATATAAAATACTTGTTAAAATCGCATTAATACACACACTTTTCCCTGAACCAGTTGCACCCGCAATAAGTCCGTGTGGCATTTTTCTAATATCCGTTACAATTGGATCGCCTGAAATATCAAGTCCAAGCGCAACTGTAAGCGGTGATTCACTCTTTGTAAATACAGGACTTCTTAAAATTTCACGAAGAAATACTGGCTTACTTTCCTTATTCGGAACTTCAATTCCAATCGCACTTTTCCCTGGAATCGGTGCTTCAATACGAATATCTTTCGCAGCTAAACTTAACTTAATATCATCGCTTAAGTTTGTAATTTTATTTACTTTCACACCCGGATCTGGCTGTACTTCAAAACGAGTTACAGCTGGACCTTGTGACACATTAATAACATGTGCTCCAACATGGAAATTATTAAATGTCGTATTTAATAATTCTTTCTGTTCTTCTAACCATTCTGTATTATCTAACGCTGCCTGCTGCGGAACCGATAGCAATGTTAATGGTGGAATAGCGTATGTTGGTGGTGTTTGCAATACATTTCGCATATCGTTCTCTCTTTGATTTACAACATATGCTTTCTCTTGTACTTCCGTACTTGAAATTGGCTCTTGTACTTGCTTTACCACTACTTGCTGCATTGGTTTTTCTTCCACTTGTGGTTCCACTACCATTTGCTGCACTGGACTTTCTTCCACTTGTGGTTCTACTACCATTTGCTGTACTGGCTTTTCTTCCACTTGTGGTTCTACTACCATTTGCTGTACTGGCTTTTCTTCCACTTGTGGTTCTACTACCACTTGCTGCATTGGCTTTTCTTCCATTTGTGGTTCTACTACCACTTGCTGCACTGGCTTTTCTTCCACTCGTTCACTGGCAGTTGATTGCATTACGTTCGTTCTTGCCGCATGTCTTTCCATTAATTTCTTTCTGTCTTGCTTTAACATGACAACATTAAATGGGACATGACGTTTTTTCTCACGTTTCGGTTCTTCTATTTGTAAAGCAGGCTGTTCTTCAGCAACTTGCTTCTTTTCTTCCGCTTCTTCAATTAAAACGTTCGCAAAGTTTTGAACATCTTTCTTTGTTTGCTCATCCGTTTCTGAAACTGGTACGAATACTTCACTTTCTTCCTTGAACGTAATTGTTTTTTGTTGAGAAATCACTGGTTGCCCTGCAACTGGTGTATTTTCCACTAAATCTGTATTCATCGTTTCTTCAATTACTGTTTCTTGAGAAATTGGTTCTTCTTCCTTAGTACCCTCTAACTCCGCAACTTCTGCTGCTTCCTTAGCTTCCTCTAATTCTGCAACTTCTTCTGTCGCTTCCTTAGCTTCTTCTAATTCTGCAACTTCTTCTGTCGCTTCCTCAGGTTTCTCTAATTCCACAACTTCTTCTGCTGCTTCCTCAGTTGCTTCTTCTAATTCCACAACTTCTTCTGTCGCTTCCTCAGATTTCTCTAATTCCACAACTT
>NZ_JBEGIB010000010.1:0-106650 GCF_040676495.1 Bacillus sp. LBA3-1-1.1
CTTGCGGTGAGACTATATTCCCTACATTTTCTTTCTTCACTTGCGGTGAGACTATATTCCCTACATTTTCTTTCTTCACTTGCGGTGAGACTATGTTCCCTACATTTTCTTTTTTCACTTGCGGTGAAATTATGTTTCCTACGTTTTCTTTTTTCACTTGTGGTGAGACATTTCCTATATTGTCTTTTTTCGTTTGCGGAGAAATGACGTTGTTAGGTTTCATTTTACTAATTTGAGGAGCAATTAACTCGCTTCCCTTTTTTATTACATCTGAAATTTTATATTCTTTTTTCGCTTTAATTGGCGGTTGCGGTGGCTGCGGTAATACATTAATGGAAAATTTAGTATTCTCCTTCGTAGTTGGCTTTTGCTTTTCTACTTTCTCTATAACAGGTGGTTTTTGAATAACAGACGGCTTTTCAACTGGTTTTTCTTTTTGAATCGGCTTTTCTTGTTGTACTTCTTTTTGTGGCTTCACCTGTATTTCTTTTTGTGGTTTCACTTGCATTTCTTTTTGCGGTTTCACCTGCATTTCTTTTTGCGGTTTTACCTGCATTTCTTTTTGCGTTTGTTGCATAGCTGGCTCTTGTGTAATCGGTGCTGATTGATACGTAATTTCCTCTTCATCTTCTATTTCAAGTGGAGTTGGTGTTGATGCAAACTCTTTTTGTTGCACCTCTTTTACATATTGTTTTGGCGGCGTAGAACCCGCTCCAGGCTGTTGTTTCACATGAACGCCGTTTGATGGTACTTTAATTTTCATACCTGGCATGATTAAATCTGGATTACTAAGCTGTGTATTTGTTTTTTTCAGCGTGTCAAAATCCACTCCGTACTTTTTCGCAATTTTCCAAAGGGTATCCCCTTTTTGCACGATATGAATTTTCAAATTTTCCCCCTCCTGTATAACTTATCTATAAGTAACAAATCTCATGAAGTAACCCTTTCTAAATAACATTAACTTCTTTTCACTTTTATCACTTCTTCTATTTTCAATATAGTTCGAAGTGGAATAAGCATAAAAAACCACAATGATTTCTTCAAAACAATGTATGCCCATTTCGCTCTCGTTATGATTATATGTATGAAAAAAAGCAACGGAAATCCCGTTGCTTTAAACGCGTTCTAACATACGATTTAATGCAAGAACCGCTTCTTCTGTTACTTGATTTTCTACACGAATAACGTTAATTTCTTCTCCTCTTTCTATATTCTCAAGTGCCCATAGTAAGTGAGGTAAATCAATTCGGTTCATTGTTAAGCACGGACACATAAACGGATTTAGCGACATAATTTCTTTATCTGGATGTTGCTGAATTATTCGGTTCACTAAATTCATCTCTGTACCAATTGCCCACTTGCTTCCCGCTGGAGCAGCTTCAATCATATCAATAATATATTTCGTTGATCCTGCATAATCAGAAGCGGCAACAACTTCATAACAACATTCAGGGTGAACAATAATATTCATATCCGGATGATTTTTTCGCACGCTTTCAATATTTTTCACAGTAAAATTTTGATGAACAGAACAATGACCTTTCCATAAAATCACTTGAATTTCTTCTATATCTCCATCGTACTCTAATGAATCTGTATGCGGGTTCCATACTGCCATTTTATCTAACGGGATGCCTAAGTCATACGCTGTATTTCTTCCTAAATGTTGATCTGGTAAAAAGACGAGACGTTCTTTTTGTGTAAACGCCCAAGACACCATTTGTTTTGCATTAGAAGAGGTTACTGTTGCCCCTCCATTACGACCACAAAATGCTTTAATTGCAGCTGTTGAATTTACATACGTTAGCGGAATCATCGTATCCCCAAATAATTTTGCGAGCTCTTTCCACGCTCTTTCTGTTTGCTCAATATCTGCCATATCTGCCATTGAACACCCTGCACGCATATCTGGTAAGATGACAACTTGATCCTCTGTCGTTAACATATCTGCTGTTTCCGCCATAAAGTGTACACCACAAAACACAATATATTTCGCCTCTTTATTACTCGCTGCAACTTGCGCAAGTTGCAACGAATCCCCTGCTGCATCTGAAAATTGTACCACTTCATCTTTTTGATAATGATGCCCTGGAATAAATAGCAATTCACCCATTTTTTCTTTAATTTCGCGAACACGCTCTTCCATTTCTAATGTAGACATCGTTTGATAACGCTCTGGTAACATTACTTCGATTGGCTGAACTTTCTCTAAAATACCCATTTATGATTCTCCCCCTCTAAACCACTCTCATCACGCCTCAATATTAAAACTAATATCAAGTGCTCTCACTGAATGTGTTAACGCCCCAAGTGAAATATAATCCACGCCTGTTTTTCCGTATTTCGATAAATCTTCAATTGTAATACCACCTGAAGCCTCCGTAACGATGGCACTCGGTACAATTTTTGAAAACTCGCGAATCTCATCTGGCGTGCGATTATCGAACATAATAACATCTGCACCGGCCTCTACCGCTTCTCTCACTTGCGCCTCCGTCTCTGTTTCGACTTCTACTTTCACCATATGTCCCAATCTTTCTTTCACCGATGTAACAGCTTTTGTAATCGATCCAGCAAACGCAATATGATTATCTTTAATCATGACACCATCATACAAACCGAATCTGTGGTTAAATCCACCTCCGCACACTACCGCATATTTATCAAACATACGTAGTCCCGGCATCGTTTTTCTCGTATCACAAATACGCGTATGATTGCTATCTAACGTAAGTACTGCTTTACGAGTCATCGTTGCTATCCCGCTCATACGCTGAATAATATTTAATATAACGCGCTCCGCTGTTAATAAAGATGCAATAGGCCCTTTAGCTGTTGCTATAATTTCACCTTTTCCTACTAAGTCCCCATCTTTTTTATGGAGTGTAACTTCAATTTTTTCATCAATTAGTTTAAAACCCTCTTCTATTACTAAACTCCCCGCAAAGACCCCTGTATCCTTTACAAGAAAAGTTCCTTTTGCAATTGCATTATCGGGAAAGATAAGCTGCGATGTTACATCTCTTTCTCCTATATCTTCTAGAAAAAATCTATTTAGTGCTTCCTTAATTTTTAATGTGTTCATAAAACCCCTCTTCCCCTTATTAAACAAGTTGTAGTTTTCTTCTCACTCGAATAATCTCTTTCCTTACTCTATTTCTTTCTGGATAATCACTGCGATAATGACCACCAATACTTTCTTTTCTTTGCAATGCTGATACTGTTATAAGCTCACAAACCGTTAACATATTAATAAGCGTAATCTCTTCATTTGTAAGAGCATCATATTGTAATATCATATTTCTCACACCGTACCTACTAAACCATCTCGTAGCATATGATAAATTTTTCTCTGTTCGCACAATCCCAACATACTTCATCATGTATTCTTGTATTTCTTCTTTCAACGGTAAATCATTAAAAGCTATAAAACTTTTTTCTCTCTCTTGTGATATACCTTTTCTTTCTTGTGCTGGTCTAGCTAAAATGTGTTTTCCTATCCGCCTTCCGAACACAAGACCTTCCAATAATGAATTACTCGCCAATCTGTTCGCACCATGAACTCCATTACACGCCACTTCACCGACCGCATATAAGTTTGAAATGGATGTCTCTCCGTCACAATTTGTCTTCACGCCGCCCATATGAAAATGTGCACCCGGTACGACCGGAATAAGGTTCCCTTTTAAATCAACGCCATTCTTTTTACATAATGATGAAACGGTCGGAAAGCGCTGTTCAAAGTTTTGAATAGTTTCGATGTTTAAGTACACTTTTTCACCCGCAAGAAGTTGTTCATGAATAGCTCTTGCCACTACATCACGCGGTGCGAGATCTTTCCCGGGATGTATATCCATCATAAAACGCTGTCCCTTTTCATTTATAAGGACAGCTCCTTCCCCGCGAACTGCTTCAGAAACGAGACCACAACATCGCCCGCCCACGTATAACATCGTCGGATGAAATTGTACAAATTCTAGATCAACTAGTTCACCACCAGCTCGATATATCATCGCAAGTCCATCACCTGTAATTGTCTCGTCATTCGACGTAAAGGCATACAAACCACCTATTCCACCTGATGCTAACACCGTATAATCAGCATAATAACGCTTCAGCTCTCCTTCACTATTTCGTGTTAAAGCCCCTACGCATTTATTATTTTCTATCATAAAATCAAGCACCATCTCTTGCTCTACAACAGTAACGTACGGAACTACTTCTTGAATTAAATGTTCTAATAAATTTTTACCAGTTGCATCTCCTCCCGCATGTAAAATACGACGTTTTCGATGCGCTCCTTCTTTACCGAGATGGAGCTCTTTTTCATCCCCATCAAACTTCATTCCATTTGTAATAAGCTTATTTATTTCTTTCGGTCCCTCTTCAACTAAATACCGAACTGCCTCTTCATTGTTATAATGACAACCTGCCACTAATGTATCTTCAAAATGCCCACTCGGATCGTCATATGCAGCAACAGCCGCTGCAATTCCCCCTTGAGCTAAATGCGTATTGTTATTACGTCCTGTTTTTTTTGTGATAATTATCACATTCTTTTCGTGACAAAGCTCTTTTGCAACACGAAGTGCCGCAACGCCACTTCCAATAATCAAGACATCTGCACTTGGCATAATTGTTGCCTCCTACTTTACACTTTTCAACTGTCTTGACACCTATATTTACATAGTTTTAAAATAATGACAAGAGTTTTTTTACAATTCGTATTTTCACTATCATTCTCAAAACGAAAATAAACGTCACTCTTACTGAAGAGAGGAATTCACATGATGATATATCTTGATTACGCAGCAACAACACCTATGAGCGAAGAAGCTTTAGAAACATATATACAAGCGACAAAAACATATTTCGGAAATGAACAAAGTTTACACGATATCGGCGGAAGTGCATCTTCTTTATTAAAAGTTTGTAGAGAAACATTTGCAGAAATGATCGGGGGGAAGGAACAAGGTGTATTCTTCACAAGCGGTGGTTCAGAGTCTAACTATCTTGCGATTCAATCACTTCTAAATGCTAGAAATGAGAAACATATTATTACGACACCTATGGAACACGCATCGATTCGAAGTTATTTTCAATCCTTACAATCGCAAGGCTATACAATTACTGAAATTCCTGTTGATAAAAGCGGGCTAATTCATGTAGCGGATTTAGAAGCAGCTATTACAGAGAATACTGTTCTAGCAAGTATACAGCATGGAAATTCTGAAATCGGAACCGTTCAAAACATCGCAGAAATCGGGGCACTTTTAAAAAAATATAATGTTTTATTTCATTCGGACTGTGTTCAAACATTTGGTAAACTTCCAATAGACGTTACAGCAATGAAGATTGATAGTCTCTCAGTTTCAGCCCATAAAATATACGGACCAAAAGGTGTCGGTGCTTGCTATATAAATCCGCAAACACGCTGGGAACAAATATTCCCTGGAACTTCTCATGAAAAAGGATTTCGCCCTGGTACAGTGAACGTTCCTGGCATCGCTGCTTTTTTAACAGCCGCAGAGCATATATTAAAAAATCAAAAGAAAGAGAGCTTCCGTTTTCAAGAGTTACGATCCTATTTTTTAAAGCAATTACAAACACTTCCTCTAGAAATTGAAGTGGAAGGACATTCTGCTTCTTGTTTACCACATATTATTGGGGTTACAATAAAAAGAATAGAAGGTCAGTATACAATGTTAGAATGTAACCGTCATGGTATTGCCATTTCAACTGGAAGTGCTTGCCAAGTCGGTAAACAAGAACCTTCAAAAACAATGCTCGCAATTGGAAAAACGTATGAAGAGGCAAAACAATATGTCCGCTTTTCTTTCGGACATCACACAACGAAAGAACAAATTGATACAACTATTCATGCACTACACACAATTGGAAATCAATTTTATAGAGGTGTTAAATCATAATGAAGCAAAATGATCAAAAAAAGATTTTAGGTGAAGAAAGACGACAACTCATCCTTCAGTGGCTTCTCGCTGCAAATGAGCCGTTATCAGGGAGTGAACTATCTAAAAAGACGAATGTAAGTAGACAAGTTATCGTACAAGATATTTCCTTGCTCAAAGCACGAAATGAACCCATTATCGCGACTGCACAAGGGTATTTATATTTAAAACCACAAGCGAAGCAACAAACTTTTGAACGCGTAATCGTATGCCAACATAAACCAGCCGAAGTACGTCAAGAACTTACCATGTTAGTTGACCACGGCGTTACAATTAAAGACGTAAAAGTTGAGCATCCTGTATACGGCGACTTAACAGCATCTATCATGGTAAGTAATCGCTTTGATGTAGAGCAATATTTACAAAAAATCGAAAACACAAACGCTTCCTACCTTTCACAACTAACAGATGGTATTCACTTACATACAATCGAAGCAGATTCTAAAGAGAAATTAGATGCCGCTTGTGAGGCACTAGACCGCGCTGGATTTCTAGTTTATTAATGTAAAGCACAGAGTTTTTTATCATACTCTGTGCTTTTATTTTGTAGATGTTATAATATTGTAAACAATTATAAAGGAGATCAAATATGGGAATTGAACTCGTTCACTTTAGCACCGGTAAACCGAAACAAATGAAATATGGCGAAGATAAAGAAATGATAACAGGTATATGTAAAGATCCTACAGAAGAGGCCTTTCTCTCAAAAGACGGATTCCGTGGTGATGATGTAGCAGATTTAAAACATCACGGCGGACCTGATCGCGCCGTTTGCGTATACCCACACGAACATTACGCACTATGGGAAGAAGAATTCCAAACAACACTTCCAGCTTCCACATTTGGCGAAAATATTACGGTAACAAATATGTTAGAGCGTGATGTATGCATCGGAGATACATATCAACTAGGCGAAGCAATCATTCAAGTAACACAATCGAGAGTACCTTGTAGTACAATTTCAAAACGTCTCGGTATTCCTGGCATACTTCCGCGCATTGTAGCAACTGGATTTACTGGCTACCTATGCCGTGTTCTTCAGGAAGGTACTGTACGTAAAGATTCTAAAATTACATTACTAGAGCGTCCATCAAACAATGTATCTGTTTTGTTCTCTAACGAAATTTATTTTCATAATAGAAAAGATAAAGATGGCATTGAAAAGATTCTCGCTGTTCCAGAACTAGCTGATATTTGGCGTGGTCAGTTAGAGGATCGTCTTGCGAAGTTGAAATAAAGAATCCCACCTATAAGAGGTGGGATTCTTTTTATCTATCACACGGTATACTAGCGACCGAAATTATATCGACTTAACTACAAAATACGACAAACACTCCCCTTACAACCAATAAGAAGAATAACTCCCTAGCACAGTAACAGAAAAGCCGAGTGCTTCAAGTTCCATCGTTACGCCTGGCAATAATACATCATCGTATGCTTTGTCGACATCGATTAAGAAAAAGTAATTTCCAAGACCTGTTTTCATCGGACGAGATTCGATTTTTGATAAGTTTAATTTTCTCCATGCGAAAGCTGATAACACTTGATATAGCGCTCCTGCATAATCTGCAGGTAACGTTATCATAAGCGTCGTTTTCTCCCCGCGATTTTCTCCGTTTCTTGGGAGTACTGCTCTCTTTTTCTTATGGAGCACTAGGAAGCGCGTATGATTATTTTTATGCGTATGAATGCTACGTCTTACGATCGTTAATCCGTATTTTTCTGCAGCTGCTTCATTTGCAATGGCAGCGATTTTTTCTTCAGGATGTTCTTTCACATATTGCGCAGCGGCACTTGTTGATGTCATATCTCGAACAGTTATCCCTTTTAATTCTTCATTTAAAAACTTATGACATTGTGCAATAGCATGTGGATGAGAATGTACAGCATATACTTCTTCCCACACTTCTGCATACTGCGGATGTACAAGTAAGTGTTGCTGAATCGGTACTGTAATTTCTCCTACAATAGAAAGTGGTTGCTCATGTACAAGGTAATCGACAGTTATATTTACTGAACCTTCAATCGCATTTTCTAACGGTACAACTGCGAAGTCCACATTTTCATTTGCAGCTGCATCTAT
This sequence comes from Bacillus sp. LBA3-1-1.1, assembly GCF_040676495.1. NCBI lineage: Bacteria > Bacillati > Bacillota > Bacilli > Caryophanales > Bacillaceae > Bacillus > Bacillus sp. LBA3-1-1.1. Next base: position 8,053 of record NZ_JBEGIB010000010.1, read on the forward strand.
ACAATCTGGAATCGTTCGATACGGTACATGCTCTGCTTCCGGAAAAAAACGACTCACCGCCATATTTGTAAAAGTTGCTTCTGGTCCTAAATATCCTACTCGAATCATCGTCTTTTCCCCTCTTTTTCGTTTTCTTACTGTTATACCATACTTTTTTATATTCTTCTATGTAAATTTCGAATATTTAAAAAAGACTAGCATCCGCTAGTCTAAATGTTTCTTATATTCTCTTTGAGCGAAGAAAAAATAAATGATACATGCAGTGATATAAAACAGAATAAACAAACCTACTTTTCTTAAGGAACCGTCCATAAAGACAGTATTATGAAACGTATATAACGCAACTGCACTATGCATACTTCCTACTATAATTGGCGCAAAAAATAGCATACACAATTGCCAACGAGAAATCTTCCACACTTCTTCCTTCGTCATTCCAAGTTTAGAGAGCGCCCCGTACTGCTTACGATCCGATGCAATATTATGAAACCATTTAAAATATACGATACTACATGAAGTCAGAAAGAATAATATACTAATGAATGAGCCTACAAATAGAGTAATATCGCCAAACTCTTTCATATTCACATATAACTCCATATTACTTCGGAATGTATCATTGGTATCTTGTTTCATATGTTTCCGTAAATCCACGTTTAATTCCTTCGTATTTTCGATATTTGGTAATGTGTAACCTCTATATATCATTTTTTCAGAATCCGGAATTGTATTTGCTATACTGTCAAAATCTTCATCATTCATGACGAAAAACAGGCCATTAATGTATGAAGGGTGATAGTTAAATTGCACCCCTTCTTTTTGACCGTTAAATGCGAATTGATGCGTTTGATTCATTACGTGCAATTGAATCTCTGTTTGATTATATACATTCGGATAATTGCGTTTATTATAATAAACAAGTGTAACTGTTCCTTTTTTAGGATGATACGTTTTCTGTTTTTGTTTTCTCGCCTCTTGATTGTATTCACTTTCCTTTATAAGCGGCGCTATTGTTGTTTCTCCTTTATTGGACTGAAAGGATGCATACACTCCAACAAAACTCATAGTTTGAAAATCATCATATCCATATTGATGCAGTAATTTTTCAACCGTACCTTCCTCAAAGACTTCATGAGAAGAAGTACCCTTTTCTATGTACGAAAAAGAGTGTGCTCCTCCGCCACGCCACATATCTTGCATGCTAGAAAAATATAAAAATACCGTACCTGTTGCCGTAACTACAAACGTCGTTGCCATAGCCATCAGAAAGAAAAAGCGACCATTTTCCTTCATTCGATGTGACAATTGGTTTACTATAAATAAATAAGGATATGTATACATAATCTTTTTATTTCGTTTTATCATTTCTAACAATTGGCTAACACCATGTGTAAAAGAAAAATACGTTCCGAAAAAGACAAGTATAGACACAGGGAAAAAGTATAATCCTATCGTTGCCATCGTCACTTGTAGTGCTAACGCATATCCCGTTCCTAAACAAGCAAAGCCAAATAAACAAAGCCACTTTGATGTTTTCCTCTCTCGTTTATCTCTTCGAAACTCTTTTAATAACCGGATGATTTTGATATTCCATATACGTAAAGCACTGATAAAAGATAATAGAATAAAAACGACCATATATGTAATAAACGTTACCCCAATTGCTCTCACGTCAAATATGACAGGGAGTTCTTTCGGAAGGCGAAGTAACATACTAAATACCATAAAAAAGAGTTTTAAAAAGATCATGCCAAGCCCAATACCGAAAATATTAGCAAAAATCCCGATCAATATTTGCTCGGTCATAATCACTCCTATTACGTTAGACTTCGTTGCTCCCATTAACATATATAACCCTAATTCTTTCTTACGCGCTTCTATGAAAATAGAGGTAGAGTACAAAATAAATATGACGAAAAAAGAAATAATTATAATGTTGCATATGATAAGTCCCCAGCGTACATTTTGATACCACATCGTCTCTTGCATATACGGATGTACAATGACAGACATATATGCAAAAGACGCAAATATTGCAAAACAACTACTTAAGAAAAACACTTTATAATTACGCCAATTCCCTTTTATATTTTGCAGCGCCAGTTGCCGAATGTTCATCTATCGTCCTCCTGTACCTTACTACATAGGCAAAAAGCTAGAGGTTTCCCTAGCTTTTTACGTGTTTTAAATATCCTCTTTGAGCAATCATAAAGTAAATGGCAGAAGCTAAAATATAAGCCCCTATTACAATTGCACCTGATTTCCATAAATCGATATAAAGCATTTTCCCTAACGTATGAAGAGCAAATGCACTATGAATTGTACCGATTAAAATTGGGATAAAAAAGATAACACCCATTTGTCGAATTGCAATTTTACGAATTTCTTTATCTGTCATACCGATTCTCTTTAATGATTTAAATTGAATACGATCTTGTTCTTTATCATTAAACCATTTAAAGTATGTCATGCTACAAGCGAAGAAGAAGAACAGTACTGCTACGAAGAAACCGATGAACATTGTAATTGCTCCGGATTCTCTTATATCTTTATAAGCAAGCACTGAATTTTTCAGTTCTCCTTGCTTTTCCGGCGCAATTTCCTTTTTCAAATCTAGCACAAGATTTTCGGTACTTTTCCAATCTTCAATATAATACCCATAATATTTCGTCTTTTCTTCATCTGGTACGAGCTTTGCATATTTCTCAAAATCTTGATCATTCACAATAAGATATTCATCGTCATTAAAAACAGAATATGAAGTTGGTTCATTTAACTGAACAGACTGTTTTTGCCCATTAATTGTAATTTCATATGGCTTCGTACGATCTATCTTCACTAGATCATTTGTCATATCGCTCATAATCATCGTCGCACTACCTGGTGCATTATGAACTTCTCTAACTTCTTCCCTTTTTTGTTTACGTACTTCCGCATTATATTCTTTCTCTGCAATAATCGCTGTTGGCACTTCATGTTCACTGTTAAAAAACGTTATTTTCTGTGTTGCCGGTAGTTTTACGTAGGTTATTTTTCGCGCATCTTCAAATCCATTCTTTTTTAATAATCCCTGTACTTTTTCCTCGTTAATAATGATATGCGTATTTATACCCTTTTCCTCATATGAAATAGCATGTGGCGTAAGATCTATCGTTTTCGCACTCATATTTTCAAAATATACATAAAGCGTACCGACTGCTGAAGAAACAACAGCTGTAATGATAGAAATGACAAATAGAAAACGAGCATTATCTTTCATTTTATAAATAAGATTGCTAAGTACAAACATATTTGGATACGTATAAAAAGATTGTTTTCTTTTTTGCAATGCTTTTAATACGACTGTACTACCTTGCGTAAATAGTAAATACGTTCCGCCAATCGTCAGTCCTACAATTGGTAAGAAATACATAATAAAATTCATAATTGTTACTTGGAAACAAAGTATATACGCCGCAATAATGCAGCCTATACCAACTACACCTAACCATGTAAATGCAAACGGCTCTACTTTTTGTTTTCTTGCTTCTCTTAATAAATCAATAATTTGCAAGCGCCCTACTGTCCAAACACTAAACAACGATAGAATTAAAAACAGGATAAAGTATACACCAGCTGTAATAAGAACTACTTTTCCATTCCACACAAGCGGCAATGTTTTATCAACTTTTAGTAAGACACTGAGTGCTTGGAAAAATAGTTTTGAGCAAAGCATTCCAATCCCGATACCTACTACAATTGCAATACTACCTAACATAAGTTGTTCTAATATAATCATTCGGCCGAGCTGAGATTTCGTTCCGCCTATTAATGTTAATAAACCGAATTCTTTTTTTCTTGCTCGTAAAAACGTTGAATTTGCATATAAAATAAAGAGTGCTGAGAAGATGACTACGATATAATTCATTGATTCTAACCCTTTTGTAATCATCGTCTTCATACTAATATTACCGCTTACAACGTCTGGATGATAGATGAAGGAAGCATACATGAAAAATACTACGATTGATAAACAGCTACTAATAAGGAAAGCTTTATAATTACGCCAATTTCCTTTTACGTTATTAAGCGCGAGCTGGCGAAAGTTCATGATATTCTCCTCCTAGCATCGCAAGTACGTCCAGAATTTCTTGGAAAAAGGCTTGTTTCGTTCTTCCTTTATGTATTTCTGAGAAAATTTCTCCATCGCGAATGAAGAGGATACGTTCGCAATAACTAGCCGCTACTGGATCATGCGTTACCATTGCAATTGTCACTTTCTTTTGTTCATGTAAGTCTTGCAACGCACCCATTAATGATTTTGCTGACTTCGAATCTAAATTACCAGTCGGCTCATCCGCTAAAATCAACGTTGGTTCATGAATGATTGCTCTCGCAGCAGCTGCACGTTGTTGTTGTCCGCCTGACACTTCATATACTTTTTTATTTAAAATTTCTTCGATGTTTAAAAACTTTGCAATCTCAAGCACTTTCGCATCGATTTCATTTACAGATTTCTTCGCCATTACAAGAGGCAAAATAATATTTTCTTTAATCGATAACGTATCAAGTAAGTTAAAATCCTGGAAGATGAATCCTAAATGTGTACGACGAAACTCCGCTAATTTTGCAGCACGCATTTGATTAATTTCTTCACCATTTACAAGCACATGACCTGAAGTTTGCTTATCAATTGTTGCTAATAGATTTAAAAGCGTTGTTTTCCCGCTCCCTGAAGGCCCCATAATTCCTACAAATTCGCCTTCTTCTATTTTAAAATTTATATCGTTTAAAGCAGTCGTCGCTACTGAACCTTTTGATTGGTACACTTTTGTTAATCCTTTTACTTCAAGAACACTCATTTCTAATCCCCCTATGTGTTTTCTTCTTACATTTACTATAAGAAAAATAAGAAAAAGAAACGAGTGATTTCCCTTACAAAACGTTTTGTTATCTTACAGTTTTGTCATTTTTCTCATTAATGTATGATATTCTTCATCTTTTGCAAATTGGAACGTGAATGTCGTTCCTTCCCCTTCAGCTGATTGCACATAAATACCGTGATGTAAATTATCGCAAATTTCTTTTGTAATATATAAACCCATCCCAGTTGCTTCTCTCGTTTTACGGCCATTTATTCCCGTAAAGAATGGATCAAATATACGCTTTACATCTTGCTCTGGAATACCAATTCCATTGTCCTTAATATGTAATAACACTTTTTGGTCTTTCTCTTCAATTTGAAATTGAATTTCCTTTTTCTCTGCTTCTGAAATTTTCGTATACTTAATTGCATTTACGACAATTTGTCCTATAGCAATACTCAGCCATTTTCTATCAGATGCAACCATACAAGTATCTTCATCAAACATTACTTTCGGAAATACAGACGATTGAATGAAGGATTTTCGATTTTCATTAATAATACCTCGAATGATATCTACCACATTTACTACTTCTACTTTATAATCTTTCGCAAATTGCTCTAACCTTGCCATATGTAACGCTAAATCTAAACCATTTAGTATACGATTATTTTCTTCGCGAATACTTTCAACTGTTGCTCTTGCTTCACGATGCTCCTTACCAAACTTCTGTAATAGCAATTCTATAACCGATACTGGTGTTTTCATTTGATGAATCCATTGGTTCATAAATATCATTTGCTGTTGTTCTTTCGCATGTTGTTTATGAACTTCATTCATATATTGCTGTCTCAATAGAGTAAACGATTCAACAATCATCTCTTGCTCTGACGTATAAGAAGTATCAATAAGTAGTGAGTCATGTAATGTATTTCCGCCAGTAACATACTTTTCGATCCTCTTTAAAAACACACTCCGTTTTCGGTAATCGTAAATGAGGTATACAGTAAATACAACTGTCCCTAATAAGAGTCCATATAACCACGTACTCCAGTCAATTGTTTTTTTGTCCAAAAGATTTTGCAACTGCAAAACGAGACCAAATAAACAAAGACTAACAATATAAGAAAGAATTAAAGAAAAGCGGTCCATGAGGTAATTTTTAACCTTCATGCCCTTCTCCCCACTCTGTAAGAAGCGCATAACCATATCCGCGTTTCGTTACAATTGCATTTTTAATGCCTAGCTCCTCTAGTTTCTTCCTTACGCGTTTTACATTTACGGTTAATGTATTATCATCAACAAAAGCTACCTCATCCCACAGGGCTTCTAACAGTTCTTCGCGCGTTACATATTGATTTGCTTGTTTCATTAAACACTCTAATAAGTAAAATTCATTTTTTGTCAGCTCCGTTTGTTGCCCCTGCCACTCAACAATGTGTTGGGACGGAAATAACAACAGTCCATTTACACCTAAACAATCACTCTCAGCAACAGAGGCATACTCACCATAGCCACGGCGAAGTGCACTTTTCACCTTTGCCATTACGATATCTAAATGGAACGGCTTCGTAATGTAATCATCTCCGCCATTCTCGATCGCCATTACTTGATCCATTTCCCCTGTTCTTGCAGAAACAAAAATAATTGGTGCATTCGATACACTGCGGATTTGACGACACCAATAAAAACCATCAAAATATGGCAAATTAATATCCAGTAATACGAGATGAGGATTTACTTTCACGAACTCATCTTTTATATGACGTAAATCACTTGCTCTAAATGATTGATAGCCATACCTTTCTAAATGCTCCTCTAGTATTCCCGCGATTTTTTCATCGTCTTCTACAATTAATATTTTATACATGTTCATTTTCTCCCCATAAAAAATTCTTCCAAAACCACTCCTTGTTCTATTATAAATTGAAAATTTAATTAGTGGGTATTTTTTCCTATATGAATCAGACATTTACGATATAAAGTGAAACTTTAATCAGCCCTCTCCAATCTGGCGTTTACGGGCAGTAAGGCTCCCACCTAACTTCTTTGCTCCAGCTGAATTTTGAGATGGGAGTTTTACTGCCCACAAATAGCGGGATAAAAAAAAGACCGCCATATTTCGGCAGTCTTAATCGATAAATTCAAATTGATATTCAAGAATTTTTACAATATCTCCGTCTACTGCACCACGTGCACGAAGGGCTTCATCAATACCCATTCCACGCATTTGACGAGCAAATCGGCGTACAGATTCATCACGTGAGAAGTCTGTCATTTTGAATGTTTTCTCAATATCATAACCAGAAATAACAAATGTGCCATCACTTTCGCGTGTAATTTCAAAATTAGATTCAGATTCAAATTTGTACATTACACTTGCTTCAGATTCTTCTACATCATCGTACATTGGGAATTCTGGTGTTGTTTCTAATAAGTTCGCTACTTCAAATAGTAAGTCACGAACACCTTGTTTCGTTACAGCTGAGACTGGGAAAATTTTCACTTCGTCTCCCAATTTTTCTTTAAATGCTTGTAAGTTTTCTTCTGCACCTGGCATATCCATTTTGTTTGCAACAACAACTTGTGGACGCTCAGTTAAACGCATATTGTATTCTTTTAGTTCACTATTAATTGTTACATAATCTTCATATGGCTCACGGCCTTCTAAACCAGACATATCGATAACGTGCACGATTACACGTGTACGCTCAATATGACGTAAGAATTGGTGTCCAAGTCCGACGCCGGCATGTGCGCCTTCAATTAGTCCAGGAAGGTCAGCCATAACGAAGCTGCGGTTATCACCAGTTTCAACAACACCAAGATTTGGAACGATTGTTGTAAAGTGATACTCTGCAATTTTCGGACGCGCTGATGATACAACAGATAATAATGTAGATTTACCTACACTCGGGAATCCAACAAGTCCAACATCTGCTAGTACTTTAAGTTCTAGCGTGACATCACGTTCTTGACCTGGTTCCCCGTTCTCAGCGATTTCTGGCGCTGGGTTCGTCGGTGTTGCGAAACGTGAGTTACCACGGCCACCGCGGCCACCTTTTGCGATTACAGCTGTTTGTTCATGCGTTACTAAATCGGCAAGAATTTCACCTGTTTTTTCATCTTTTACTATTGTTCCCGGTGGAACCTTTACGATTAAATCTTCAGATTTACGACCGTGCTGACCTTTACTCATTCCGTGCTGACCACGATCAGCTTTGAAATGACGTTGGTAGCGGAAGTCCATTAATGTACGTAAGCCTTCCTCAACAACAAAAACAACATCTGCACCTTTACCACCGTCGCCACCTGCTGGGCCACCTTTAGGTACATACTTCTCACGACGATACGCAACCATTCCGTTACCACCGTCGCCGCCTTTTACATATATCTTGACCTGATCTACAAACATTATTTCACCACACTTTTTTCGATTGGTTGTAATATAACTGAGACTTCTTCGTCTCGTACTGTATAAGAAATGGAATACCATTTATTGTTTTGGTTCGCAAGCCAATTCTGTAGTTCTTCTACACTCGTTAGCTTACCACGAAAATCAAAAAAGAAACGAGCATTCTCCGCGTCACATTCAATTGTGATACAAACATAATTTTCAACATATACGTCTAAACTATGCTGAAGCATTGAGAAAAATTGATTCGTCCATGTACATACAATCTCATCTAAGTGAGATAAGTTATGTAATTTCCCTAATACTTCGTACTCCAATAAGCACGGCTGCTGTTTCCAATTATATGTTAAAATCCACTCTGAAAATAAAGGCATGGATAGCCCTATCAGATTGGATTCTTGTCTCGCTTCTTGGACAAAACGATCGATGAGACTATGAATCTCTTCCACTTTTCCAAGGGAAAGGTTTCCTTTCACCATCTGCATACGATTGAGCCAATCATGTCTTGAATGACGCAACGCATCTATAATTGTCCATTTTTCATTCATTTAGATACCCCTTAATATAGAAAAACTCTAACCTGCACTCAGGTTAGAGTTTTCCGTGAGTTCTTATGCTTCTTGAGCAACAGGATATACGCTCACTTGTTTGCGGTCACGGCCAAGACGCTCAAAGCGTACTACGCCGTCAACTTTCGCGTATAAAGTGTCATCGCCACCACGACCAACGTTAACACCTGGATAAATTTTTGTACCGCGTTGACGGTAAAGAATTGAACCACCTGAAACCGTTTGACCATCTGCGCGTTTAGCACCAAGACGTTTTGACTGAGAGTCACGACCGTTCTTTGTACTACCTACACCTTTCTTAGATGCGAAAAACTGAAGATCTAATCTTAACATACGTTACACCTCCTGCACTTTTTCTATTAAACGGATATACTTTCCGTAATCAAGTTCGATCGTCTTAAGCGAAACAACCAATCCTTCTAAAAGCGTTTGTGCTTTTTCTGCTGCATGAACGTCTAAATCATTAGGCAATTCATACGTTAAGAATCCGCCATCACTTCCGAGTTCAATAGTTGCTTGCACATTACAAAGCTCTTCCACTGCATTTATAGAACCAAACACAACCGCTGTAGTTCCAGCACAGACAAGGTCTTGTCCATGTGGCGCATAATCGGCATGTCCAGTCATTTTAAATGATTGGATACTTCCTAATTTCGTGCGACTTATCGTAATTTTAATCATGTTAACCTGAATTAAGCGTTGATAGCTTCAACAACTAGCTTAGTGTAAGGTTGACGATGACCTTGTTTCTTACGATTGTTCTTTTTCGCTTTGTATTTGAAAACGATGATTTTCTTAGCGCGACCTTGTTTTTCAACTTTAGCAGTCACTGTTGCGCCTTCTACAACTGGGCTACCAACTTTAACGTTTTCGCCACCAACGAAAAGAACTTTGTCAAAAGTAACAGTTTCACCAGCTTCAACATCTAATTTTTCAATGTAGATTGCTTGACCAGCTTCAACTTTAATTTGTTTTCCACCTGTTTCGATAATTGCGTACATACTTGCACCTCCTCTTAATTACTAAGACTCGCCAAAAACGAGGTAGACATACATGTCTTTAGGGAACCTGTTTTGTGCGGTTGTAGCATATAGCCGTTTAGGTGCTATAAACTATAACATAAAGATGTTACCATAATTCATTGACTATTGTCAATGAAAGTTCTACTAACTATTTTTTCCGTTCTACAATTTCTTTCTTACTTCCAAATCGGATAATAGCGTACTTTTCGATAATATCATCTTTGAAATAAATTTCAAATGGAAGATTTTTTTGTAATTCTTTTTGTAGGAAATGCTTTTGCAAAATTTTCGGTGCAGCGATCAATACTGCTTCATCTTCTATATTTCCATATGTAATTAGTTCTCTCTCTAACTCATACGCAATTGTTTCATAAGACATGACATATCCCGTCGCTTTACAAGGTACACATTCTTCTAATACTACGTCACGTAACGAATGTTTCTTACGTTTACGCGTCATCTCTAAAATTCCTAATTCCGTAAATCCGAGTACTCTCGTATATGTACGATCATCTTGTAAAGCTAACATTAAACTCTCTCTTACCTTCTCTTTATCTTCTCGTCTTTTCATATTAATAAAATCAATTAATATCATACCGCCAATATCACGCAGTCTTAATTGACGAGCAATCTCTTCAGCAGCCGCTTCATTTGTGCGAAGTACAGTATCTTGTAAATTTTGTTTTCCAGTAAATTTACCTGTATTCACATCAATTACAGTCATCGTCTCCATTTGTTCTACAATTAGATACGCACCATTTGGTAGCCACACAATTTTTTGAAGTGCTTTCTCGATTTCACGCTCTATTCCAAAATGGTTAAACATCGAAGATTTTTCATTGTAAAAGGATACTCTTTCTTCCCCTACTTTTTCTTCTAATTCTTTTACTACACTTCTCGTATCTACAACTACTTTTCCAATCGTTTCAATTGGGTTCTCCTGAAATACACGATCTAAAAACGTCGCTGGTCGATGAAGTAGTAACGGCGCCTTTCCTTGCTCTTCTTTTCTTTTTAATTCTTCATATAACTGCTGCAACCCTTGCATTTCAGCTTGTATCTCATCAATTGTTCCTTTTTCAGAAGCAGAACGGAAAATGTATCCACCCGTTCCTTTCACTTCAATTTCGAGTAACTGTTGTCTTCTTTTGTTATTTTTTATTTTCCGAGAAACAGCGCGCATTTCATCATACGGCATGTAAACAACATATTTTCCGGTAAATTCTATATTCGCCGTTAATTTTGGCCCTTTCGTATCAATTGCTTCTTTCACAACTTGTACAAGTATCGCCTGTCCTTCATGTATGCGATATGAAGATGGTACATCATCGTATGAAAGATATGCATGTTTTTCTAATCCGATATTTACAAAGGCTGCGTTCATTCCAGCAATTGTTCTTACGATACGCCCAACATAAATATGCCCGACAATCTCTTGCTCTTCATTCCTTTTCCATAAAAGCTCGACAATTTTTTGTTTCTCTTCTATCGCAACACGCTTTTCCGAACCAGTGTAGTTTATATATAACGTCTTCAAAATTCTTTCCTCACTTTTCATTTCTTTTCCTTACAATATAAAGTGAAACTTTAATCAGTGGGGGTTTTGTTCATCCCCCACTGATTATTAGTTGAACCAATCGGGCGTTTACGGGCAGTTGATCTCCCACCTAACTTCTTTGCTCCAACCACATTTTGAGGTGGGAGTTTTACTGCCCGTTAATGCGGGGTAAAAGGTTAGTGTCGTCGTCAACACTAACCAATTAATTCTTCAACAGATGAGGTTGTTCGTTTTTCAGCAAAATACGCATAGAGCAATTCATTTTCGTCCAATGTGTAATGCTCTTTATATTTTCCATGGACGATAATAGAGTGTTTATATCCTCTACGAAATTTTGTGAAAATCGTATACAAGCGATCTTCTGTTTGCACCTCAATAGGTGCGATCTTTTCAATATCTCTTTTATTCCCATAATAACGTTCTAATAAAAAACGCATAAATGCGTACCTTCTTTGTTTCCATTCTTGATACAAAGAAATCACTAGAAAAACGAGTAATACCCACATCATAATGTTATTACTATTCCAAAGTAACTGCCATCCTAATATTACACTAAAAAAAACACATGACAATTTCATCATCTTTTCATGTGCTTGTAAATACGGAAAACGATATGATAATACATTAAATAATACTTTTCCGCCATCAAGTGGCCAAATAGGTAATAAATTAAACCCTAAGATAATGACATTATTCCATACAAAGAAATGGTACAAATCATCAGTTACCCAGCCCGCTTGATGCAAAATATAGGCGACTGCAATCATCCATATATGCTGAATCGGTCCCGCCATAACGACAATCAATTCTTCTTTTAATGATTTATTCCCATGTTCCTCCATCTCAGCTACGCCACCAAACGGCAAAAGCTGAATTTGTTTAATACGCCAATTATAATATGCAGCTGCAAAAGCATGCCCCAGTTCATGAACTAAAACGATACAAAATAGTAATAGTAACTCTTTAAAACGCGCTGTAAAAATACCAATAACGATAATAACCCAAAACAATGGATGCACTGTAATTTTCGTTAAAACATCTCTATATTTAATCAAATGAAATCACCTGAATAGGATCAATAAATTTTTCATTCTTTTTCATTGCGAAATAAAATTTACCGTTTTTATTATTTTCGTCACTATTCACCGTTCCGATTTTTTGTTTTTTTGAAACGTAATCATATAACTTCACTGACATATCGTTTAAATTTCCATACCAGGACTCCGTGCCATCAGCGTGTTGAATTTGAACTGTATTTCCAAGTTCCTCTTTCTTGCCCGCAAAAACAACTACACCTTCATTTACTGACTCAACCGTTGCATTTGTAGCCGTTTGAACAAATACACCTTGGCCATTTTTTTGAAATCCTTGCATCACCTTTCCAGAGGCAGGAATCGCATAATCCTTTTGCTGAATAGCCTTTTCTTTTTTCTCATTTGGAGAAAAGAAAACGAGAGGTTTTCCAAACTGCTTTTCATACCATTTCGATATAGTAGCAAATTGAAATTCTTGTTGCATAACTTTTTCTGTGACAGCTCTAGTACCATCAAAAGAAGAAGGTGCATTCTTAAATAAAATAGCAACTGAGAGAACTAATATTGCTGATAGCAAAACTTTGAAGAGAAAAACTTCTTTTCGAAATAGAGGGTGAATTTCCTTCTCTCCTTCTTCAATAAATACCGTGTCACTATCAAAATCCCCTCCAGCAAAATACTGATCTTCCTCCATCCTTTCTTGCTCTGCTTTCCTTTTCGCAATCCGCTTTTTAATTTCTTCCACACGTCTATTCTTCATACTGTCTCCTTTCTTTAGTGAGCCTTATTCAAATAGAAACAGTTATATACAGTTTGTACATATGTATGAGTTATGGAAGAAAGATATTCATGCGAAGAAAAAAGAAAGCACTCCGCATTTATGCGAAGTGCTTTTAACGAATTCCAAAGAAATTTTTCATCTTTGTAAATACCGATACTTTTTCTTGTTCAAATGCTTGTAATGGCACATTCTCACCTAACAAACGTCTTGCAATGTTGCGATAAGCTATTGCTGCTTTTCCGCTCGGTTGCAACGCTACAGGTTCGCCTGTATTCGTAGCACGAATAACTTCATCATCATCTTCGACAACACCGAGAAGCTCGATTGACAATGTACGTACGATTTCATCAACATCTAACATATCCTGTTCATGAAGCATATGACTACGCACACGGTTAATGACAAGTTTCGGTGGTTCAATATCCTCTTTCTCTAAAAGCCCGATAATACGATCTGCATCACGCATTGAGGATACCTCTGGTGTTGTTACAACGATTGCTTTATCCGCACCTGCTACAGCATTTTTAAATCCCTGCTCAATCCCCGCAGGACAATCAATTAATATGTAATCATAATCTTGACGTAATACTTGTATTAATTCATCCATTTGTTCAGGTGTTACCGCTGATTTATCGCTCGTTTGTGCTGCAGGTAATAAATAAAGATCATCAAAACGCTTATCTTTAATAAGAGCCTGAGGTAAACGACAACGCCCTTCAACGACATCAACAAGATCAAATACAATACGATTTTCCAGCCCCATTACTACGTCTAAATTGCGTAAACCGATATCTGTATCAATTAAACACACTTTCTTTCCAGATAACGCAAGGGCTGTACCAATGTTCGCAGACGTTGTAGTTTTACCTACGCCGCCTTTTCCAGATGTAATTACTATTGCCTCTCCCACAGCTATACAATTCCCCTTTCTAACTTTGTTAAATTAGGTCTAAGATGAGTGAGAAGTTGCAGGCGATCGACAACAATGTGATTGTTCTCATTAATATACGCACATTCGGCCGCCTCCGCTCCGTCCTCTTTCTCTTCCGGAGCCCGCATTGTCACATCACTAATTCGGAGTTGCATAGGGTTCATAATAGATGCAGCAATCACAGCTTCTGAATCTCCATCATACCCCGCATGTGCAATCCCTCTTAATGATCCCACGACAAAAATATTCCCCCCAGCGATAACCGTTCCGCCTGGATTAACATCTCCAATTAATAATAAATTTCCTTTTACATGTAACACTTGTCCAGAGCGAACAATTTTGGAAATAGGGACAATTTCTGTTTCTTCTTTCCAAGCTATTGCTTCTGCTTTTGTTATAACATCACTATCAATTGATTCCACAACAAGGTTCTTCTTATTGCGAATTAACGTACGAATCTCTTCTTGTTGTACTTCTGTTAAATAACGATTTCCTACTTTAACACGCACTTCAATCAAAGAACGTCCGTCACCATCATAGTAATGTGTAGAAAGCTTTTCATCCAATTCTTTTAATAGTTCAGAGAATGAACAGCAATCATCTAAATGAAGTGTTATTCCATCTTTTGTCCCTTTTATCGTTACATTTTGTTGCTTTTTTTCTTCCACTAAAGTTCACCCCACCGATTCAATTCGACATAAAATTAGAAAATCCTTTTTTCTTTTTCTTCCATCGCTTTTGAAAGACGCACTAAATATCGTCTCAGTGGGAAACAAACTATCAATAAGAAAATTCCATTTAGCAATAAAGTAGCAAGGAGACGATCGGTGAAAAAGACATACGCCGACATGTGAGTACGCCCTAACAAAGTTAAAAATCCATACACATAATACTCTAATGCTGCAATGCTAGCTAATACGATAGAAACAACAATAAATAAATTCAATTGCAATACCTTCATCGCACTATAAACTAAATATGCCAAAATTGGATAAGCAAATATATATATACCAACAAGTTCTGTGTATACGGTATCAAATAAGAAACCAAATAATAGTCCGTAGTAAATTCCTTGAACCAGACCATAGTACACTGTAATAAAACATAACACAATTATAAAGAAATGCGGTGCTGCTATACTGTCTTTCCAAAAGACGTCTGTTGGAACAACAGTAGAGAACATATTTTCAAATAAAAAAATAAAAAGGAGCAAAAGAGGAAGAGCTGCTCTTTTTAAAACCTTCATCATCTCTTCTTCCCCTCCTATTCTAACGGCGCCGAAGGCGTGTCACGTTTGACAACCGTAATATGCTCTACGTCATTTAAATCAGCAGCAGGTTTTACATAAGCTGTTTTTGTTAAACCGTATGGATCAGGCTGAACATCAACGATTTTTCCGATTACAAGACCTTTCGGGAAAATATCACCAAGTCCAGATGTTACAACTAATTGATCTTTTGCTACTGGCGCATCAGAGCCAATCTTTGTGAAAAGAAGTAAGTGCTTTTCTTTGTCGTAACCTTCAATCAATCCAAAGATTTTCTCATCACCTTGTACGATAGCAGAGACACGATTTGTTCGGCTCATAGAGCTTAGTAACTCTACTGATGATGTAAACTGAGATACACTTTTCACTCGTCCAACTAAACCTTGTGAAGTTATTACAGCCATATCTTTTTTAATTCCTTGCTGTGCCCCTTTATCAATTCCAACTAGATCGTACCATTTGTCGGGATTACGAGAAACAACAGTAGCTGGAATTTCAGTATAACCGCTATTTAACGCTGTTTTACCAGTTAACTCTTGTAGTTTCTTTTTATCATCTTCTAATTGTTTTACTTTTCCTGATAGTTCTGCATAATTATCTAATTTTGCTTTTAATTCTTTATTCTCTTCATACGTGCGCTTTACATCTTCCACATTTTCAAAGAATCCAGCTACGTATTTCGCTGGCTTTTGGAATACACGCTCTACAACACCGACAGTATCTTTAACAAACTGCTCTGGCCATGTCAAACTATTCCGTTCTTTCAATGAGATTCCAATCAATGCCACGAGAAGAATAATACTAACTAACAAAACAATTAATCTTTTGTTTAAGAAAAACTGTGGCACGTTCACACCCTCTTAATTTTACTGATTTTTATTTTGCAATATTATCGAGCAGCGGTTTTGAAAAGATCGATATTGTCTAATGCTTTACCCGTTCCAATTGCTACGCAATCTAATGGGTCTTCTGCAACAAGAACTGGCATATTTGTTTCTTCACTAATAACTTTATCTAAGTTACGTAGTAATGCCCCGCCACCTGTTAGTACGATACCACGGTCCATGATGTCTGCCGCTAATTCAGGTGGAGTTTTCTCTAACGTATTTTTAACAGATTCTACAATTGCATCTACTGTATCTTTTAATGCATCTGCAATTTCTTCTGGTTGAATTAGTACTGTTTTTGGTAAACCACTTACTAAATCACGACCGCGAATTTCCATAGGCTCGATACCTTCTGGCTCGCCTGCAGAACCGATTTCTAATTTTAATGCTTCAGCTGTTCTTTCACCAATCATTAAGTTATAGCTTTTCTTAATGTACTGAATGATTGAATCGTCCATATCATCACCAGCAACACGAACTGATTGACTTGTTACAATACCACCTAAAGAAATGATTGCAACTTCTGTTGTACCGCCACCGATATCAACAACCATACTACCAGTCGGTTCCCAAACAGGTAAGTTCGCACCAATTGCCGCTGCAAATGGTTCTTCAATTGGATAAGCGTCACGAGCACCCGCTTGACGAGTCGCATCGATTACTGCACGTCTTTCTACAGCTGTAATACCAGACGGTACACATACCATTACGTAAGGCTTACGTGAGAAGAATCCATTTGATTTTTGAGCTTGTTGAATGTAATATTTCATCATTGTTGCTGTCGTTTCGTAATCAGCAATTACACCGTCTTTCATCGGGCGAAGTGCCACAACGTTTCCTGGTGTACGACCAATCATTTGTTTTGCATCGCTACCTACAGCAACGATTTGTTTCGTATCAGTTTGTAACGCTACTACTGAAGGTTCACGTAAAACTACACCTTTTCCTTTTACATATACAAGCGTGTTCGCAGTTCCTAAATCTATTCCAAGATCGCGAGTAAAGCCACCAAATCCAAACATATTATTTATCTTCCTTTCTTGTTTTCACGGACTCATTTTTTCTTACTTTATATGATAAAAACAGTACGTTTTTTTATATCTGTATCCTTTTTGTAGATAAATTTCTACAAAAAACTCATAAATCACATTATAAAACAAAATAAGTAAAAAGCATAGTCTTAAATATGACCTTTTTCCTTTAAACTCACGAATTTATGGTCGCCTATTATAATATGATCGAGCACTTCAATTCCGATAATTCGACCGCATTCTACTAAACGTTTTGTTACTTCAATATCTTCTCGGCTCGGCGCCGGATCTCCTGAGGGATGGTTATGAAGACATATTATAGAGGCTGCTGCACGACGAAATGCTTCTTTAAAAACTTCCCTCGGATGCACAATCGACGTATTTAAACTTCCAATAAAAATTGTTTGCCTATGTATAACTTGATTTTTCGTATTCAAATATAAACACACAAAATGCTCCTGCTGTAAAAAACGCATCTCTTCCATCATATAACTCGCACAATCTTCCGGGCTTCGAATGCTATATCTATTTCGATATTCTAAACGAACCATTCTTCTCCCTAATTCAAAGGCAGCCATAAGTTGCGATGCTTTTGCAATCCCAACACCATGAATGCCTATCAGCTCTTCTAATGTTGCGTCTTTCAACATTCGTAAACCATCAAAATGGTGTAAAATTTTATCTGATAACGTTAAAACTGTATCTTCTTTAGAACCTGTTCTGAGTAACACTGCAAGAAGCTCTCGATTCGATAAACTTCCAGTTCCCTCCAACAATAAACGCTCCCGTGGCTGTTCCTCTTTCACAACATCACGAATCCCGTTCATTTCTTCACCTCTTTTTTATTAGTTCTCTCAAAGAAAACCCCATGCAATTTTTACGCATGGGTTACATCGCTACCAAACTGTTTTAATTCACGAACAAGACGTGCAATTGGCAAGCCTACTACACTATAATAATCCCCTTGAATGTGCTGAACAAAAATAGATCCTTTCCCTTGGATCCCATAACTTCCTGCTTTATCAAGTGGTTCCTTCGATGCAACGTATGCGTCAATTTCATCTTCTGTTAATTCCCAAAACGTCACTTCTGTGCGCTCATAAAAAGTTACCGTTTTCTCTTTTGATATAATCGCAACACCAGTATATACTTCATGTGTTTTCCCTGATAATAATTGTAACATTTCTTTCGCCTCAGCCTCATTAGACGGCTTTCCAAGAATACGTGACTCATATGTAACAATTGTATCTGCACCTAACACAATATCATCACTATAATTTTCTGCTACGGCAGATGCTTTTTGTAAAGCAAGCGACATAACAATATCAGAAGGTGATGAATATGCACCAATCGTCTCATCTACTTCACTAACAACAACTTCAAATAGCACATCAGCTAATTCAAGCAGTTCCTTCCTCCGAGGTGATCCTGAAGCTAAAATAATTTTTTTCATGTTTTCTCCTTCCTTTCTCATATGAAGCAGAACAATTCCTATCAATCGTATCAAAAGAATAGTTTCCCCACAAATTAGAGAAATATTATTTTCTCTAAACAAAACAACATTTTTTTAATACGATTATACTCTGCCCACAAAGAAAGCACTTTGCTCTAGATTCAAAAGAAAAGAAAGAAGTATAAATACTTCTTTCCCCTTCATCTTATTATCATTTCACTTTTTGTGAAACTATTTTTTCATATGAAAGTAAACCGTCAATAATAACTTGATTTAATTTAGCTACAGATTCCTTATCACTCTTCCCTTCCTTAATTGTTTGCACAGCTACTGACGTGTACGTATAAAGCTTCTTCGCATCTTCACGCTTCATACTTTGCCCTTCTTTTTCAAGCGCTTTCCACTCTTTTGTGATTGCTTCTATATCTTTTGGGTTACTCTTTCCACTAGTTTGCACACCGAAAACGTATTTTTCAAAATGAGTATACAATGGCTGTACCTTCGCTAAAAACCCACCCACTTCTTTATCATTTTTGAGTAATGCTTTATCTGTAATATCCCAATTTTTTTTCAAAACTGAAACACCATCTTGCTTATACTGGCCTATTAATTGATTCACAGCTTGTTCATCACTTGCAACACCAACAACTAACGCATACTTATCACCACTCGGTTTCAAAGCAGCGACGCCCCCATTACTTTTCCACTCTTCAATAGCTGCCTGTCCCTTTTCTTCAGAGGAATATAGCCCTCCTTGAACGAAAAATAGTTTCATCGGTTCTAATGCAGCTCCTACCTGTGCTTTTTGTTTTTCCTCCTTTGGTGGTACTGTTTGTTCTACCGTTCCGTTCACCTTTTGTTCCTCATTGCCTGTCTGCTTCGAAGCCGTTACCGTACCTTCCCCTGTTGTCCCTTGTCCAGTTAATAAATGAATTATCCCCATCCCAAATACAGTACCGATAATAATTGCAGTTGCAACGATTGCGATTATTGTAGTACTCCATTTCTTTCGGTATTGTGCCATAGACGATGTCTTTTCTTTTTTAAAAGGTACAACATTTTGCGGTCTTTCACTTTCGACTACCATCCATTCAAACTCATCTTTCTTCTTTTCTTCATACTTCGCTTCTGTTCCATTTACTTTCACCGAGATCGTTCGTGATTGCTTGTCCATACACTCACACCTCACCTCTTATCGTTGTCCGCATCATATCATATTCATTTCACAAAAAAACGAGATATTTGTCAGAGGAATTCGCCAAATTATCCTATATAATTATCTTATATGTATGCATTTGACTGCATTTGTAGAACAAAAAACTAGATAGCAAATACTATCTAGTTTTTTTCGCAAATATATTTTCGAACTTCGGAAATGAAATATAGAGAACCTGTTATGATGAAAACATCATTTTCTCCTATCATTTCAATCTTCGTATCAATTGCCTCTTTCCAATCTTCAAAAATTAATTTTGATTCTTTTTGTGAATACGATGCAAGTTTGTCAGCAGAAATAGCACGATCAAAGGCGAATGTTGTAAAAATAATTTCATCGGCAATGGCTTCTAATTGCCCTACCATGTTATGTAACTGTTTGTCACCAAGAGCAGTAAATAAAACTACTACATTTTTATCTTTGTAATGTGCCTCTACTGTTTTCACAAGGCTTTCAATACCCTCTGGATTATGAGCACCGTCTATTATGATATCTGGATTACTTTGTAACTTTTCAAATCGACCAATCCAGTATGCTTCTTGTAATCCAACTTTCATTTCCTCTTCATTAATTAAAAATGATAAATATGTTTTTAAATACATTACAGCCATAAGCGCTACTGTAGCATTGCCTACTTGATGAATACCTTTCATCGAAATCCGAACATCTTCAAATGAGGCGAATGGACAAGCAAAATCAAAATGTTCCCCATCTTCATTAGAATGTTTATGTAGTGATGTAAACTGTTTGCCAAGTTCATATACGTTTGCATGATTTTCCTTCGCAACCTTTTGAATGACTTGCAATGCTTCCTCATCTTGTACACCAGTAATTACTGGAACACCTGATTTAATAATCCCTGCCTTTTCATATGCAATTTCTCCTAGTGTATTCCCTAAAATATGCATATGATCGTGACCGATATTCGTAATAATCGTGAGAACAGGATGAATAACATTTGTAGAATCAAACCTTCCCCCAAGCCCTGTTTCAAATAAAACAACATCACAGAAATTAACTTTACCGAAATAACAAATTGCCATAACAGTAATAATTTCAAACTCAGTCGCTTCTCCTAAATCCGTCTCGTCTAGTTTTTCAACGACTGGCTTTACCATCTTTACAAGTTCAATAATCTCTTCATCTGCAATTGGTGTTCCATTCACACTAATACGTTCATTAAATGTTTCAATATACGGAGAAGTAAACGTTCCTACTTTATATTTCGCGCCTTCTAACATGTTGCGCATATATGTTAAAGTTGAACCTTTTCCATTTGTACCAGCAAGATGAACACATTTTATATGGCGCTCTGGATTTCCGAGCTCTTCTAACATCCATTGCATTCTTTCTAGTCCTGGCTTTATCCCGAATTTCAATCGGCTATGAATCCATCCTATCGCTTCTTCGTATGTATGTATCACGTATGTTATTCCCCTTTCAAAAGACAACCTTCATACTTCTATTATACGCAAAGAAAAGAGACTCACCAATATAGTGAGTCTCTGAAAAAATATTTTATTTCTCAAGATCTGCTAGACGTTGGCGAACTGCTTCACGTTTTTCTAGGTAGTCTTGCTCTTTCGCACGCTCTCCGTCAATAACTGCTGCAGGAGCTTTCGCTACGAAACCTTGGTTTGAAAGTTTCTTCTGTACACGTTCTACTTCTTTGTCGAACTTCTCAAATTCTTTCTCAAGACGTGCTCTCTCTTCATCAAGATTGATAAGATCAGCTAACGGTAAGAATAACTCTGCACCTGATACGATTGCAGTCATTGCTTTTTCTGGCGCTTGTAAATCCGTTTGAATTATTAATTCGCTTGGGTTACAGAAACGCTCAATGTAAGAGCTGTTTTTTGTAAGTTGAGCAAGTACAGCCTCATCTTTTGCTTTAATTTGCATTTGAACTTTTTTGCTCATTGGCGTATTAACTTCTGCACGGATGTTACGAACAGAGCGAATGATATCAACTAGAAGATGCATTTCTGCCGCAGCTTCTGTATCTTGTAAATCTTCGCGAACTGTTGGCCATGCTGCTACTGTAATAGATTCGCCTTCATGCGGTAAATGTTGCCAAATCTTCTCTGTTACGAATGGCATGAATGGGTGTAATAGACGCATTGTTTGGTCTAATACGTAAGCTAAAATAGAACGAGTTGTTTTCTTAGCGGCTTCATCTTCACCGTATAGTGGAAGTTTCGCCATTTCAATGTACCAGTCACAGAAATCGTCCCAAATGAAGTTGTATAATGAACGACCAGCTTCACCAAACTCATATTTATCCATGTTACGCGTTACGCTTTCGATTGTTTCGTTTAAGCGAGTTAAAATCCACTTATCCGCAACTGATTTTTCACCAGTTAAATCGATTTCTTCATACTTCATATCATCCATGTTCATTAATACGAAACGTGATGCGTTCCAAATTTTATTAATGAAGTTCCAAGTAGATTCTACTTTCTCCATGCTGAAGCGTAAATCTTGGCCTGGTGCACTTCCTGTTGATAAGAAATAACGCATTGCATCTGCACCGTACTTCTCGATAACATCCATAGGATCAATACCATTGCCAAGAGATTTACTCATTTTACGTCCTTGTTCATCACGAACTAAACCGTGAATTAATACATCTTTAAATGGACGCTCTCCTGTAAACTCTAAACCTTGGAAAATCATACGAGATACCCAGAAGAAGATAATATCGTAACCAGTTACTAGTGCATCTGTTGAATAGTAACGTTTAAAGTCTGCTGAATCTTCATCCGGCCAGCCAAGTGTTGAGAACGGCCATAACGCTGAACTGAACCATGTATCAAGTACATCGTTATCTTGATTCCAGTTTTCAATATCTGCTGGTGCATCTGTACCTACGTATACTTCACCAGTTTCTTTATGATACCAAGCTGGAATACGGTGTCCCCACCATAATTGACGAGAAATACACCAGTCGTGAATGTTTTCCATCCAGCGTAAGTATGTGTTTTCAAAACGTTCTGGTACGAACGTTACTTTTTCTTCTTCTTTCTGTTGAAGCTCTACTGCTTTTTCAGCAAGTGGAGCCATTTTTACGAACCATTGTGTTGATAAGTAAGGCTCAACAACTGCACCACTACGCTCACTATGACCTACTGAGTGCATATGAGGCTCGATTTCTACTAATACGCCAGCTTCTTGTAAGTCTTTCACTAATGCTTTACGGCATTCGAAACGATCCATGCCGTTATACTTACCAGCTTTTTCGTTCATCGATCCATCTTCGTTCATTACTAAGATACGTGGTAAGTCATGACGGTTACCTACTTCAAAGTCATTCGGGTCATGAGCTGGTGTAATTTTTACAACGCCTGTTCCGAAATCTTTTTCTACGTACTCATCAGCGATAATCGGAATCTCACGGCCTACGATTGGAAGTGTAACTGTTTTACCGATTAAGTGTTTGTAACGATCATCTTCTGGATGAACTGCTACTGCTGTATCACCAAGCATCGTTTCTGGACGAGTAGTTGCAAGACGAATATGCCCTGAACCGTCTGTTAACGGATAGTTCATATGGTAGAATGCACCTTGAACTTCTTTATGAATTACTTCAATATCAGAAAGGGCCGTGCGTGTTGCTGGATCCCAGTTGATAATATATTCACCGCGGTAAATTAAGCCTTTTTCGTATAATTGAACGAATACTTTATTAACCGCATCAGATAAACCTTCATCTAATGTGAAACGTTCACGAGAATAGTCTAGTCCTAAACCAACTTTCCCCCATTGTTGACGAATGTGAGAAGCATACTCTTCTTTCCATTCCCAAGCTTTTTCAAGGAATTTCTCACGGCCAAGATCGTAACGTGAAATACCTTCTTCACGAAGTTTCCCTTCTACTTTCGCTTGCGTTGCGATACCAGCATGGTCCATTCCTGGAAGCCACAGTACATCGTAACCTTGCATACGCTTCGTACGAGTTAAAATATCTTGAAGAGTTGTATCCCAAGCATGACCTAAGTGTAACTTACCAGTTACGTTCGGAGGTGGAATTACAATTGTATATGGTTGTTTCTTCTCGTCTCCTGTTGCTTCGAAATATTTGCCTTCAAGCCACCATTGGTAAAGGCCTTCTTCAACGGACATATGATCATATTTAGTTGGTAAATTCTTTTCCGTGTTTGACATTATTTTCCCTCCTTAAAATAAAAAATGCCCCTCATCCAAAAAAGGACGAGGGACATCGCGGTACCACCTTTATTTACAAACAAATTCAAAATTTGCTTATACTCTTAATTTGATAACGGACAAATCCGTCTTTTCCTAATGAGAACTATTCCGTTCAGAAAAGATGCTCCAGGGCTACCTTCTAACATAACTATCTAGAGAATCTCCCAGCTAATGATTCTCCTCTCTGAAGACGTTTCATGTCATACTCTTCCCCTTCAATGCATTTATATGATTGTTAATTATTATATACAATAGTGTAAAAAACGAAACCTTATTCGTCAAGATAAATTTGAAACTACGGCTTTTATCTCTTTATGGAACTAATAAAAAAAAGATAAGCAGGGTTCTCCCTACTTATCTTCTTCATCCGTTCCCTTGCTGGGCAGCTTGTAATTGCGAAAGGAAATATTCTGTATTACTAACGAGCCAATGCGATTGCTGCAAACTTTTCACCCCGTGGAGCTCATTTTCTTCATTACGACACTCTCTTCTTTTCGTATACGACTGAATTTGCCGAATAAAATGCGATGGATACGTCATATATGCAAACATAAGAAGCTGCTCCTCTTTCGTAAACGGGAAATTTTTTTGATACATTTGATACCATTCAAAGCGGTCACTCCGTGCAATTGGATATGTGTTTAAAGACCGAGAATAAAAACCTACTATATCTTGCACAGGCGTTGCAAACTGCGATTTTTCTAAACTAATAAAATAGCCGTTTCGCTCATAATCAAATAAAAAATGATTAAGCGATACATTCCCATGAACGAAAGTAGTACGTGTTGTTTCCTTTTCTTTCATCGCATCATGCCATTCATTTAATTGCTTTGTTGCGAACTCGCGAGCTCTCATAACATGGTGATAATACGTACAATATTGTAATTCAAACGGAGACATATACCACTTCGCTTCAGATTCTACAAGAAACTCTTCTAACATCTCACCATCATTTTCCCAACGGTCGGATATATTTGTATAATGTTTTTCTAACTCTTCTTCTGTATACGTCTCCTCTTTCACCGTTTTTTGATGTAACGTTCCGAGCGTCTGAAACATTTTGTGATATTGATCGTTATCCTCACCGTTTCCTTCCGCACGCTCTAACCAAGGCATTAAATAATAACTATATGTCCCATCACTTAAGACATAATTTCCGTCCGTCGCATGATAAATAGGTACATAATTCGAAAAACCTCTCTCTTTCAAGTATTGAATGTGATGCAAAAAATTATTCCGCTCTAATTTTCTATCTTGTATTTTCTTTAACGCATACGGACCTTGATTCGTATAAATTTTCATTACACTTCCGTGCTCTTCCATATGCTGCGTATCCAATCTATATTGCCTGACAATGGGTTCATAACGATTTCGTAATTCCATATCCATACGAATGACCCTTTCTTGTTCAAAACATAGCTTCTAGGAAAAGAAAAGAGGTGAGTGAAAAAACTCACTCACTTATTTCGCCTTTGCTTTTGAAACAGGAATATATATAATTTGCCCTGTAGTCAAATATATATCTTCTGATTGATTTACACGGTATAAGTTTTGTACAGTCGTTTCATAACGATCTGCAACAGATTCAATCGTATCCCCTTCTTGCACGAAATACATTCTTAACTTTGTAAATTCTTCTTCCGGTTCTTTCGTAAATAATTTCGTTAAATAAAGCGCATTTTCATCTCGCTGTGAGTACGCTTCTTCTTCTTGCTCTTCTTGTTTTCTTGCTTTTTCTTTCTTGAAATCTTTTCGTCCGAACAATTCAAATTGTGGCGTTGTTTCTTTCTCCTCTTCACGCTCCACAAATTCATGTTCTTCTATTTCCTCTTCCTCTACTTCCTGCTCTTTTCTTTCCTCTAGTTGAAACGGTTCAAATGCGTAATCTTCCCACTCATCTGATTCCTTATAAGATGGTTCTTCTACATATGGTACGGGTCTATTTTCATCCTCTTGTTCTGAATCATCTTCTAACTCAGTATATGTCGTGTCGTCCTCTTCTTCCTCTTCCTCAATTCTTTCCTCGTCACATAAACCGGTAATAGATATATCCGCTAACAATTGTAAGCAACCATTTTCCTTTAATTCATAATCAAATTCCTCAATTGATACATATAATTCTTCAATGACTTTCACTCGATTTCTTGGAATTGATATTTCAAGCGGAAAGGAATGGACAAGCTCATTAACCCCGTCTGCCCTTGTTTCTACATAATCAATTGCCTTTGCTGGTGATAGCTCTCTTAATGAATAAGCTGAATCATCTTGCCTTGCAACATACTCTCCCGTTAAATCTAACTGCCCTCTCACGATAACTTCATGATCAAGCTCTTCTATCTCAACGTCTGGATCTAACGAAATTGACAAAAGTTCTTCGACTTCCTGTCCTTTTTGGAACCAAACAGATTCTTTTAATGAAAATCGTAATGAATGATCTGTTGCCACTTCTTTTCCCCCTCCCAAACTATATGTCATTACAGATTTATGTATGGAAAGCCTACTTTATGAATAAAAAAAATCGCTCCCCTTATGGAGAGCGATTTTCTTTCATAAATTAAGCTTTTAATTTTGACATTGCAATTTCAGCCGCTGCAATTGTCGCTTCAATATCTGCATCACTATGTGCTGTCGATAAGAATAAACCTTCGAATTGAGATGGTGGTAAGAATACACCTTGTTCTACCATTTCACGATAGTAAGCCGCAAAGAATTCTAAGTTTGAAGATTTTGCTGCATCGTAATTAATAACCTGCTCATCTGTGAAGAAAATACCAATCATAGAACCAGCGCGGTTAATACAATGCGGAATGCCATGTTTTTCAGCCGCTTTACGTAAGCCAGCTTCTAACATTTCAGCTTTACGCTCAAATTCTACATATGATTCTGGCGTTAATTGTACTAACGTTTCATAACCTGCTGCCATCGCAAGCGGGTTACCTGATAAAGTACCAGCTTGGTAAATCGGTCCGCTTGGTGCAACTTGGCGCATAATTTCTGCTTTACCACCGTATGCTCCTACTGGTAAGCCACCACCGATTACTTTACCTAAACAAGTTAAATCAGGTGTTACGCCGTAATAACCTTGCCCACAATTATAAGCAACTCGGAATCCTGTCATTACTTCATCAAAAATAAGCAATGAACCGTTTTGCTCTGTTACTTCACGAAGGCCTTCTAAAAATCCAGGTTGCGGAGGAACAACACCCATATTGCCCGCTACTGGCTCTACAATTACACAAGCAATATCATCACCGAATTGTTCAAAAGCGTATTTCACACTTTCTAAATCGTTATAAGCTACTGTAATCGTATTTTTCGCTACACCTTCTGGTACACCAGGGCTATCTGGTAAACCTAGCGTCGCCACACCAGAGCCTGCTTTAATTAATAACGAATCGCCATGACCATGGTAACAACCAATGAATTTCAAAATTTTGTTACGGCCTGTATAACCACGAGCTAAACGTAGTGCACTCATTGTCGCTTCTGTTCCAGAGTTAACCATACGTACAATCTCAATTGATGGTACGCGCTCAATAACAAGTTTTGCTAATTTATTTTCAATTTCTGTTGGTGCACCGAAGCTTGTACCTCTTTCAGCAACAGCTTTTAGAGCTTCTACAACACGATCATTTGCATGACCATGAATTAAAGGACCCCATGATAATACGTAATCGATGTATTCATTTCCATCGATATCATATACTTTAGAACCTTTTCCACGCTCCATAAACAACGGATTCATACCGACAGATTTAAAGGCACGAACAGGGCTATTTACGCCACCAGGCATTAAGTCTTGTGCCTCTTCAAACGCCGCAATAGACTTATCAAACTTTTTCATTATTTAGCGCCTCCTTCTTGTAACCATCTTGCTGCATCTTTCGCATGATACGTAATAATTAAGTCTGCTCCTGCACGTTTCATGCTAATTAATTTTTCAAGCACAACTTCTTTTTCATTAATCCAACCATTTTGCGCTGCCGCTTTAATCATTGAATATTCACCACTTACGTTGTAAGCAACGATTGGTAAATTAAAGTTATTTTTCACATCACGAATGATATCTAAGTAAGAAAGAGCTGGCTTTACAATTAAGAAATCTGCCCCTTCCATTACATCTGATTCTGCTTCACGGAACGCTTCCATACGGTTCGCTGGATCCATCTGATATGTTTTGCGATCACCAAATTGTGGTGCACCGTGAGCCGCATCACGGAATGGTCCGTAAAATGCTGATGAATATTTCACAGCGTACGACATAACTGGCACATGACCAAAACCATTTTCATCTAATGCATGGCGAATTGCTGTTACGAATCCGTCCATCATGTTTGATGGTGCAATAATGTCCGCCCCTGCTTTCGCTTGGCTTACAGCTGTTTTCGCAAGAACTGCAAGAGACTCGTCATTTAAAATAATACCATCTTCAATCACACCGCAATGACCATGGCTTGTGAATTGACATAAACATGTATCCGCAACTACTACTAGCTCAGGGAAATCACCTTTAATTTGCTTAATTGCACGTTGTACAATTCCATGATCACAATATGCTGATGACCCAACTTCATCCTTTTCAGCAGGTAAACCAAATACAATAACAGAACGAATACCCAAGTCAACAACCTCTTGCATTTCAGCTTGCAATAAATCTAAAGACATTTGATATACGCCTGGCATAGAAGGAACTTCATTACGAACATTTTCACCTTCTAATACAAAAATAGGGTAAATAAAATCTTCCGTATGTAAAAACGTTTCACGCACAAGCGCACGCATGCCCCCGCTTTGTCTTAAGCGACGATGACGATTAAATTGTAAAGAATTCATAGATTTCTATCCCCATTCTTTTATTTTATCCCGCTATTTGCGGGCAGTAAGACCCCACTAATTAAAGTTTCACTTTATAGATTCACAAATGCATTGCAGCAATGCTTCTACAGTGTACTCTTTTGGCACAATAACATGCGAAAAATAAAGGCTCGCCTCTTTTTCCGTAATAGGCCCTATACAAGCAATTGTACATTTTTTTGTCCATTCTCTCCAGTTTGTACCCTCAAGTAAACGAACAAAACTAGTGACAGTTGAAGGGCTCGTAAATGTAATAATGTCTACTTTCCCTAACTTCAACGCTGCTATAAGCTCTTGCTTTTTCTCTACATTTACTTTCGTACCGTATACGATTAGCTCCTCTAGAGAAACACCTCTTTCCCGAAGTGTAACTGGAATTACATCTCTTGCTAAATTCCCTTTCGGAAATAAAATACATTCGTTTCCACTTAGTTTTTTTACAAACTCTTCTGCAAATACTTCTGCAACAAATGCAGTGGGAACAAAATCTACTTGATAGCCTCTCTTTTCTAACTCTAACTTTGTTTTCACGCCTACTGCAGCAATTTTAATCGTTCCGGGGAGCTTCTTTCTCAAACTATCTAGAAAAAAAGCTACCCCATTTTTACTCGTAAAAATAACCCAGTCATACGAATGTAGCTGCCCTGCTATATGTTGAATTTGCCGATGAGACATACCTTCCATACGCAAAAGCGGAATTTCCAATGGAATTCCGCTCCTTTCTTTCACTGCTACACTCATTTGTTTCGCTTGGTGCTGGGCACGTGTAATCAATACTGTTTTGCCAGCGAGAGCGTTCATATTTATTGTTGCTCCTTATTTGCAGCAAGGATGAGCTCTTTTGCTCCTTGTTTAATTAAACGGTCCGCAGCCTCTAATCCAACTTGCTTCGGATCAGTGCCTACTACTGTCTCTTTCAACAAAACAGAACCGTCCATAGAACCGACAAGCGCTGTTAATTCGATTGCATCGTCTTCTTTAAGAGTTGCATATCCAGCGATTGGAACTTGGCATCCACCTTCAAGTTTATGAAGAAATACTCGTTCAGCAGCCACTGTTCTTTCTGTTACTGCATCATTAATATGTGCTAACAACTGAAGTAAATCCTTATCGTCCTCACGACATTCAATCGCTAATGCACCTTGTCCTACAGCTGGTACACATAACGTTTCATCTAAATGTTCTGT
This sequence comes from Bacillus sp. LBA3-1-1.1, assembly GCF_040676495.1. Taxonomy (NCBI): domain Bacteria; kingdom Bacillati; phylum Bacillota; class Bacilli; order Caryophanales; family Bacillaceae; genus Bacillus; species Bacillus sp. LBA3-1-1.1. Next base: position 38,308 of record NZ_JBEGIB010000010.1, read on the forward strand.
AATAACTTCATCGTCCCAGCCCATTCTCTGTAATCCAGCTGTCGCTAAAATAATTGCATCGTAATCTTCATCTTTTAACTTACGTAAGCGTGTATCAATATTTCCTCGAATCCACTTCACTTGTAAATCTGGTCTCGCAGCTAGTAGTTGCGCACTACGTCTCAAACTACTCGTCCCTAAGATTGCACCTTTTGCTAAGTCTTTAAAAGATTCCCCGCTTTTAGAAATAAAAGCATCACGAGGGTCAACACGCTTTGGTGTACAACCAATCATTAACCCTTCTGGAAGTACGGCCGGCATATCTTTCATACTATGTACAGCCATATCGATTTCTTTCGTAAGTAACGCATGTTCAATTTCTTTAACGAACAAACCTTTTCCGCCTACTTTTGAAAGAGTAACATCTAAAATCACATCACCTTTAGTGACAATTTCTTTCACTTCAAATTCATATGGTAAACCAAGTGCTTTTAACTGATCAATAAACCAGTTTGTTTGTGTTAATGCTAGTTTACTCTTTCGTGAACCTACAATAATTTTGCGCATAATTCTCTCTCCTCATTATAAATACCAAAAGTGGAAATTAGATAAACTACTTAATAGAAAAATGTTAACTAGCATTACGAGAAATGCCCCTACATTCCACAGTACAATTTTCTTCCCTTGCAGCACATCTGCCGCTCGTAAATACAAGCCCGCACAATATACAAATAGAACAACAAACGAACCGATTACTTTCGTATCATACCAATGGAAATTGTCCAATTTTGTATATCCCCATATACATCCTAATAAAATTGCTAGTAAGAAGAATGGAACAGAAAATAAATTTAATCCGAAAGACGTAGATTCAAGCTTCGGCAAATTCCCTAACCTTCTTAATCTCGCATTCCACTTTTTCTTTTTTAATAGGCGATATTGCAGTAAATACATAATAGAAAAAATAAACGATACAGTAAACGTTGCATAAGAAATAATCGCCATTCCGACATGCACGTATACAAGTTCTGAAACCAATTGCTCTGCAAGTACTGGCGACATCTTTCCGAGCGGTGTAAAAATCGAAAAAGCGCTTACGCCAAATGCAACAACATTTGTAAAAAAGACTAAAAAGTCAACGCGCATAAATCGATTTATTACTAACGACATCGTAATCAATAACCAAACATAAAAATAAATCCCTGATAATAAAGTTAATATGGGATTCGTTTCTGAATCTGTCGCCCTAAGCAACATAAAAATAGACTGCAATACCCATACAATCGAAAGTAACCAAAAAGCAAATCGGTTCGCCTTTCGGTTACTTTGGAAATAATCTATAAAATATAAACTAATGCTACAAGCATATAAAATAATTGCAATATGATAAATAATACTGTTATTTAAAAAACTCATCCGATCATCCTTCCAAATTATAAAGATGGAACGGATGGTGTCCACGCTCTTTTATGTTCTACTTCTTCCGCACGACTCTCTACTTCTTCCACTTCTAAATCAAAAATCTTCGCAAATAAAGCTAGTTTTTCCGTTGCTCCCTCTTCTGCAGCTATTTCTTTTGCTACTAAAATTGGGTCTTTTAATAATTGGTTAATAATACTTTTCGTATGCTTACTAATTACTTTTTTCTCACGATCACTAAGATTTGGTAATTTACGTTCCAGACTTTCCATCGTTTCACTTTGAATAGCAAGTGCCTTATCACGAAGCGATGATATTAATGGAACAACACCAAGTGTACTTAACCACGTTTTAAATAAAACAATTTCCTCTTCAATCATAAATTGAATTTTCTCCGCTTCTTTCAAACGCTCAGCACGGTTTGCTTCCACTACTCCTTGCAAATCATCAATGTCATATAAGAAAGAACCTTCTAATTCATCAATCGCTGGATCAATATCACGTGGTACTGCAATATCAACCATAAATAAAGGACGACCAGAGCGCATTTTCTCCACTTTCGTCATCATCTCTTTCGTAATGACATACTCTGATGCACCAGTTGAACTAATTAAAATATCCGCTTCTAATAATGCACATTGTAATTCACTTAAAGATTTTGCATGTCCCATATATTTCTCAGCCATTACTTCCGCTTTCGAAAGCGTCCGGTTCATAACTGTTACTTTACGAGCACCGCTTCCGTATAAGTTTTGCAATGCCAGTTCACCCATTTTACCAGCACCAAGAATGAGCACATGACAATCTGTTAAATCGCCAAATATTTTCTTTCCAAGCTCAACAGCAGCATAACTAACAGACATCGCACTTTCACCAATTGTCGTTTCAGAGTGCGCACGTTTCGCTAATGTAATAACTTGCTTAAACAATTCATTAAAAATTGTGCCCGTTGTTTTTACTTGTTGCGCTTCTAAAAAGCTATCTTTTATTTGACCTAAAATTTGCGTCTCTCCAACTACCATAGAATCTAAACCGCACGTTACGCGGAATAAATGATCTATTGCACCATCTTGTTCAAAAATAGACAAGTATGGTGCGACTTCTTCTATTTCAAGCTGAAACCAATCAGCTAAAAACTTCTTAATGTAATACCGTCCCGTGTGTAATTGATCGACAACAGCGTAAATTTCAGTGCGATTACAAGTTGATACAATGACATTTTCTAACACGCTCTTTTGGTTTTGTAATGTAGTCATTGCTTGCTCTAGCTCTGCTGCCTGAAATGTGAGTTTCTCACGAAATTCTACAGGGGCTGTTCGATAATTTACACTAACAACAAGAATATGCACGCAGCATGTCCCCCTTCACCCGTTTTATCACTTTATCTACTATCATAATACAACTTTCCTCTTATGAATCTGACAATCGTGTGAACAACTGATTATTTTTTATTTATTCTCCATATGTAATAAAGGAGCTTCAGTAAAATTAATAAAGAAACCTCTACTTTATAATGATTATAAAATAACAACTCTATTTGTACGTTACCAAAAAAAGTCTTCATAATCAAGTGATGGAAACTATTCCATATTAATTATAACATCATCTTTTCTATCTTCTTTCATCATGAAGGAAAATATGTATGATTGTTCCAAAATATAGTCCTCACTTTCTCAATGCAATGCATTTGACATTGTATTTCTTTTTGGTTATATTGATTTTACAAAATTAAATTGTGCACAACTTAATTAGAAGGGAGTTATGTATGACAGAGAATTCTTTACATCTAGATAACCAACTTTGTTTTTCTATTTACGCTTGTTCTAAAGAGGTTACCCGTTTTTATCGGCCCTATTTAGAAGAAATGGGTATTACGTATCCCCAGTACATTACTTTACTCGTACTATGGGAGCAAGATGGGCTAACAGTGAAAGAAATTGGCGAACGCCTATTTTTAGATTCTGGTACGTTAACACCTATGTTAAAACGAATGGAATCATTAAAACTTGTAAAACGTGTTCGCTCAAAAGAAGACGAGCGAAAAGTTTGTATTGAATTAACAGAACAAGGTAAAGATTTAAAAGAAAAGGCTTGTTCATTACCGACAACGATGGCTACAAATTTAGGAATTACAGAGCAAGAATATCGTTCTTTACTCATCCAATTAAATAAATTAATTGAAACAATGAAAACCATTAATGATAGAAAAGGGGAATAAACATGGATAAATTATATACTGCTTCAGTAACAGCAACAGGTGGAAGAAACGGGAAAGTAGTTTCAGATGATGGCATATTAAACCTTGATGTAAAAATGCCGAAAGCACTAGGTGGTGCAGGCGGAGAGGCAACAAATCCAGAACAACTATTTGCTGCTGGTTATGCAGCTTGCTTTGATAGTGCATTACAACTTGTCATTCGTACAAAACGTGTGAAGGTGGAAAGTACAGAAGTAACTGCTCACGTTTCTATCGGAAAAGATACAGATGGTGGTTTCGGTCTATCTGCTGTACTTGATGTACATGTCGCTGGCGTTTCTCATGCAGAAGCACAAGAACTTGTAGAAGCTGCTCACGGGGTGTGTCCGTACTCTAAAGCAACACGAGGGAATATTGAAGTAACATTAAACGTACGCTAAAAGTTTAGTAAATAAAAAAACGCGCGACATTCGTCACGCGTTTTTTGTTTTTGTCATTTTATGAATTGCTTTCCATGCCTCTTCTTTTCCAAGTCCTGTTTCAGAAGAGAATAGAACGATTTCATCGCCAATTTCAACAGCAAGCGTTTCTTTTACAACTTTTAAATGCTTTTGCCATTTCCCTTTCGGAATTTTATCGGCTTTCGTTGCAATAATAATTGTTGGGATTTCATAATGCTTTAAGAAATCATACATCATCACGTCATCTTTTGTTGGTTGGTGACGTAAATCAACTACTAATACAGCTGCGTCTAATTGCTCACGTGTTGTAAAGTACGTTTCAATCATCTTGCCCCATGCCGCGCGCTCCGTTTTAGATACTTTCGCATATCCATAACCTGGAACGTCAACAAAATGCATCATTTCATTGATTAAGAAAAAGTTCAGCGTTTGCGTTTTTCCTGGTTTAGAAGAAATACGTACTAACTTTTTACGATTTAAAATTTTATTAATGAAGGAAGACTTCCCGACATTTGAACGACCTGCTAATGCAATTTCTGGTAAATCACTGTCTGGATATTGTTCTGGTTTAACCGCACTAATTACAATATCTGCTTTTGTTACTTTCATTGTTTCACTCCTACTAATGCGTGCTCCAATACTTCGTCTAAATGAGATGCAAGCACAAACGTAAGGTTTTCTTTTACGCTCTCTGGAATATCATCTAAATCTTTCTCGTTTTCTGCTGGCAAAATAATTTTTGTTAAGCCTGCGCGGTGAGCACTTAATGTTTTTTCTTTTAAACCACCAATTGGTAATACACGACCACGAAGTGTAATTTCACCTGTCATACCTACTTCTTTACTTACAGGAATACCTGTTAGTGCCGAAATAAGTGCCGTTGCCATCGTAATACCTGCTGACGGTCCATCTTTTGGAACTGCTCCTTCTGGAACATGAATATGAATATCATTTTTCTCATGGAAATTCGGATCGATCTGCAGCTCTTCTGCACGAGAACGAATATAGCTAAACGCTGCTTGTGCTGATTCTTTCATAACATCCCCAAGTTTCCCTGTTAAAATTAATTTCCCTTTACCTGGCGCTACAGACACTTCAATAGCAAGTGTATCACCACCAGCTGCTGTATAAGCTAAACCAGTCGCCATACCAACTTGGTCTGTCTTCTCAGCTTGTCCGTAACGGAATATGTGCTTGCCAAGTAAATCAACAACATTTTTCTCCGTTACAACAATGCGCTTGCGTTCTGCTGTAACAATGATTTTTGCTGCTTTACGACAAACTTTTGCAATTTGACGCTCTAGTGTACGAACACCAGCCTCACGTGTATAATAACGAATAATTTCAAGAAGCGCTTCATCACGTACTTGTAAATTACCTTTTCGTAAGCCATGCTCTTTTAATTGTTTCGGCAGTAAATGTTCACGAGCAATGTGCACCTTTTCAAGTTCTGTATAGCCAGCAATCGAAATAATTTCCATACGGTCAAGCAACGGACCTGGAATACTTGAAAGTGTATTGGCAGTTGCTACAAACATAACTTTCGATAGATCATATGGCTCTTCAATGTAATGATCACTAAAGTTATGGTTTTGTTCTGGATCTAACACTTCAAGTAATGCTGCTGATGGATCTCCACGGAAATCGTTAGACATTTTATCAATCTCATCTAATAAGAAGACTGGATTAACTGTTTTCGCCTTTTTCATACCTTGAATAATGCGTCCTGGCATTGCTCCAACATACGTACGACGGTGACCACGAATTTCAGACTCATCACGTACACCGCCAAGGGATACACGGACAAAGTTACGATTCAATGATGTTGCGATAGAACGAGCTAACGAAGTTTTTCCGACCCCAGGAGGTCCTACTAAACAAAGAATAGGGCCTTTTAATGAGTTAGTCAATTTTTGTACAGCTAAATATTCAAGCACTCGCTCTTTTACTTTTTCAAGGCCGTAATGATCTTTATTTAAAATCTCTTCAGAATGACCAAGATCAATCATATCCTCTGTCGCTTCTGTCCACGGAAGGGCTAATAACCAGTCAATATAATTGCGAATAACACCGCTCTCCGCAGAACTTGCTGGTAACTTTTCATAACGATCTAATTCTTTCAGCGCAGCCTTCGATGTTTCTTCAGGCATTCCTGACTGTTCAATTTTCTCACGAAGTTCTTCAACTTCCCCGCCCTTACCTTCTTTATCACCAAGTTCTGTTTGAATCGCCTTCATTTGCTCACGTAAGAAATATTCTTTTTGTGTGCGCTCCATTGAACGTTTCACTTTTTGTCCAATTTTCTTTTCTAGGCTAAGCAACTCTTGTTCATCTTGAATAATTGAAATAAGTGTATGTAGTCGTTCTTTTACAGATACAATCTCTAAAATCTCTTGTTTCTGCTTCGTTTTAATCGGCAAATGAGAAGCAATTAAGTCAGCTAGTCTTCCCGGTTCTTCTACATCGGCTACCGTTGCAAATGTTTCATTTGAAACTTTTTTCGAAACTTTAATATATTGTTCGAAATGCTCCAGTAACGTACGCATAAGAGCTTTCTCTTCTAAATCATCTTCTACTTCATCAGTTACCGTTTTAATTGAAACTTGTACTACATTTTCTTCTTCGATAAACTCTACTACTTCTGCTCTATGTAAACCTTCTACAAGGACACGAAGCGTACCGTTCGGCAACTTTAACATTTGCTTCACTTTCGCCACTGTACCTACACTATATATGTCATCTTCTTTCGGATCGTCGATATTCATTTCTTTTTGCATCGCTAAAAAGACGATATTTTCATCCATTGCCGCCTGCTCTAGTGCTTGTATCGATTTATCACGTCCTACATCAAGATGCAGAACCATCGTTGGATATACGAGAACGCCTCTTAATGGTAGGAGGGGCACAATTCTTTCGTTCGTATTCATACTAGACATAGCACCTCCATAATAAATTAAACTCCTGTTCAACTATTTTATATTACAATACATCTAGATGCAATTGCAGAGATTCTCCGCAATTGTAAATATCTTGTTTTTCTCCCTTACGAAAAGAAAAAGACTCCGCTTAAGCATACAAACTTAAACGAAGTCTGGCAAATTTTATTATCGTTTATTCTTACATTGATTGTGCATCTGTTTCGTCCAAAGCAGTCTGTACATCAATCTCACGATGCATATTTTCCTGCATAAATGTTAATTCAAATACTTCTTTTAATTTGCGGACAGGAATGATTTCAATTCCCTTTATTGTATACAAAAATGGTTGCATGTTTTCAGCCGGAATAATGACTTTCTTAGCCCCCGCTTTTTTCGCAGCTTTTATTTTTGCGTACACACCACCAATAGGCTTCACTTCTCCGTGGATACTTATTTCACCTGTCATCGCTACTTCATTATTCACATATGTACGATGCACCGCTGAATAAACACCCGTTGCCATAGCAATCCCTGCCGAAGGACCATCAATCGGGATACCGCCCGGAAAGTTAATATGTATATCATAGCCTTCTGGAAGTACATCTAGAGAACGGAGTACTGTTAATACGTTATCAACAGAACCTTTCGCCATACTTTTACGGCGGATTGATTTCGTTTGACTCCCAATACTTTCCTCTTCCACAATACCAGTTACATTTACTGATCCTTTATCTTTCGCAGGAATAGCTGTTACCTCAATTTCTAATAAAGCGCCTGTATTCGGTCCATATACAGCAAGCCCGTTCACAAGACCAATCCTTGGAATTGGATAAATGTGCTTTTCGTACTTTGGTGTAAGTTGGCTCGAATGAACAACCCACTCGATATCCTCATCTTTAATGAAAGAACGTTCTTCATTTATCGCCATACCAGCAGAAATTTGTACGAGATTAATCGCTTCCCGTCCATTTCTTGCATACATTCCAATCATTTCAATACCGTTCTTACCTATTTGCATTTCCACTTTGTCAGCTGCATTCTTCGCTACTTTTTGAATTTCTTCTGTTTCTAACTCCCGGAAGAACACTTCTAAACACCGCGACCGAATTGCAGGAGGAATTTCCTCTGGCGAACGCGTCGTTGCACCAACTAAGCGAAAATCGGCTGGTAAACCTTTTTGAAAGATATCGTGTATATACGTTGGAATCATCGAATTTTCTTCACTATAGTACGCACTTTCCAAAAATACTTTCCGATCTTCTAACACCTTTAACATTTTGTTCATTTGAATCGGATGTAATTCACCAATCTCATCAATAAACAAAATGCCTCCATGCGCATCTGTTACAGCCCCTTTTTTCGGCTGCGGGATACCCGCTTGCCCCATTGCACCCGCTCCTTGATAAATTGGATCATGGACTGAACCAATTAAAGGATCTGCAATACCACGTTCATCAAACCTAGCTGTCGTCGCATCAAGTTCGATAAATGTTGCATTCGTACGGAATGGAGATTTTGGGTTTCGTTTCGCTTCTTCTAATACAAGGCGTGCTGCCGCTGTCTTTCCGACACCTGGCGGACCATATATAATCACATGTTGCGGGTTAGGACCACAAAGAGCCGCTTTTAACGACTTAATCCCGTCTTCTTGCCCCACAATGTCTAAAAAGGATGTAGGACGCACCTTTTCCGCAAGTGGCTCTGTTAAAGAAACCTCACGCATTTTACGAAGCTGCTCTAATTCTTTTTTCGATTCTCGATCAATTGAAACTTTTTGTGTTCGCTGATTTCGAAGTAAATGCCAAAAGTACAATCCGACAATTACACCAAAAACAAGTTGAACAAGTAAAAATATATTTGTCCAGCTCATAATTCATTTCCTCCCGCTATGTTTTATCTTTTAGTATTTCCTGGGAGGAATAGTGCTAAACATAAAGAAAAACAGCAATTATAAAAATTGCTGTTTCTTCTTCGCATTATGCAGATGTTTTTGTATCAAGTACAGTACCGTCTTGTAACACCAATTTTGGCGGTGCATTATCAGCTACTGTTTCTTTTGTAAGAATACACTTCTCGATATCTTTGCGAGATGGAAGTTCGAACATTACATCAAGCATTAAGCCTTCAATAATAGAACGAAGTCCACGAGCACCTGTTTTACGTTCAATTGCTTTTTTCGCAATCTCAACTAGTGCACCTTCTTCAAACTCTAACTCAACATCGTCAAGCTCCAATAATTTTTGGAATTGCTTAACAAGTGCATTTTTCGGTTTAGTTAAAATATCTACAAGAGCATCTTCATCAAGCGGCTCTAGGTTCGCAATAACTGGAAGACGACCGATAAACTCCGGAATTAAACCGAATCTTAAAAGGTCCTCTGGTAAAACGTGAGATAAAACATGCTTCTCATTTACATCAGCATTTTTCTTCTCAGCACCAAATCCAATTACTTTTTCACCAAGGCGACGTTTAATAATTGGCTCGATGCCATCAAACGCTCCACCACAAATGAATAAGATGTTCGTTGTATCAATTTGAATAAACTCTTGATGCGGATGCTTACGACCACCTTGAGGTGGAACGCTTGCTACAGTACCTTCTAAAATTTTCAGAAGTGCCTGCTGTACACCTTCACCAGATACATCACGTGTAATTGATGGATTTTCGGACTTACGTGCCACTTTATCAATCTCATCAATATAAATAATTCCTTTTTCCGCTTTTTCTACATCGTAATCAGCCGCTTGGATTAATTTTAGTAAGATGTTTTCTACATCTTCCCCAACGTATCCAGCTTCAGTTAAAGATGTTGCGTCCGCGATTGCAAATGGAACATTTAAAATACGCGCTAATGTTTGTGCCAATAATGTTTTACCACTACCTGTTGGCCCAATAAGTGAAATATTACTCTTCGCTAATTCTACATCATCAATTTTGCTGTTAGAATTAATGCGTTTGTAATGGTTATATACCGCTACCGCTAGTGCTTTTTTCGCGTTATCTTGTCCGATGACATACTCATCTAAGATTTCACGAATTTCTACCGGTTTCGGTACATCTTTGAATTCTACTTCTTCGTCCTTCGCAAGCTCCTCTTGTACAATTTCAGTACAAAGCTCGATACACTCGTCACAAATGTAAACACCTGGACCTGCAACTAACTTTCGAACTTGCGTTTGTGTTTTACCACAGAAAGAACATTTTAATTGACCTTTTTCATCATTAAATTTAAACATATTTTCACACCCCTTACAAAGTGCTAACCTCTTGCCTTCGTATGTACACGATAAATGTATCGTATGTAAATACATATTATGTCACTACGTGGCGAGAAATACAAATAATATGACTAGTTATGTACAAATAAAAAATTTTAAAACTTTTGAAATATGTATATTCGACTTATGAAGAAACTTTTCCTTCTTCATCGAAAAGTTTTATAAATATATTTCTATATTTATAAAACAAGGCACGATTAAAATCGCGCCTTGTTATTTTATTATGCAGCGTTGTCTACTAAGAAGTCTACAGCTTTACGCACTTTAAGGTCTTCAGATAAAGCGTCTACGCTTCCAAGAGCTTGCTTGATAGCGTCTACTGGCATACCGTACATTTCAGCCATTTTTTCAACTTCTGCAGTTACTTCTTCTTCAGTAACTTCGATGTTTTCAGCTTCAATGATAGCTTCAAGAACAAGGTTGATTCTTACGCGTTTTTGAGCGTCTTCTTTCATTTGCTCTTTTAACTTGTCAGCATCAGTACCTGTGAATTGGTAGTAAAGCTCAAGGTTCATACCTTGTTGGCTTAAACGTTGCTCGAATTCACGAACCATACGATCTAACTCAGTGTCGATCATAGCTTCTGGAATGTCGATTTCAGCGTTAGCAGCAGCTAATTCTACTACTTCGTCACGTACTTTGTGCTCAGCTTCGTGCTTTTTGCCTTCTTCTAAGTTTGTACGAAGTTTTGTTTTTAATTCATCAAGAGTTGCAACTTCTTCGTCAGCATCTTTAGCGAACTCGTCGTTTAACTCAGGAAGTTCTTTTGTTTTGATTTCGTGAATTGTTACTTTGAATGTTGCTGGTTTGCCAGCTAATTCAGCAGCATGGTACTCTTCTGGGAATGAAACTTCAACGTCTTTAGAATCACCAGATTTAAGACCAATTACTTGCTCTTCGAAACCTGGGATGAAAGTGCCAGAACCAATTGCAAGAGAATAGTTTTCGCCTTTTCCGCCTTCAAATGCTTCGCCATCAACGAAACCTTCGAAGTCGATTACAGCTGTATCACCATTTTCAATAGTTCCTTCTTCTTTAACAACTAGTTCAGCTTGACGCTCTTGTAAAGCTTTTACTTCGTTCTCTACATCTTCGTCAGTTACAGTTGTTTCAACTTTTTCTACTGCTAAACCTTTGTACTCACCTAATTTAACTTCAGGTTTCACTGTAACTTTTGCAGTGAAGATAAGGTTAGCATTTTTTTCGAACTTCTCGATGTCGATTTCAGGATGAGCAACTGGGAAGATACCAGCTTCATCGATTGCTTCACCGTATGCTTTTGGTAAGATGATATCTAAAGCATCTTGGTATAAAGATTCGATACCAAAGCGTTGTTCGAATAACGGACGAGGCATTTTCCCTTTACGGAAACCTGGTACGTTAATTGTTTTTACTACTTTTTTGAACGCAGCGTCGATAGAGTTGTTTACTTCTTTAGCATCAACTTCGATTGTTAAAACGCCAACGTTACCTTCTAATTTTTCCCATTTTGTAGACATTTATTCTTTCCCTCCAACTATAATAATGTATGCACATACCTCTATAGATTAAAATATTCATTATCTCTTTTTTGAAATAACAAATGTACAAATAACCCTCTAGCAAAAGCTTTCAGATATAATGTTCCAATCTACTAATTGTCTAAAAGACAACTACGGTATATTTTGTTCGAGACTAATATGAAACATATTAAGTAAGAGAATTATACTCCTCTTCTCTTACAAACAGGCAGATTTCTGCCTTTTGCAACCCTTACATTATAACATAGAATATGCTCGTTTCAATAACTGAACGATTCTTTTTCATAATTATACGGGCAAATATCCTTCTCTTTCAATGCGTAGTAACCATTGATAGGCGATATGAAATTCCTCTAACTCGATATTGTATGCTGTCATAAGTTCTTCTTCATCAATAGCCAATCCGAAACGCTTTCTTCCAATTCTCTCTAAGACGGCAGCCCAAATTTCTACTTTATCCATTAATAGAGGGAATGGGAAAATGCTAATTTGTAATTCTTTCCAGTAAGTGACCATCGCACTAAATATATCCGGATAATTTTGTTCTAATTGGCTTGATAATTTATGTATGATTTTATCGGATTGCTCCTCATTATGACCTGTAAATGCTGGTATCACTTTTATCGTATTTCCAAACTTCTCTACTTCTATCTCTTCTTCTATTTGATTTTCTACCATTTTATACAAAATAGAAGTTTTTAAATAAGGGTGTTGCTTTTCCTCTATTAAAAATTTCTTTAGAGCAGGAAGTGCGAGATCCAGGTCTTTTAATGAAAGTTTCTGGATCACTCTTAGCTTTTGACCAAAGTTTTCTCCAAAAAGTTCATTAGTAAACTCGTCTAATTCAAAATTCGAATCAACTAGCGACGCGTCTTCCTCATTTAGCATACCTTCTGCAAATAAAGCGAGCTGCGCTAATTTTTCCTTTTGCTCGGGCATTATGTCTTTCGTTTGCAAAACTTTTTCGACAATTTCAATAACACCTTCATAATCATTTGTTTGAACTAAAATCGTCACATACGTTTCAAGAATGTCACCAAATAATACAGCTCCCGTTTCAAGCAACTGCTCACATTTGTCTTTCGCTTCTTCCATATGCTTTAATTCTAACAAACAAATAACTGAAGCTAATTCTGTTTGTTCCGTTTCCGCATTATACTGACGTAATATTTCAAAGCAGCGCAATGCATCTTCGAATTTCCGCTCTTTCAACGCTAAAAAACCTTCATCAATATAGCGTTCTGATAGTTGCGGAAACAATACGACCGTATTTTCTTTTTTATCCATACGTTCGCCTCTTTTTCTAGATTTTAATTATCTTCAAAGTAAATATATCAAATGCGTAATGAGAACACAACATTCCAAAACCATTCGTTTGAAATATAGGAATATTTAATTTTTATATCGAAAAATCAACAACCTTTTAAATGAAATTCATTTTTCACAAACAAAAACCCTCAGCAACAGAAGCAGAGGATTCATCATTAATGGAAAGCGTTTATAATTGTGGGGTATATAACAAGGGTAATAATTTGGAGAACAATAATTGCCATAACAATCATGCTAAAGTAGAAGATTGGTTTACTTCGCTTCATTAAAAACATAATAATAAGCATCGTACAAGCAAACAAACTTAAGAAGAACAAACTCGTTGTCGAACTAAGTATACCACTCGGGACAAAGAACAATAATACTACACTACAAGTACCTATAATTCCAAATAACCATTCCATTCATTCACTCATTCCCTTTCCCTCTCATGGTAGTTTTTTCTAAGCGATTAAATGTTTTACAACATCAACTACATACGTTAATTTTTCATACGCTACAAATCCAAAAGCAACTGTTAAGCCCGTTACGATTAATCCCTTCATCATTTCTTCCTCCTTGTTTTATCGTTGTTACCTTCATTATAGAGGATTAGTAATTTGTTACCATCGAACTTCCTTACAGTTACCTTACAGAATTGTAAGATTTCAAAAATAAGTTTAAAATCATGTTATTATATTTTTGTACAATTAAGAATTTAATTTACAAGGGGGATTATATATGTTCAAAAAAATGGCAGCTGATGTTTTGGGTTTAAGCGATGTAGGTTCTGTCATCACACCGAAAGATTACGATAAGGTCGATGCTGATGATTACGTGATGCATGAAGATGGAGAGAAAATTTATTTTCTAATTAAATCAAAATCAGATGAATATTGCTTTACAAACAAAGGGTTAATCCACCTAGATGGTACAAGTGCGACAAGTAAAAAACGCACACTGCGCCGCTTTAGCTATAGTAAGTATCAAATTAAAAACGTAGCACTTGAAACTGCGGGAACGATTGATTTAGATGTAGAAATTAAGTTTCAAATGGGCGATGAGCATTACTCAATTGATGTTCATAAAAAACATATTGAAGAATTAAAAGATTTATATAAGGCTCTACTTAAAATAGAAGAAATTTCATACGACAACGACATTACATTGCAGTATGCACATAAAAGTCTAGATATGGCATCTAATGCTTTCAGCCGTATTTCAAACGCACAAGTAAATTTAGCAGAACAATTTAAAGAGATGAACGAGATTGCTTTTAATTGGCTCGTTGATACGAAGAAACAGTATAACGTGAAAGATTACGGTTTTGTCTTTGAAAAGTTTATTAATAACTAATTTAAAACAAACAAAAAACCTTGTTATCAAAAGATAACAAGGTTTTCTTAGCGTCCCAGGAGAGATTCGAACTCCCGACCCGTCAATTACCGATATATAAACGATTCTTTCATCGCTTACTGAACGTTCATTTGTGCGGTCGACTGACCATTTTTGTTAATTAATATTATACGGTATATAGTAGTTCTACATCAATGTTGAATGCCTTTTTGTTCTATCGATTCCCTATCGAAAATTCTGACGTATTTAGATGATATTCCCTATCCACGGAATAAAAAATAATCGTCTTAAAATACGAATCTCGGCGTACCTTTCCGCACTATTTTATATATTTTGATTGCAGTCTTAATATATCTTCCTCTTCGCGAATGCCTGCCGATCCCTTCCTCACATTTTTTACGACAGTCCAATTCGGGTTAGTTTCATCACCGATGTTCTGTACTGTAAAGTTGCCGTCACCATATTTTTGTTGACCTTCTGCCAATTTCTCCGTTAAATCATTTTCTTTTGATCTCGCCATATTTGCGCCATCTCCCTTTTTTATACAACCTTCTTAAACTGTCCAATCAATCACACGTCCAGTCAATTGGAGATCCTCGCTTTCCGCTTCTATTAATTGTAACACACTGCCGGGGATAAGTTCCGATAACGGCTGCACAATCGTACTAGAAACATTATTTTCTTTGAATTTGAATGATCTGACGCCAGTTACGCTAAATGATGCGATTCCTTGCCGCTGCATTTTGTTTGTATCGTTATAAACGATTACTAAGTATGCGTTGAATTCGCATATTGCATTATAGGGGATATCATATCCTTTGAATTGATTGTGCCACGTTCGATCCGCCGAGTTCATTAATCGTACTTTCTTCTGATCGTCCGCATCGTGCCAGTCTTCGTTGCTGATAACATATATGTCGATATATTCAATGTTTTAACAGAATTCGATAAAATAGCTAACGAACTAGAAAGAGCTGTGGAAAAATTTCGCACGGCGGATGCATTCTACCGAAATAAAGACGCACAATTGTATTCCATTATTTATCTCATAACAACTATCGTCGGCTAAGCCGTTTAATCAACGATATGTAGTTTGCTTTTATTTTTTCTATACAATTATTATCATATATTATATTATAATAATCTTCCACCACTTACACACAAATCAATTTTTAGACAAACAAAAAACCTTGTTATCAAAAGATAACAAGGTTTTTTTAGCGTCCCAGGAGAGATTCGAACTCCCGACCGTACGCTTAGAAGGCGTATGCTCTATCCGGCTGAGCTACTGGGACATGGAGCGGGTGAAGAGAATCGAACTCTCGACCAGAGCTTGGAAGGCTCTTGTTTTACCACTAAACTACACCCGCATATGTTATTTTATTTTTCTTCGTTAGCGCCGTTGCCCTATCGACAATATTTATTATATTCATAACTACTTATAAAGTCAACACTTTTTTAAAAGAGGATAATTTTTATTATCCTCTTTTAAAAACTGCTTGTTCAACTAGCTGTCCGTCTAATGTTTCAAAACGGACTTCTATATGATTTTCATCCATTTCTAATAAAGCGAATGTCTTTTCCACACGAGAGCGCGGGAGCAAAATACTTCCTGGATTAATAAATAAAATCCCATCAAGTAATTCTGCCCCTAATACATGAGAATGTCCAAAGCACGCTACTTGTGCTCCTACTTCTTCTGCATGATACGCTAACGTTTGTAACGTCATTTTCACATTATGACGATGACCGTGTACAACTAAGAAACGAATTCCATCTACATCAGTTACAATTTCATCTTGAAAGTTAGCATAATCACAATTCCCTTTTACAACACAAAAACCTTGTAGCTCTTCGTGAGCAGGCGTTAGCTCTGAATCACCACAATGAATCATGATATCTACTTTCCCTTCATATTTCTCTTTTAACTGCTGTAATTCCTTCACAGAGCTATGACTATCGCTTACGATTAAAGCTTTCATCAATTTCTCTCCCTTATTCTTCTAAAAACCATTCTGGGATTTTCTCTTCTAATTTACGAAGAGCGCGTCCGCGGTGGCTAATGGCATTTTTCTCATCTGAGCTTAGCTCAGCCATTGCTTTTTTATATTCTTCTACATAAAAAATCGGATCGTATCCAAAACCATTTTCCCCGCGGCGCTGTTCTAAGATTTTTCCTTCACACGTTCCGTTTACAATAACAGGCTCTTTATCTGCTTCAGGGAAAGCAACCGCTAGCGCACAGTAAAAACGAGCTGTACGTTTTTCTAAATCGACGTCAGTTAACTCTTGCAACACTTTATCGATATTCGCTTGGTCATCTTTCGGCTCTCCAGCAAAACGAGCTGAATATACACCTGGTTTCCCGTTCAAGGCATCTACAATAAGACCAGAGTCATCCGCAATTACGATGGAATTCAACTGTCTACTAAGACTGTCCGCTTTCAAAATTGCGTTTTCTTCAAATGTTTCACCAGTTTCTTCGACTTCTTCAATATGAGGAAAATCGTGTAAAGATTTCACTTCTAAGTCAAATCTCTCAAATAACTCAGCAAATTCACGTACTTTCCCAAGATTTTTCGTCGCTACAACAACTTGCTTCATATTTTCCACCTCTACTCTATATGAGATACGATGTCACCTAACGCTTCTTTTTGCTTTTCAACAAGTTGGAAGATCCCTTGTTCCGCAGCATCAAGTAGTTCATTTAATTCTGCTCTGCTAAACGTCGCTTCTTCTCCAGTTCCTTGTACTTCAACAAACTGACCTTTTCCAGTCATAATAACGTTCATATCAACGTCTGCTTTAGAATCTTCGGCATAATTTAAATCTAAAACGACACCTTGTTCTTCAACAACACCTACTGACGTTGCCGCTAAATAATCTTTTACAGGAATTTTAGATACTTTGTCTGCTTGCAATAATTTTTCAAAAGCTAATACCATCGCTACATAGGCACCTGTAATTGAAGCTGTTCTCGTTCCGCCATCCGCTTGAATTACATCACAGTCAATCCAAACCGTTCTTTCGCCAAGCGCTTCTAAATCAACAACCGCACGTAATGCTCGTCCAATTAAACGCTGGATTTCCATTGTACGCCCTGTTACTTTCCCTTTACTTGACTCCCTGATTGTACGTTGCTCTGTCGCACGTGGAATCATTGAGTATTCTGCCGTTACCCAACCTTTTCCTTCTCCACGCATAAACGGCGGTACACGCTCTTCAATTGTCGCTGAACAAATCACCTTTGTATCCCCAACTTCAATTAGTACCGATCCCTCTGGATGTTTTAAATAATTTGTATGAATATGTATATGGCGTAGCTCTGCTTGTCCTCTACCATCTACTCGCATAAAAATAACCTCCTCATAACTACTCTCATTAGTATAGCCAAATTTAAATGTACGATATGTATAACAATAAAAGAAGGGGAACTCAAAAAGCAATTCCCCTTTCTTACATAAGTATATCAAATTATTCGCGATTAAAAACTACCTGTATTCACGTTTTGTGGACGATTAACAGGTTTTGTTAACTTTTCACCTTTTTCATCCATCAGATTCGCTTTCCCATTCACTTCAATAGAAACATTTTTCACACCTTGTTTTTCCGTTAAAGATAAGACTAACGACTTCAATACGTAATTTGAAATTACACTCTTGTCTTGGTTCGCAAATATATTTTCATTAAAGTTTAATGTAATATTTCCATTCTCCAGTTTCGGGTTCGTAATAAGCTTAGCTCCTGGATTAAAATCATTTAATAGCGACCCTTGAATCGGACCTTTTACAAGCTCATCCACAATTGTCGCGTAATCATTTTCTTTTCCTTCTGCAACGCGTCTTGTTACCGGTACGTAATATTGCTGCTTATTATTATTTTGCGCCATAAAGTAAAGTGTAACCGGTTTTGTATGCGTTACATCTGCTACTTGTTCATCATCAAAGTTAATTCCATTCGCACGACTTACGCCTTCACCAAGTGGCGTACCCGCAACAGGCATCTTCGCTAGCTTTTCACCATTTATTTGGAACTGCACTTGTTTTATTTCTGTAAATTGAGTCAAAGTCCACGCTACTGATTCAACAATTTGACGCTCTTCTTCTTTTGAATAATTTTTCATTTCTTTAGAGAAATCAATTACTGCTGCCCCACCCTTTTTCAAATCCAAGGTCATCGTCGTATTCGCTGGAAGGACTGCTCGAAATCCATTTGGCAATAAATTTGTTACTGGTCCATCTTTCACAAGATACTCTAACGTTTGCTTTACAACTTCATTCGCTTTCGGAGTAGGCATTGCAATAGTTTGCGGTACGACATATCCATTTTTATCAACGAGGTATAACTCTCTATTTACTGTTTGCCCTTGTTTATCTTTTTTAGCTGTTTCTTTCTTTTCACCTTCTGTATACGTAACTTTTTTCGGTGGATCAATTTGTTCTGTTGCTTTCTCTTGATTTAATAAGCCACACCCTGATAATAAAATCGCACTCACAGTAGCACCAACAACCCATTTAAAAGTGGATTTAGGCATGCCATTCCCCCCTAAAATCTAAGTTTGTACTATTATGTATACGAGCTGTTTCATATTTTAGAACAAGCTATAACTACTTACACAGAAAAAACTCCTGATTTCTCAGGAGTTCTCTTATATGAATCTACTATTATTCTGTTTCTAAATTAATATGCTTCACATTTTCAATTGGCTGACCGAACCACTTTGATGCAATTTCTTTAAACAGACCTATTTTACCAGTCGTTAAGAAGAGATGATCACTTTGTTCTTCTCCCTCGTTTAACATCTTACTATGGTATAAAATCGTACTTACCTCACGCGCTGTTTCATCACCCGAACTAATTAATTGCACTTGATCTCCCATTACCTTTTTAATAACAGGACCTAAAATCGGATAATGTGTACACCCTAAAATAAGTGTATCAATGTCCGTACTTTTCAACGGTTGCAATGTTGCTCTTACAACTTCATACGCCATTTCACTTTCGAAATTCCCACTCTCTACAAGCTCAACGAAAGGTGGGCACGCTAAACTTTCTACCATAACACGGTTATTAATAGATTTTAGTGCCTCTTCATAGGCACCACTTTTTACTGTTCCAATCGTTCCAATAATCCCAACATGATACGTATTTGTCACTTTTAAAGCTGTACGTGATCCTGGATGAATAACTCCAACTACCGGAATTGGCAACTGTTTCTGCATTTCTTCCAACACAACCGCAGTTGCTGTATTACACGCAATCACTAACATTTTGATATTTAAATCTAATAAATGCTCCGTCATTTCCCACGTAAATTGACGCACTTCTTCACGAGAACGCGGACCATAAGGGCAACGTGCTGTATCCCCTAAATATATAATACGCTCTTTCGGCAACTGACGAATTAATTCCTTCGCTACTGTTAAACCGCCCACTCCTGAATCAATAACACCGATCGCTCTATTCAACTTAATCACCCGTTTTCTCATTCATCATCTTATTTTATCATTATATTTTACACACTTTAAGTTCGCTCACTTAAACTGCTTCTGTATGAAAATTTTCATTTGTACCTGTATAGACTAGGACCTTTTTTATTTTGCTCCTTTTTTTCATAATTTGCAAGACAGAAAAATAACCGACCTTCTATATGAAAGTCGGTTTCTTCTATATAAAGTGCGTATTTACCCCGCTATTTGCCGGACAATAAGACCCCCACCTCAAAATTCAGCGAAAGCAAATAAGTTAGGTGGGGGATCGGGCTGTCCATAAAAGCCCGATTAGTGTGGGCTAATAATTAGTGGGGGATGCCCCCCACTAATTAAAGTTTCACTTTATTGCTCCATCTTTTTTTGGAAAGAAGACATTCCTATTAATAAGAAGAAATGAGCAGAAATTAAAATGATGATTAAAATAAAATTCAAACGATAACTATTTGTAGATTCCATAACCTTGCTCGCTACAGCTGGTCCAAATGCCATACCGAAAAAGTTAATTAAATTATATAAACCAAGACCAACTCCAACTTTAGCTGGATGTAATGTTTTCGGTATAAATGTGTTTAATGATACTTGAATAGCTGAATAACTCATAAATGTTAAAATAACCGCCACTAAAATAATGATTAAGTTCCCGTTCGGAATAAGCCCTAAAATTAAAAAGCCAACGATCATAACTACAGACGCTACATAAATCATTCTTACATTCCCAAACGAAGGAACAATCTTTCCGGTCATAAAACTAGATACAATACCAAAGAGTGATGCAACAAACAATGCAATTCCGATAACGAATGGCGACAATCCGTGCACTCTTCCTAACAGTAATGGCAATAATAATAGACTAGCACATAACGCCACATTAATTATAAACCCGACCGCTATTAAACGAAGAAATGGTTTGTTCGAAAATAACTCAATATCAATAAATGGATGCTCCGCGTTCTTCATACGAACCGTGAATAAAAATAAGAAAGCTACCGATAACACAAATAGCCAACTATTAATATTGACACCTAATAAAACAGTCGTAATGAATGCAAATAATAACGCCGCTCCAATGTAATCAAAATGAAACGCTTCATCCGTATGCTGCACTTCTTCCGGCATAAATTTTATAAGCAAGAAAATCCCAACTACTGAAATAACCATAAATAAAAATAAATATGGCCACCCTAATGTATTTGTAATAGCCCCGCCAACTAAAGGACCAATGCCTATTGCTAATGCAATAGAAGAACTAATCATCGCTAATGCACCAGGCTTCTTAGCAGGAACAACTAATTTTGCCACTGCAATCATACTAAGCGCAATAAATGCAGCTCCTCCGCTCGCCTGCACTAATCTTGCGAAAATGACAATCGCATAAGATTGATTTACAAATCCAATAATGGACCCAACTACAAATATGATTATTGAGCTAATTAATAGTTTTTTTACACTGTAACGATCCGCTAGTTTCCCATATACCATCGAACCAATACCGACAACTAAAGAATACCCTACTACAACCCAACTAACTTTCGATTGACTAATTGATAAATCATTAGCAATACCCTCTAACGCTACATTAAATAAAACCGCATTCATCGGTCCTAATAAAACGATAAAACATAATGTGAAAACAAACCATTTTGAATGGTTACTTATATCTTTCCCCATGTGTAACACCTCTTCTGATTGTAGTAACTGTAAATGAAAAATAAAGTTGTTTAGCTCCTCTATCACTACTAAACAACTTCATCAAATGTATAAAAGATGATAATTTATCGCGCGACAAACCGAATTCGAAACGAAACATGTATGTTGTTCGATATTCATGGAACTATCATAGTTTCAGCATTACAGTTTGTCAACGAAAAATATACAAAGTAAACTAATTTGGTATTTTTAGTTTACTTTGTTCAAAAATTGTTATACACTAATTTCGAATCCGGTATAAGGGGGACTGACATGGTTATTCAAATTTGCAATTTCTAACTTAATAAAATTAAGTAAATAAAGAACTTTTATATAGAAGAAACACTACAGGAGGATTATGATGAAGAAAAAAATGTTAGTTGTATTAACGAGCGTAGAAAAATACCCAAATTTAAATAGAGCTACCGGGCTTTGGCTTGGTGAAGCTGTCCATTTCGTTAAAAAAGTAGAAGAAGCTGGTTACGAAGTAGATTATGTCAGTCCACAAGGCGGCTATACACCGATTGATCCGCATAGTTTAGCGATGGCGGAGAGCATCGATTGGGAATGGTATCAAAAGAAAGAATTTATGAATCGCCTCGGTTCTACAATGAAACCGAGTGAAGTGAATCAAGAAGACTACGCTGTTATTTATTACGCGGGTGGTCACGGAGTTATTTGGGACTTCCCAGAAAACAAAGAACTTCAAAATATTAGCCGCAACATTTATGAAAATGGCGGAATTGTTTCCTCTGTTTGTCACGGAGCTGCTGGTTTATTCCATATCACATTAAGTAACGGGGATCGTTTAATTAACGATAAAAAAGTAACAGGATTCTCAAATGAAGAAGAGAAACTAGCTGAATTAGATCGATTCGTTCCATTTTTAACAGAAGATGAACTCGTTAAATATGGGGGACTTTACGAAAAAGCTGCGCAACCTTGGGAAGCTTACGCTGTAGAAGATAATCGTGTAATTACTGGTCAAAACCCTGCTTCAGGTGGTCCAGTAGCTGAATTAGTATTAAAACAGTTGCAAAAATAATATGTACTAAAAAAGCAGATTTCCCTCTAGCAAGGGAAATCTGCTTTTTTTACGAAATCATTTGTAAATTAGCTATAATTTCTTTTTCAATTTCAGAATCATCAACTACATCTAAAAATTCCGGTTTAAACAGTTGGTATTTCTTCAAATTGTAGAAATCAAGTATCGCTTGCTTTAACGTAATATCGTACTGAATACAAAAAGTATGATCTATAATGCGTCTTAACATCACATCATCTTGCACCATAAATAGTTGCGCATTCATTTTATTAAAGTAACCTTGTTCCATACCCGACTCAAAAAACATTTGCAAATTACGATTACGATTTTGTTGTGCAGCGACTAATTGATCCGACAAATGCGGATACGCTTCTTTCAAATCTTGTAAAAAGACATCCGAAATATACGTCACACATTTTAAAGAATGGATAAACGTCTTTTGGAAACGTTCTGTAAACGACATACTTTCATCTTGATTATCCGCATCTCCTTCAAGAAGATAATTTATAAAATCCTCTACTACCGCCTCAATAATCTCATCTTTCGAAGAAAAACGTTTATATAAAGTAGCTTTACTAATATCCATATATTTCGCAATTTCATCTATTTTTAATTGGCTAAAACTCGTCTTTCGAATAACGGGCTTTATTTTATTAATATACGTATTTGCACACGCTACTTTTCTCATTTAAAAGAGCCTCCCCTTTTGTTCATACAAAATAGTATAGCAAATTCATGAATGTTTATAAATGAAGTTATTATACTCATTACGTCTTTTTAGTTTATTACAATTTCAATCTACGCTATACATAAAAAGTACCCGCTACCTTTGTTAGTAGCGGGCACCTTTTCTATAATTTATTTACAGCTCTTTTTATAGCTTTCCCTATTTCCATACTAGACTGCGGATTTTGCCCTGTAATTAAATGCCCATCTACTATAACATGCGGCGTGAAATTAGGTGCTACATAAAATAATGCCCCTTCTTCTTTCAACTTACTTTCTAGCAAAAATGGAACTCGATTTTCTAAATGCACAGCTGTTTCTTCATCATTTGTATAACCTGTTATACGCTTACCCGCAACAAAAAACGAGCCATCTTTATTTTTCACACCGACCAAAGAACTTACTCCGTGACAAACAGCCGCTACAATCCGGTTATTGTTATACATATTCACAATCAAATTCGCTACATATGGATTACCTGGAAAATCCACAATAGCCCCGTGTCCACCACCAAATAAAACTGCATCATAATCTAAAAAATGAGCCTTCGAAATCGGCTTCGTATTTTGCAATAAAGAAGCGATATACTTAAATTCACGAGGTATGCCATTCGGAATAGACACTCTATCAATAGGTACCCTTCCACCTTCTATAGATACAAGATCAACATCGAACTTAGCCTTTTTAAATAAATTATACGAAGCTGCGAGCTCTTCAAGCCATAAACCAGTCGGGTGTCCATTCATATCATGAGCGCTTGTTGAAACTAACAATATCCTTTTCAACATATCCCCTCCTTACTACCTATTTATGTATGAAACATTCTTATCATTCATATAGCACGTGAAACAGACAGAAAAATAGCCGACTCTTCATATAAAAGTCGGCTTTCTTTTTATAGCTCGAGTTCTCCCATACGAAGAAGCTCTACAACTGCTTGTGAACGTCCTTTAACTCCTAGCTTTTGCATTGCGTTTGAAATGTGATTGCGTACTGTTTTTTCACTTATAAAAAGTTCACCTGCAATTTCTTTCGTCGTTTTATCTTGAACGAGTAATTCAAATACTTCTCTTTCTCTCTTTGTGAGTAACGGTTTAGATTGATACGCTTTTTCCTTCAACTGGTATAACCCTCCTTGCTTAAGCCAGAGCTGTATATGTGTAAGTTGGGTGTTTATTTAGTCAAGATATTGTATGAACGAAATGTGCCGGTGGTGAATGAAAATGGGCTTTATTTCCTATGTTATTTTAGACTTTTATACAGTGCGGATACTCTTTTTATCCACTTACTTTCCAGTACGCCATATTTGTTCTAGCAATATACTTACAACTGTACCTACAAATAAACCATTCCCGAATATATATTGCATAACAGACGGCAAGGATTGGAGTGCTCCAGACGGTAAAAACATAACGCCGCTGCCAAATAATACTGCAACTCCTAAAATCGTTACATTCCTTTCGCTGAGCTCCACTTGTTTTATATTATTAAATCCAATTCCAATTAACTGTACGAACGAAGCCATTAAAACTGCAGATGCGACAGCGGATGGTAAAGACGCTAAGTAACGAATAATACTTGGAAAAAGAGACATTATGACTAGTAACGCACATGCCATTAAGAACGATCGTATATATTTTTGTTTTGTTAAGCGTATAAATCCTGCCGTCGCTGGTAACGGAACGACACCTACAGTTGAAAATACAGAAGAAATGATATGTGAAATCCCTCCAACCCACGTACCATCCTTCAACTGTTTCTGTTCAATAGTCCCTTTTTGAATGGTAGCTTGATTGATCGCTATAATAGCTGCCACTGTATTAGAAACTAAAATACATACCATAACGAAACTTGATACAGCCATACCTGTATTCCATTTTGGAAGTCCCCAAGCAAATATATGTGGAAGTTGCACAAAATGAGTTACTTGAGATGGAATCGTCACTTTTCCTGCAATAAGAAAAATAATCCACCCGCTAATTAATCCTATTAAAACTGCATAACTTTTGACAAAGCCTTTTCCAAAATTAGATAGTATAATAACGAACAAAAATATACTAAACGCAATTATCGCTGTAAATCCATCGATTTGAGAAATAGTAGCTGTAATTCCTAGCATTCCTTTTAAAAATACACCACTTAATTGTAAACATAATAAAAGTAAAAACGTTCCTGTCACAACTGGCGTAAATAAAAATAAAATACGTCCTATAAAACCAGTTACACCTAATCCTATTAAAATAACACCGGAGATTATCATTCCTAATTCTAAAATTTGCAATGTACTATGTAATTGATCCTGCCCTACGGTAGCATAAGCAAGTACGGTAAATACACCAACCCAAGATCCAGCTGGTCCATCCGCAATAGGCAGTTTATGTCCAAGCCATCCTTGTAAAAAAGAAGATATACCAACTACGAAAAACGTACGTTGCATTAAATAAAACACTTCTTCCGTCGTAAGATGAAATAATCCGCCAACGACAATTGGTAGTGCGATTGAGTTTGCTAATAAAAAAATAAACCATTGCAAAGTTCCCATAATATGATTTTGGTTATGTTGATTGTCCAAAATTTTCATCCCTTCTAGCTTTCCTATAAAAAATATATTGTAAGAATAAAAAAGAAGAGTTCTATACCCACCATTAGAACCCTCCTCAAGGCATTTAAACGATTCTTCTACACAAGGTTATTTAATTCCACCTCATTTAAGCTTCCAACAACAACATTTCCTTTATGCACGACTACACGCTTCTCTGTTTGACGCGCTACCGCTTCAGCTGTACATGTTGCATTCGTCAAAACAAAACTCGCTTCATCTCCTACATTCGGCCATGCTCGCTTCCCTTCATTGTTTAACGTTTCTTTTCCTCCCGTAATAAAGCGAAGGGCTTTTCCTAAAGACCTTTCGTCACTCCATCCAAAACGCTCTGCTAATCGATTTGCCTTTTGAAGCATATCGCCAGTTCCAAACGGCGACCAATGATCTGTAATACTATCATTTCCTAATGAAACTTTAACACCTTTTTTATCTAATAATGGAATTGGGATTACTTGTTTACCAATTGGCACGGTTGAAGTAATATCAATCTTCAAGGCTGCTAGTCTTTCTGCCACTTCTTCAGCTTCTTTATCCGTAACACCACCAAGTCCAAGCGCATGACTAATTGTTACACGTCCTTGCCATCCAGCTTCTTCTGTTAGACTTGCCAACCTCTTCATCGTAAACGTCCCAAGATTATTCGCATCATGCAAATGAAGATCAACATCCGCATTAAATTCTACTGCGATATCCATAATTGTATGTAATGATTTTTCGATATCATTATCCACTGTAGCTGGATCCACTCCACCGACTAGATTCGCACCCATACGCATCGCATCTTTTACAAGTTGTACAGAATTACTGCGCAATAATCCATGTTGCGGAAATGCAACTATTCTACCAGACAATCGATTTTTATATGTTTCTAATGCCGCTAACGTTGCCTCTAAATTACGAAGTCCAATAACTGGATCCACATTACAATGCGTTCTAATATTCGTTGCACCATTTCGAAGCAATAACTCTAGCATATTTTCCGCCCTGTCTTGAGCAGTTGCTAATTGCTTTGGCAAAATCCTTTTTTCTTCATTAAAACGTGTGAAAATATTTTCTGCTGGCATACAAGCTTTCCAAGGCCCACTATAATATGTTTTATCAATATGAATATGCATTTCTTCGAAAGCGGGTAAAATTAATAAGCGATTGGCATCAAGAGTTACCATCCCTTCCTCTTGAACAATCCCTTCTATAATTTTTTTAATTCGTCGATCTTCAATGAGTAAACTACATAATTCTGTTTCTGTTCGTGAAATTTCCCCTTCTTCATATGCATACCTTGATTCAACCATTACATTAGTCAACCAATATACTGTCATCTCTATTTCCCCACCCTTTATTAAAAATCGCCTCATACCTCTTACTATAATTTTAATATCAGCTGAAAATTAAGACAATTAATATGATCGTTTCTCTAAAAAAATGTAATACAACCTCATAGTCTTCTCATAAATTTCCATATAGAATAAAAGTATGTAGCTTCATATAAAAAAGGAGTTGATCGTTATATGTCAAAAAGATTATGTAAATCCGAAACTGATAAAATGGTATTTGGTATATGTGGTGGTTTAGGAGAATATTTTGATATTAGCTCTACTCTCATTCGCATACTTTGGGTTATTGCTGTTTTATGTTTCGGAACAGGATTTTTAGTTTATTTTATTTGTTTATTACTTATGCCACGTTCGTACTAATGGCATCACTTCATATACTTAAGAAGAGCATATAAAAAATCACCTATAGAATTCTATAGGTGATTTTTTCATGAAGAATATTTCATCGTTAAATGTAATACCGCCACTTCATCCTCTTGATTTTTATAACTATGTTTCTTATTCGCTTCAAATTGGATGGAATCAAACTCATTAAGTTCGTACACATCGTTCTCAACTTGAATCGATACTTTCCCTTTCATTACCGTTACAAGCTCAATAGCACCTTCATGATGAGCTTCTGGCTCATATATACTATTCGACCTTAAACAAGCACGGTGCATTTCCATCCCCGTTTCTTTCGTGTAACGGAACATTATTTCTAAGTGCCATGCTTGTCC
Organism: Bacillus sp. LBA3-1-1.1; assembly: GCF_040676495.1. NCBI lineage: Bacteria > Bacillati > Bacillota > Bacilli > Caryophanales > Bacillaceae > Bacillus > Bacillus sp. LBA3-1-1.1. The sequence continues at coordinate 66,348 of NZ_JBEGIB010000010.1, forward strand.
TACATCTACTGCAAACCCTTCTCCGCAGCGCGCAACAGCTACTGGCTCTCCAACAACCATTAATCTTGATAAAGGAATCGATAACCCTTTTGTTATTTTCCAAATGACAGCTAACGTCGGATTCGTTTCTCCTCTTTCGATTTTTCCCAGCGTTAATTTACTCACACCCGTCTTTTGGGCTAATTCTTCTAAACTTAGTTTTTGTTCATTTCGAATTTGTCGTAATAACTGACCTACTTGCTGAATCACTTCTTTTGTTTGCATGTCCTCATTTTCTTTCATCTATAAAACCACCTTAAAATATAAAATAGTTTACTTTTTTCGATTTAAAGTATATCATACTATACATAATTATTTAATTCCGAAAGGAGTGTTACACTTCATGCGTGCAATATTATTAGGCCTTTTATCATCCGCCTTCTTTTCTGCAACTTTTATTATTAATAGAGCGATGAATGTGTCTGGAACAAGCTGGGCTTGGACAGCTTCCTTCCGCTTTTTATTTGCTCTCCCTATTTTATTCCTTATCGTTTTATTTCGCAAAAACTTAAGGGGGTTATGGGTAGAGTTAAAGAAACATCCATTTGCATGGATCGGATGGGGTTCCGTTGCAGGGATTGGTTTCTATTCTTTATTAAGTTTCGCCGCTGTCTTCTCTCCAGCTTGGCTCGTTGCTGGAACTTGGCAAGTTACTATATTAGCAGGTTTGCTTTTATCGCCATTATTTTTCATTAAAATAGAAACGAAATCAGGTACAAAACTTGTACGTGGAAAAATTCCACTACGCAGTTTATACGTCGCTTTATTTATTTTACTTGGTGTAATTTGTATGCAAGCGACTGCAGCAGGCCACATTACAATGAATCAGTTCATTTCAGGCTTTTTACCTGTCGTTTTAGCAGCTTTCTTATATCCCTTCGGCAACCGAAAAATGATGGAACTTGTTGGCGGACGTCTTGATACATTTCAACGTGTATTAGGAATGGCAATTGGAAGTCTTCCTATTACAATTCTCCTTGGGATATACGGATTTTCCACTACTGGTATTCCTTCATCAACTCAAATGCTTCAAGGATTTTTGTTAGCACTATGTTCTGGAGTTATTGCGACGATGACATTTTTCTTTGCTACTGATTTAGCAAAAGACAATCTTGCTTTACTTGGAGCTGTTGAAGCAACACAAGCTGGAACGATGGTCTTTACCGTGCTTGGTGAGATTATTTTCTTAAATGGTTCATTCCCTAGTGGTCTGTCACTGATTGGGATGATTATTATCATGTTAGGAATGGTCGTAAATAGCGTTTTAAACCGTTCTGTTCCAGTTATTAAGCAAAAAAAATCGGCATAAAAATAGATATGGTTCTTCTTCATAGAACCATATCTATTTTTATTGTCCCCCTATTTCGCCTTATCAGAATAGTATTTCATTAGCTGTTTATACTAAAACCTATGTTATAATACGTTTCATGCGCAATATTAGGAGGTAAATTATGTTAAAAAAAGCAATCGCTGAATTTATTGGTACATTTGTACTTGTATTATTCGGAACTGGAGTAGCTGTCATTGGTGGCGGAATTGAAGGAATTGGAACATTAGGAATCGCTATGGCTTTCGGTCTATCTATTGTGGCTATGGCATATAGCATCGGAACAATTTCTGGATGTCACATTAACCCAGCGGTATCAGTAGCTATGTTCATCAACAAAAGAATGAACGCTATGGAACTTTGTTATTATGTATTAGCTCAAATTTTAGGTGGTTTATTAGGAACTGCAACGTTAGTAACAATTTTACGCTCTGCTAAAACACCTTTAGATAATTTAGGACAAAATGGTTTTGGAACTCTTGGTTTATCTGGAGCATTTCTAGTTGAATTCATTTTAACTTTCGTATTCATTTTAGTTATCGTTGCTGTAACAGGTAAAAAAGGAAGTTCTTCTCTAGCTGGATTAGTAATTGGTTTTACATTAGTTTTAGTTCACTTATTAGGTATTCCTTTAACTGGAACATCTGTTAACCCGGCTCGTAGTATCGCACCAGCTTTATTCGCTGGCGGAGAAGCACTTTCTCAACTATGGGTATTCATCGTTGCACCAATTCTTGGTGGTATCGTAGCAGCTATTGTTGGTAAATTCATTTTAAATACTGAAAAATAGAATTTTCAATATTTCTGAATAAAAAAAGGCGAGCCCTCACTATGAGGATGCTCGCTTTTTTATTCTTTAATTTTCGATTTTAAATTTGTAACTAATTGCTCTACCGTTACATTTGCAAGTACGTTTTCCATCGCTTCTTGCGCTTGCATTAAAATAATTTCTAATACTGATTGAATATTAGCTCCTACTGGACATTCAATGTTGGGATTTTCATGGAAGGAAAATAGATGTCCTTCTTCTACAACTTCCACTGCTTTATATACATCAAGTAATGTAATTTCTTCTAAATCACGAGCAAGTGTCGTACCACCTTTACCAGCTTGTACATCAACAAGTCCTGCTCTCTTCAACATTCCTGTAATGCGACGAATCACAACTGGATTTGTATTCACACTACCAGCAATCCATTCAGAGGTACAGCGAGAGTTTCGATCTATCGCAAGTAACGTTAACATATGAACACCTACTGTAAAACGACTACTAATTCCCATCTGCACACCCTCCTTTTTATTCATTCTATTAAAAGACGACTCTTATCATTATATACTATTTTTAATTTATACATAAAGAAAAAGCATGATTCCATTAGAAAACCATGCTTTTCTCTCCTTATTGACGCTTTATAAATTTCGCCAAATCTTTGAATTTCACTTTGTCTGAGTAATTCATTACTCCGTTTACATAGATACGACTTGTAACAGCATTTAATATACCAATTGTCGCCAATAATACTACTAATGTTATCGTAATCTCTAACATACCTGCTTCACCGGCTACAATCCGAGAGAAGGTGACCATCGGTGTGAAAAACGGAACATACGAACTTACAACAACAATGGTACTATTCGGATCACTTAATGATTTAATACTAATGAAGAATGCAGCCATGATCAAAATCATTACCGGGAAAGATACGGCTTGTAAATCCTCCGTCTTAGACACAACAGCTCCAGCCGCAGCGTACATCATCGCATAAAGTAAATATCCCGTAATGAAATAGACAAGAAACATGCTTATAACCTTTGCATCTAATTTTGTAAAGTCAATTGGAACACCAAATAATGAGGCACTTTCTAAATCGACCCAACCTAGCAAATAAGGAATAAGGTAACCACACGCCAATATTACAAGTTGCAATAACGCCGTTGAAACAACCGCTAAAATTTTCGCATACATCATCGTAAGTGGCTTTACTTTCGGAAGCATTACTTCCATTACACGTGACGCCTTTTCAGATGCAATATTCATTGCGATTGTATTTCCGAAAGCTACAATAAACATATACAAAGCAAATGTAAAGAAATACGCAATTCCGAAAGAAGATGTACGATCTTTTATCGCTTCTTGCTTCACTTGAATTTCTGCTTGTAATTGCTGTGCAATTTCTGGTGAAACATTATTTTTTGCAATCGTCACCATCGTATATTGTTGTTTTAAATAGCCTGCCATAATTGCAGAAGTTGCTTGGCTTGGAAATCCATTATACATATATGTAACCGCCGGAGCCCCATCCTTTTCCGTCACATGGAATAGACCATCTAAATCACCTTCTTCTACTTGCTTATGCAGTTTATCAAAATCATCCTTTGAACCAACCGTTATTTTTGCTGATGGCAATAGCTTATTTAGCTCTTCTTTTTGTACTTTGTATATGGAGCTCTCTACTACAACTGCAATTTTATCTTTATCCTTATTTTTATCATCACCTGAAGTAAAATGATTAAATGCAAAAATCCCAAACACAACTAAAAATAAAATCGCACTCGTAATTAATGATTTTTTAGATAAAAATGCTTCTTTAAAATAAAATGAAAATACATGAGAAAATTTACGCATCTTTATTTCGCCCTCTCTACAAAGATTTCGTTTAGCGTCGGCTCTAACATTTTAAATTGTCGTAAACCAACACCTTGTTCTTGCAATTGTTGCAAAATCTTTAGAGCTTCTGCATCATCTTGTACTTTCACATAAAGAAGACCTTGTTGTTTTTCATATGGAACATGTATAGCTTCTAATCCTTTTTCATTCTCTTTTGTATCTTCGATTGTTAAATTACGAAAACCGTATTCTTTCTTAATATCACTTAATTGTCCTTCTACGACTGCTTCACCTTTTTTCAAAATACATACATGTTGGCAAAAAGCCTCTACTTGCTCCATACGGTGACTAGATAAAATAATTGTCTTCCCGCTCTGTACTTGTTCTCCAATAATACTAGCCAACATTCCAGCATTAACTGGATCAAGTCCGCTAAATGGTTCATCCAAAATAAGAAGTTCTGGATCATGAAGAAGAGCAGCAATCAATTGAATTTTTTGCTGGTTCCCTTTCGAAAGTTCTCCTGCTGTTTTGAATTTATATTCTGGGATTGCTAAGCGCTCTAACCAGTGATCAATTGCAAGATCCACTTCTTTTTTCGTCATTCCTTCTAATCTACCAAAATATCGCAACTGATCTATTACTCTACTTTTTGTATATAGTCCTCTTTCTTCTGGTAAATATCCAATTGTTACCCCGCTATCACCAAATGATTTTCCATCCCACGTAATAGAACCTTCATTTGGCGTTAATAAACCTAGTAACATTTTAATTGTCGTTGTTTTCCCTGCACCATTTCGGCCAAGTAACCCTAACACTTCACCTTTCGGTAACGAGATTTGCAAACCATTAACTGCTTTAGATTCTCCGAATATTTTTGTTAAGTTTTGAATTTGTAAACTCAATGTATATATCCTCCCCTTCAATAGCATTCTCACTTTCACAATATGATTGTTTAAAACAACATATAGTAACCTTATTCCATCTTCTTACATACATTCCTTTTCTTCAACTACTTACTGTTTATCACATCTTTTTTATTCACCTTATCTACTATAGGACAAACTACTATATATACAAAAGACAATATGCAAATGTTCATAAAAAAATTTTTATATTTTAATATATAATATAAGATGATTTTCTAACATCAAGGAGGATACATATGAAGATGAAGAGGGGTATTACCACTTTATTATCTGTAGCGGTTCTATCTACATCGCTTGTAGCATGTTCAGGAACACCAGAGAAAACAGTGGCAAAAGAAGAAAAAGTAAAATTAACAGAACAGCAATTAATGGCTGATTTATGGTATCAAACAGCTGGTGAAACGAAAGCACTTTACTACCAAGGGTACAATATCGGTCAATTGAAGCTTGATGCAGCTCTTGCAAAAGGCACAGAAAAAAAACCTGCTATCGTACTTGATTTAGATGAAACTGTTTTAGATAACAGTCCTCATCAAGCTATGAGCGTAAAAACAGGAAAAGGCTATCCTTACAAATGGGACGATTGGATTAATAAGGCTGAAGCTGAAGCCCTTCCAGGCGCAATTGATTTCTTAAAATATACAGAGTCTAAAGGTGTAGATATTTACTACATCTCAAATCGTAAAACGAACCAACTAGATGCAACTATTAAAAACCTTGAGCGCGTAGGTGCTCCTCAAGCAACGAAAGAACATATATTACTACAAGACCCGAAAGAAAAAGGAAAAGAAAAACGCCGTGAACTCGTTTCTCAAACACATGATATTGTTTTATTCTTCGGTGATAACTTATCTGATTTCACTGGTTTTGATGGAAAATCTGTAAACGATCGTAATCAAACAGTGGAAGAATCAAAAGCACAATTTGGTGAGAAATTCATCATTTTCCCTAACCCAATGTACGGTGATTGGGAAGGCGCTTTATATGACTATAATTTCAAAAAATCAGATGCAGAAAAAGATAAAATCCGTCGTGACAACTTAAAATCATTTGATGGAAAATAAAAGAGGATGGCTTTCGCCATCCTCTTTTATTTTCCATTCTCTGTTAAAGGCAAGATAAACACTTCCACACGTCTATTCTTTGCCTTTCCTTCTTGTGTATCGTTCGGAGCAATTGAACGGTATTCTCCGTAACCAATTGTACTAAATTTTTCTGGTTGTAATTCTTTATTTTGGAGTAATACCTGCATAAAATTAACTGCACGCTGCGTACTTAATTCCCAATTCGATGCAAACTGCGCATTGGCAATCGGGACATTATCCGTATGACCAGATACTGTAATTTCACGAGGTGACGCTGAAACAAGCAAGTTAGACAGCTCTTTTGCAATCCCTAAAGATTCTAATTTCACATCGGCTTTCCCCGAATCAAACAGCACATTCTCTAGTATTGTCACCATTAATCCCTTTTCAGTTAATTTAGTTTGGAAAGCAGAGGATAATTGGTTCTCATTAATATATTGATCAATCTTTTTTTGTAATGCTTTTAACTCAGCCATTTCTTTTTTTTCTTCGGCTCTAGCTTCTTCTTGTTTTCTTGCTTGTTCCACCTCAAGGCTACTTGCTGATAATTCTTTTTCATCATTTGGCTTTTGATCACTTAAAAACTCTTTATTTCCTGTTCCACCTGCTAGTTCACTATGAAAAGCTACTGCCATCTGTTTAAATTTCGCAGCATCTATACTACTCATTGCAAATAAAACTATAAACAATGCAAACAATAGCGTTAGCATATCAGCATACGGAATTAACCACGTTTCATCAATATGTTCTTCATGCTTTTTCTTTTTACTTCTTCTATTCTTCCTACTCCGCATTTTTTTTCGCTCCTTTTTCTAGCTTTTTACGCTCAGTTGCAGAAAGCGCACCTAAAATGCGGTTTTTCATAATAAATGGATATGTACCTTCTTGTAACATTAATAAACAATCAATAATTAAACGTTTCTTCTCTAATTCAGCGGCAGACTTTTGCTTTAATTTATTTGCAAATGGATGCCATAACACGTAACCTGAAAAGATACCGAAAATCGTTGCAATAAATGCACCTGAAATAGCATGTCCTAACTTTTCAATATCAGTTAAATTTCCAAGTGCAGCTACAAGACCAATAACAGCACCTAAAACCCCTAATGTCGGTGCATACGTACCAGCTTGAGAAAAAATTGCCGCTCCTTTTGCATGCCTTTCTTCAATTGCTTCTAATTCAGCTTCTAAAATTTGTTCTAAATCTTCTGCGGATACGCCATCAATCACAAATTTCATACCACGTAAAAGAAACTCGTCTTCAATTTTATCTAATTGTTGTTCTAAAGACAAAATACCGTATTTTCTACTCTCAGAAGTCCAATGAACAAATAACTCTAGTAACTGTTCATGGCTTAAATCTTTTTTATTTGAACCAAAAAGAACTTTAAATAATTTTGGAAATCTTTTTAGTTGATTCATCGGAAATGCAATACATACTGCAGCAAATGTACCGACAAAAATAATTAGTGCCGCGGCAGGATTCAATAAGGCCATTATGTCAGCGCCCTTGACGACCATTCCTACTACTACCGCCACTACTCCTAAAATGATTCCAATAATTGTTGCAAAATCCATTCCCATTCACTCCTAGTCTATACAAGAAGTCCTTTATTCTTAATAATCGTTACATCTTCTTATATGTATATATTACACAATAAATTAATTTCATGAAAGATAAGAAATGAATTATATGAAAAAATACTACAATTTCACACATTTTCTGACATTTTACGACATTTTCTTTGCATTTCTATTACGTTATGACTCTTACATTTCTTTTTCAATAAACTAGACTTATAATAAAAACGATACATATTTTATTAAGAAAGGACTGTGATTACAAGGCATTATGAAAAAGATAATAATTGTTTCTGCCGCTACTATTGTAATCGGTATCACATCTTTCGCTTACTTTGGTTCTAAATCACCACTACAAAACGAGGCGAAGGCTGTCGAAAGTCAAAAACATAGTAACCATCAAAAAGAAGAGATTCCTGCTTTTCCAAAAGCTAATAATAATGCAAAGAAACTAGACAATAATTTTTCAGTTGTAACAAATCCAGAGTCTAATCTTGTCTTAGTTAATAAACATCGAAAACTACCAGACGGATACATACCTGAAGACTTAACCAGACCAAACGTACCGTTTACTAGTCCAAAAGATAAAGAAAAAACACTACTACGCAAAGATGCTGCAGACGCGCTTGAAAATATGTTCAAATCAGCAAAGAAAGAAGGAATTGAACTTACAGCTGTATCTGGTTATCGTTCATACAAACGCCAAAAATCATTGCATGATACATACGTTAGACGTCAAGGGAAAGCTGAAGCTAATTCAGTCAGTGCAATTCCTGGAACAAGTGAACATCAAACCGGTCTAGCAATGGATATTAGCTCAAAATCTGCTAAATTCCAATTAGAACCAATCTTCGGAGAGACAGCAGAAGGAAAATGGGTTGCAAAACATGCCCATGAATTCGGATTTGTCATTCGTTATTTAGAGGATAAAACAGAGGCGACAGAGTATTCATACGAACCGTGGCACTTACGCTACGTTGGTAATCCATCTGCCACATACATATATAAGCATCATTTAACATTAGAAGAAGCGATGGAAGACAAAAAATAAGAGAGCGATTTGCTCTCTTATTTTTTGTCTTCTCTTCTATTATTGTTGTAATTTCTCCTTCCATTCTTCAGGCCATGGTTCGCCTCTTCCCGTTTTCTTCGATGCTTGCACCATCATACCGCGTCCAACTAAACAAACTTCCCCTTCTGCATTTTTGACCATGTAGTGTAAATCTAATGAGGAATTTCCAACCGTTCCTGCCTTTACATATACTTTCAACTGCTCATCAAAATAAAGTTGTTTAATAAAATTGCATTGTAGATCTGCGACGACTATCATCGTTTCTGATGATTCATGTGTCCATTCTTGCATAAATCCAAGTTCTTTAAACAATGCGATACGTGCTTCTTCAAAATAGGTAAAAGCAACGACATTATTTACATGCCCAAACATATCTACTTCACCAAAACGAACTTTGACAGGATTATAAAATGAAAAACCACTTTCCCATTGCTCAAAGTCTTCAATATAAGAAATTCTCTTCATTGCTACCTCTCCTTTTCGCTCTTAAAATAAACAGAATAAACAGAAAAATAAAGTTATAAATATTGCCTCTTCAACATGAAGAGGCAATATTTATTAATAGTTATTGTCGCTACCAAAGAAATCTTTGAACGATTGAATTGTTGTATCACGGTTTAATGCTGCAATTGAAGTTGTTAATGGAATACCTTTCGGACATGATTGCACACAGTTTTGAGAGTTACCACAGTTTGCAAGTCCTCCATCACCCATAATTGCACGTAAGCGATCTGCTTTATGCATTTCACCAGTTGGATGCGAGTTAAATAAACGAGCTTGTGAAAGTGGTGCTGGTCCAATAAAGTCAGATTTACTGTTTACGTTCGGACATGACTCTAAGCAAACACCACATGTCATACATTTTGAAAGTTCATATGCCCATTGGCGCTTTTTCTCTGGCATCCTTGGTCCTGGTCCTAGGTCATACGTACCATCGATTGGAATCCAAGCTTTAACACGTTTTAACGCGTTAAACATACGGCTACGATCAACTTGTAAGTCACGTACAACTGGGAATGTCTTCATCGGCTTTAAGCGAATTGGTTGTTCTAACTGGTCAATAAGAGCTGTACATGATTGACGTGGTTTTCCGTTAATCACCATCGAACAAGCACCACATACTTCCTCTAAACAGTTCATATCCCATGCAATCGGAGTCGTTTGATTCCCTTTTGAATCAACAGGATTACGACGAATTTCCATCAACGCTGAAATAATATTCATATTTGGACGATACGGAATTTCAAACTCTTGGTCAAATTCTTGTGCATCTGGTCCATCTTGTCTCGTAATGATGAGGCGGATTGTTTTCTCAGACATGTTGTTTATCCCCCTTCTCTTCATCCTTAGCAGCTACATCGTGTTTTGAAGAATAGTCACGTTTACGTGGTTTAATTAATGAAACATCCACTTCTTCGTAATGGAATGCTGGTGCATTTCCTTCTCCTTCAAATTTCGCCATCGTAGTTTTTAAGAAGTTTGCATCATCACGATTTGGGAATTCTGGTTTGTAATGAGCTCCGCGGCTTTCATTACGGTTATATGCCCCAATTGTAATAACACGTGCTAACTCAAACATATTTGCAAGTTGGCGTGTAAACGAAGCACCTTGGTTGCTCCATCTTGCAGTATCGTTAATGTTAATACGTTTGTAACGAGCCATTAACTCTTCAATTTTCGCATCTGTTTCTAGTAATTTTTTATTTTCACGAACTACTGTAACGTTATCTGTCATCCATTCTCCAAGCTCTTTATGAAGAACATATGCATTTTCATTACCATCAAGCGTTAAAATATTGTTAAATTTCTCTGTTTCGATTAATTCATTTTGCTCATATACAGTAGATGAAACAGCATCAGATGATTTAGAAAGACCTTTCATATACTCAATTGCGTTTGGTCCTGCTACCATACCACCGTAAATTGCTGATAATAGTGAGTTCGCACCAAGGCGGTTACCACCGTGCATAGAATAATCACACTCACCTGCTGCAAATAAACCTGGAATACTTGTCATCTGTTTGTAATCAACCCATAGTCCGCCCATTGAATAGTGAACCGCTGGGAAGATTTTCATTGGTAGTTTACGAGGATCATCACCTGTAAACTTCTCATAGATTTCAATAATTCCACCAAGTTTAATATCTAGTTCTTTCGGATCTTTATGAGAAAGATCTAGATATACCATGTTTTCACCGTTAATACCTAGTTTTTGCTCTACGCAAACATCAAAGATTTCACGCGTTGCAATATCACGAGGTACAAGGTTTCCGTAAGCAGGATATTTTTCTTCTAAGAAGTACCATGGCTTACCATCTTTATATGTCCAAACACGCCCACCTTCACCACGTGCAGATTCACTCATAAGACGTAACTTATCGTCTCCAGGAATTGCCGTTGGATGGATTTGAATGAACTCACCGTTCGCATAATATGCACCTTGTTGATATACAGCAGATGCTGCTGTACCTGTATTGATAATAGAGTTAGTTGATTTTCCAAAGATGATACCAGGGCCCCCTGTTGCCATAATCACGGCATCAGCTTGGAAACTTTTAATCTCCATAGTTTGTAAGTCTTGTGCGACGATTCCTCGGCACACACCTTCATCATCAACAACAGCTCGTAAGAAATCCCAGCCCTCGTATTTCGTTACAAGTCCTGCTACTTCATGACGACGTACTTGCTCATCTAATGCATATAGTAATTGTTGACCAGTTGTTGCGCCAGCAAATGCTGTACGGTGATGTTGTGTTCCACCAAAGCGACGGAAATCAAGAAGTCCTTCTTCCGTACGGTTGAACATAACACCCATGCGGTCCATTAAATGAATAATACCTGGTGCTGCTTCACACATCGCTTTAACTGGCGGTTGGTTCGCTAAGAAGTCCCCACCATAAATTGTATCGTCAAAGTGGATCCATGGAGAATCCCCTTCACCTTTTGTATTTACGGCACCGTTAATTCCACCTTGGGCACATACAGAATGTGAACGTTTTACTGGTACTAAAGAAAATAGTTCAACATTTACTCCTGCTTCTGCCGCTTTAATCGTTGCCATTAAGCCGGCCAAGCCACCGCCGACTACTATAAGTTTCCCTTTCATGCTCTCCCACTCCTTACTGGTTTGCTAGCTGTGGATCGATGAACGCTAATAATGCACTCACACCTACATAAGATAGACCTAAGAAAATAGCTAATGTTACATAAGTAGAGATTTTTTGTGAACGTGGAGATACTGTAATTCCCCAGCTTATGCAGAATGTCCATAGTCCATTTGCAAAGTGGAAAATTGTTGAAACAACACCAACTAAATAGAAACCAAACATAAATGGGTTGTTTAAAATATCTGCCATCATATCATAGTTTACCTCTTTACCTAACATTGCTTGAATACGAGTTTCCCAGACGTGCCAAGAAATGAAGATCAGCGTAACGATACCTGAAATTCGTTGGAAGACGAACATCCAGTTACGGAAATAACCGTAAGATACCGCATTGTTCTTAGCTGTAAATGCAATATATAAGCCATATATAGCATGGTACAGTATAGGTAAAAAGATGATGAAAATTTCTAGCGCATACCGGAATGGAAGGAGCTCCATAAAGCCTGCAGCTTTGTTAAAAGCCTCTGCTCCTCTTGTTGCAAAGTTGTTTACAATTAGATGTTGCGTCAAAAAGACACCAACCGGGATGACCCCCATTAATGAGTGCCACTTACGAAACGTATACTCGCGGCCTTTCATGTCCCCATTACCCCCTTGAATGTTTGACTGCTGTTTTCAGATTAATTTACAACAATAATGTTTTTTCACTATTGGCATAAGAAAAACTGAAAAAATTATTCGAAATATTTCAGCATAATTTGATAACAAGTTCATTTTACCCCTATTTTTGTCGAAGCGTCAAGAAAACGTATACATAATTTGCATATAATTTGCCAATTCTTTTTTTCTTCTTAGATATTCAGATTTCCCTAAAGAAAAATCTGTTTTTATAAATGAAAAATGTTATATAATATTCCCTATAGAAAGAGGGGAATATTGTGAGCAAAAATACAATCGATATAACATCTTTAGAAGATGTTTCATTGAACGCCTTCGCTTATGAATTGCTACGTGAAGAATTACTAACTGATTTAATTGGTAACGATTTAGACGGTATTTTATACTGGTCCGGCAGAAACCTTGCAAGAAAATATCCGCTAGAAACAATTGAAGAAGTCATTCAGTTTTTTGAAAAAGCTGGTTGGGGCACTTTAAGCATCGTTGAACATAAACGTCGTGAAATGCAATTCCAACTTAAGGGTACACTTATTACTGAGCGTCAAAAACAAAAGAGACATTCTTCTTATCAATTAGAAGCTGGATTTATCGCCGAGCAAATTCAAAGACAAAGAAACGTCGTTGCAGAGTCCTACGAAGAACAAAAGAAACGTTCAGACTCTATTACATTTCTTGTTAAATGGGATATTAAAGATCTCATTGAAGCGTAGCATCTACCTACAGTCAACTAGACAGATAAGTTTAGTTGACTTTTTTGTATATTCATTCAGATGCGTTTATTTTAAATCTTCAGAAATTATACCAAAAAACAGAAGACGTTGTAAACTACAACGTCTTCTTATCTGTTAAATAAGTATATATCGTCTCTGCAACATTTTTCGGCATACCTGCTTCGACAAATTCAGCTATGGAAGCTTCTTTCATCTTTTTTAACGAGCCAAAATGTTTTAACAATACCTTTTTTCGTTTATCGCCGATTCCTGGAATATCATCCAACGCTGATTGAATGACCGATTTCCCGTGCAACTGGCGATGGAATGTAATTGCAAATCTATGCACTTCATCTTGAATGCGTTGCAATAAATAAAATTCTTGGCTATTCCTCTCAAGCATCACAGGTTCAGGCGGATCTCCAATGATTAAATGTGATGTTTTATGTTTGTCATCTTTTACAAGTCCTGCCATTGGAATATATAATCCGAGTTCATTCTCCAGAACATCACTCGTAGCGGCCAGGTGGCCTTTTCCACCATCAATAATGATTAAATCTGGTAAAGGTAAATTCTCTTTAAGCGCCCTCGTATAACGGCGTCTTACAACTTCCCTCATAGATTCGTAATCATCAGGACCTTGAACCGTTTTAATTTTATATTTCCGATATTCTTTCTTTGCTGGTTTCCCATCGATAAAAGCAATCATTGCGGAAACGGGATTTGTCCCTTGAATATTCGAGTTATCAAACGCTTCAATACGATATGGGGTTTCAATGTCAAGCTGCTTCCCTAAATTATCAATGGCTTTAACCGTCCGGTCTTCATCACGTTCAATTAAGTAAAATTTCTCTTCTAGTGCAATTTTTGCGTTTTTATTTGCTAATTCTACAAGGTCTTTTTTCTTACCACGTTTCGGCTGTGTCGCTTCAACTTCTAAAAAGCGCTCGACTAATTCTGAATCTATACTTCCTGGAACGACAATTTCCTTCGGTTTAAAGTGACTACTGTTTTCATAAAATTGACCGATAAACGTTAAAAATCCCTCTTCTGGTTCATCATAGATTGGAAACATAGAAACATCACGCTCAATTAACTTTCCTTTTCTAACAAAGAAAACTTGAACACACATCCATCCTTTATCAACCGCATATCCAAACACGTCACGATCCACTAAGTCACTCATAATCATCTTTTGTTTTTCCATAATCGCATCAATATGCGCAATTTGATCCCGCAACTCTTTTGCCCGTTCAAATTCTAGTTTCTCTGAAGCTTCATACATCTTTGTTTCTAATTCTGAACGAACTTCTTTATGCCCACCATTTAAAAACTTAATAATTTCATCTACAATTTCTTTATTTTGTTCTTCCGTCACTTCTTTCACACAAGGTGCTAAACATTGACCCATATGATAATATAAGCAAACTTTATCGGGCATATTTGAGCACTTACGAAGCGGATACATACGATCTAGCAGTTTTTTCGTTTCATGAGCTGATTGTGCATTCGGATAAGGACCAAAATACTTTCCTTTATCCTTTTTTACATTTCGCGTAATGAGTAAGCGCGGCTGTTTTTCAGCTGTAATTTTAATGAAAGGATATGTTTTATCATCTTTTAATTGAATATTATATTTTGGATCATATTTTTTAATTAAATTTAACTCTAAAATAAGAGCCTCCAAATTCGAGGAGGTTACGATATATTCAAAGTCAACAATTTCTCCTACAAGCCGAAGTGTTTTCCCATCATGCGAACCAGTAAAGTACGAGCGCACACGATTTTTTAGTACTTTTGCCTTACCGACATATATAACCGTTCCTTGCTTATCTTTCATTAAATAACAACCAGGTTGATCTGGTAAAATAGCCAACTTCTCTTTCAAATGTTCGTGCACTCGTCACCCTCCATTTCTACATGCTTAGCATTTTTATTTTCACATGAAAACATACTATGCCAAAACACCCAACATACGTTCTTTTATTGTAACGGAAAGGTTATAAAAAAGAAAATAAAAAAAGCTACCAAATGGTAGCTTCTTTATTTTAGAAGTGTTTAGCAACTAATTCTACTAACGCTTCTTTCGGTTTATAACCTAACGCTTGATCAACTACTTTACCGTCTTTTAATACGAAAAGAGCTGGAATACTCATTACTTCGAATTGACGAGCAGTTTCTTGGTTCTCATCAACGTCTACTTTTACTACTTTTACTTTCTCGCCTAACTCTGCATCGATTTCTTCTAATACAGGAGCGATCATTTTACAAGGTCCACACCAAGGTGCCCAGAAATCTAATAATACAACACCTTCGCCAGTTTCAGCTGCGAAGCTTTGGTCGTTTGCATTTACAATTGCCATTTTATTTCCTCCTTCAAGTATATTCTACCAAGAGTATAACATTAACTTATATACGTGGCGAATATTATGTATCGTTATGTATTGTAACAAAAAAATGTTCCTTTATACTATATAAAAATACGGATTAAATACTAAAAAGGTGAGAGACAGGGGATCCCTCACCTTTTTCTATATATAGGGGTACTTCACTTAGAACTCAAGGGTAATCAAATCATGAATGTACTTTTAACTTTTTAAATTCTTCTGTTAAAAGAGGTAAGACTTCAAATAGGTCACCAACAATACCATAGTCAGCTACTTTGAAGATACTTGCTTCTGGATCTTTATTAATCGCAACAATTATTTTTGAGTTAGACATACCAGCTAAATGCTGAATCGCACCAGAGATACCGCACGCAATGTATAGGTCTGGCGTAACAACTTTACCAGTTTGACCGATTTGTAATGAGTAATCACAATACTCAGCGTCACAAGCACCACGAGATGCCCCAACAGCGCCGCCTAGCACATCAGCTAACTCTTTTAATGGTTTAAATCCTTCTTCACTCTTCACACCGCGTCCACCTGCAATAATAACTTTCGCTTCAGAAAGATCAACACCTTCTGCAGTTTTACGGACGACATCTTGAATGATTGTACGTAAATCTTTTACATCAACTGTAATAGAAGATACATCACCGCTGCGAGACTCATCTTTTTCAAGAGTTGCAATGTTATTTGGACGTACTGTCGCAAATAATATACCGTCTGTTACAATCTTCTTCTCGAACGCTTTACCAGAGTAAATTGGACGAGTGAAGATAACATTTCCACCTTCAACTTCTAAAGCAGTTACGTCAGAAACTAAACCAGCTTCAAGCTTCGCTGCTAATTTTGGTGATAAATCTTTACCAAGTGCTGTATGTCCAAATACAATACCTTCTGGATTTTCTTCAGCATATACAGCTAAAAACGCTTGCGCATAACCATCAGACGTATATGATTTTAATTTATCATTTTCAACTGTCACAACGCGATCTGCACCGTAATGAATCAATTCATTTGCAAAAGAGGCAACGCTGTCTCCAACTAGAAGACCTACCACTTCACCGCCTTCTGCAATTGTTTTTGCTGCTGCTACCGCTTCAAATGAAACGTTACGTAGCGATCCATCACGAACTTCACCCATTACTAATACTTTACGAGCCATAGATTTTCCCTCCTGCATATATAATTTCGTATTTTATTAGATTACTTTCGCTTCTGTATGGAGCAACGATACAAGTTCTTTTACTTGATCTTGCAGCTCGCCTTGTAACACTTTTCCTGCATCTTTCTTCGGAGGCAAATAGATTTCAATTGTTTTTGTTTTTGCTTCCACATCATCTTCTTCTAAATCTAAATCATCTAATTCTACTTCTTCTAGTGGCTTTTTCTTCGCTTTCATAATACCTGGAAGTGATGGATAACGCGGTTCATTTAAACCTTGTTGTGCTGTTACTAAAACTGGTAATGATGTTTCAATTACTTCTGTATCTCCTTCAACATCACGTTCAATCTTCACATTTGTACCGTCAATTTCAAGCTTTGTAATTGTCGTTACGTATGGAATGTTTAACGCTTCAGCCACGCGTGGACCAACTTGTCCAGATGCACCGTCAATTGCAACGTTCCCGCCTAAAATTAAATCTACTTCTTTATCTTTTAAATATTCAGCAAGTACTTTTGCTGTCGTGAACTGATCACCATTTTCAACATCATCTTCAATATTGATTAATACCGCTTTATCGCAGCCCATCGCTAACGCAGTACGAAGTTCTTTCTCACTATCCTCGCCACCAACTGTTACAACAGTAACCTCTCCACCTTGTGCATCTCTTACTTGAATTGCTTCTTCAATCGCATATTCGTCGTAAGGGTTGATGATGAATTCCGCTTCGCCATCATAAATTGCACCGTTTTTAATTACGATTTTTTCTTCTGTATCAAATGTTCGTTTCATGAGTACGTAGATGTTCATTCCATTTACCCCCTTGTTTTTCAGAAAGATTCTATCAATTTTAAAATTCTGTTAATTTATATTAAAAAAATAATTGGACTACCTACCACTAAATGAAGGCTTACGTTTTTCTAAAAACGCTGCTACACCTTCTCTTCCATCTTCACTCGTAAACACTTCACCAAAAATCTGTGATTCACGCTGTACACCTTCATAATAATGAGAAGATTTTGTCGTTTGTAATAACTCTAACACAGCACGAGTTGTTGCTGGACTTTTTCCAGCAATCTGTTTTGCAATTTTAAGCGTATCTTCTAAAATAGATTCCTCAGAAAATACCCCGTTAACAAGCCCCCATTGTAATGCTTCTGCACCAGTAATTGGTGTACTTGTTAACATCATTTCACAAGCTTTCGCTTTACCAACATAACGCGGTAAACGCTGTGTACCTGCAAAACCAGGAATTAATCCAAGTGTTAATTCAGGTAAACCAAGCTTTGTACTTTCAGTTACAAAGCGCATGTGGCAAGACATAGCAAACTCCAGGCCGCCGCCAAGTGCCGCTCCATGAATTGCCGCAATAACTGGTTTTGAACATTTTTCAACACGCTCAAACGTAACTTGTCCAAGCTGTGCTAATTCTGTCGCTTGCTTCGCTTCAGTAACAGATGTAAATTCTTTAATATCTGCTCCTGCTGAGAAGAAACGCCCTTCACCATGTAGAACAACAACACGAATGTTATCATCCTTTTCCACTTGATCGATTAATTCAGTAACGTCATGCATAACTTGTGAAGACATTGCATTAGCTGGCGCATGATTTAGCGTCGCCACCGCAATATGGTCTTCAACTTTTACAGATAGGAATTTCAACATGATCCCTCCCATTATTGACGATAACCACAAGCTGCACTAAGTAGCCCATGTACCGTTTTCGAAAGTGCGACCAGATCATACTTATGATCGCTCATTACCCAATTGGTCACAACTTCATCCACTGTTCCAAAGATCATTTGTCTTGCCACGCGAACATTTAAATCCGCCTGGAATTCACCTTGCTTTATACCTGTTTCTAAAATCTCATCCATAACTTGTAAGTAGCCCTTTAATACTTCATTTATTTTAAGGCGCAAGTCTTGATTGGACTGTCTTAGCTCTAATTGCGTAACAATAGCAAGAGGATCATTTTGCGACAACAGCAAGAAGTGCGTTTCTACCAACATGAATAACTTCGCTACAGCGCTTTCAATTCCTGCTGTTTTTTGACGAATTGTTTCAACAAATTCTCCCATCTTCTCTTGGAATAAGGATATTAATATATCTTCTTTATTTTTAAAATATAAATAAATCGTGCCATCAGCTACCCCAGCTTGCTTTGCAATTTTAGAAACTTGCGCTTGATGGTATCCATTCTCCGCAATCACAATGACTGCTGCATCAATAATTTGATTGTATTTCGGTCTATTTTTCTTCACTTTACTGTCCCCTTCAAGAAGATGACTGAATGAATAGTCATTCATATTCTTATAATACTGACTATTTAGAAAAGTGTCAATCCTATTTTTTCAAAAAGAAAGGGCCTTAGCCCGTTTGCTCATCCTCATTCTTTCTCTTCTCTTCATCTATTAGGACACGACGTAAAATTTTTCCGACTGTCGTCTTTGGCAACTCACTTCGAAACTCATATACTTTCGGAACTTTGTAAGCTGCTAAATATTTACGTGCAAACTGATCTAATTCTTCTTCAGTACATTCGGCGCCTTCTTTCAAAACAACAAAAGCTTTTACAGTTTCTCCTCGATACGGATCAGGAACACCGATTGTTACTACTTCTTGCACCTTTTCACATTCATATAATACCTCTTCTACTTCACGAGGGTATACGTTAAAACCACTAGCAACAATCATATCTTTCTTACGATCTTTCACATAGAAAAATCCATCCTCATCCATGTATCCTACATCACCTGTATGGAGCCAGCCATCTTGCAGTACTGCTGCCGTTTCCTCTGGTTTATTCCAATAGCCTTTCATGATTTGCGGACCCTTTACAACAATTTCACCAATTTCACCTGGAGGTAATGCCTCTCCTGTTTCAAGTGACATAATGATTGCCTCCGTATCCGGCCATGGCACGCCAATACTTCCTGGCACACGTTTTTCCCACAAGAAATTCCCATGTGTAACTGGTGATGACTCCGTTAATCCATAACCTTCTACTAATTTACCACCTGTAACTCTCTCAAACTCTTCCTGTACTTCTACCGGAAGTGGTGCAGAGCCACTAATACAAGCCTGAATAGACGAAATATCGTATTCTTTTAAAAGAGGGCTATTTAAAAGAGCAATATAAATAGTTGGTGCTCCTGGAAATAGTGTGACTTTATGCTTCTTAATTGCTTCAAAGACCATTTTCATATCAAACTTTGGAATAAGAACCATTTTATATCCTTGCATAATACTCAAATTCATTACAGCTGTCATGCCGTACACATGAAAAAACGGAAGAACACCAAGAATCACTTCTTCTCCTTCTTTACAATTATATAACCAATGCGCTCCCATTAAAGTGTTCGAAACGAGATTTTTATGCGTTAACATAACCCCTTTTGGAAATCCTGTCGTTCCACCTGTATACTGCAAAAGAGCCAAATCGTTTTCAGGATCACAGGGAACTTCAACACCAGCATTACTTTCCCTTTCTACTGATTTCCATAGATGAATTGTTTCGCTTTCCGACACATTCACAACAAGATTTGTTTGCTTTTTTTGTACAAATGGATAAAGTAAATTTTTAGGGAAAGGTAAAAAATCTGCAATACGAGTTACGATAATGTGCTCAAGCCTTGTAGCCTTTTGAACGTTAGTAACTCTAGGAAACACCAAATCAAGACAAAGAATAACTTTTGCCCCTGAGTCATGAAGTTGATACTCAAGCTCTCTTTCTGTATAAAGAGGATTCGTTTGTACGACAATTCCCCCCGCAAGCAATGTACCATAATAACCTATTACAGATTGCGGACAATTTGGTAGCATAATCGCAACTCTATCACCTTTTTCAACACCAAGCCTTTGAAGGTAATTTGCAAATTTCTTCACCTTGTCATGGAAATCTGAAAATGTAACATCTTTACCTAAAAAGTGAAGCGCTTTCTTTTCTGGATAACGAGAAGCCATTTTCTCTAAATATCCATGAAGTGGCTGAATATCATATGAAATCGTCCCTGGGATTTCCTCTGGATAACTCTGCAACCAAGGTTTTTCCACTCTCATTCCCCCTTCCAATACTTGTTAAAATAAATGAATGTTCATTCATGATGATTGTTTTCATTATATTATAGTCAGAACAGCGTTACAATCATAATATTCTGACTTTTATATAACTATGCTTTACTTCATTAACTTCTTATTATATGTATAAACTCTCTTAATTTTAAAAGAATAAGAGAGTTATCGTTAATTAGCTTAATCTTATAATCGTTAAAACTGCACCAGGGGTAGTCGTTGATAATGTTGCAACAGCTAACAATCCAAACAACTGTAAACTAATTGCACTCCCCGCTGCAAGAGTCGTAATAATCGTTGCACTAAATGAAGTCGTTGCTAACGCAGGAGAGTTGATAGTCCCAGCAAGCGGTGCCCCATTAATTGTAATTCGCGAACTAACTAATAATGAAGCTGTTATATTAATTGTATATGAAATATAATAATTCCCCGCATTTGCGGCCGTAAATACTGTATTCCCTCCCGAAACTGTAATTCCTGGACCGATATTCTGATTATTTGGAAGTGGGACATTTGTCCCACCGAGTAATACTGATATTGCCGTACCCGATGTATTATTCGCAAATGCATACGTCGCAGTTATACTTGTACCTGTTACTCCCGTTGCTCCTGTATCTCCTGTTGCTCCCGTTACTCCCGTTGCTCCCGTTACTCCCGTTGCTCCCGTTGCTCCCGTTGCTCCCGTTACTCCCGTTGCTCCTGTTGCTCCCGTTGGACCTGTTGCTCCTGTTGCTCCCGTTGCTCCCGTTGCTCCCGTCGCTCCCGTTGCTCCCGTTACTCCCGTTGCTCCTGTTGCTCCTGTTGCTCCTGTTGGACCTGTTGCTCCCGTGTCACCTGTCGCTCCTGTGTCACCTGTCGCTCCTGTTGCTCCCGTTACTCCCGTTGGACCTGTTGGACCTGTTGGACCAAGCTTCGGAACTGTCCCATCGCAACTAAAACAGCACGAATCAACATGTAAACCATTTTGATTATTACATCCACAATATCCATTTGCATTATTACTCCATAAAGACATGTTGATCCCTCCCCCGTGTTCAATCTTTTAAGTACAGCCCACTAATTAAAAATATCTTTCTAATAAAAATCAGTTTTTATTTTCCTTATCAACTACCCGCTCTGGGATAAACCTTTTATAAACAAAGTTTTTTCCTTACATTCTAATAAATATTACATGCAATACGCTCTCCTTTCGCTTGTACTTTCGCCTTCCTCATTAAAGGAATTTCAGCTCCTTCAACCTTGATACACGTATGCATTTCAATACAATATATTAAAATCCGTATAAATCGTTATTCTTAGTCGAAATTTTAAAAAAATATTGACACTTAAAATACCCTCATAGTATGATTTGGTTGTTGTAATTGATAACGATTTTCATTATCGTACATATTGCAAATAAAACATTTTATTTGGGGGCAGAAGATGAAGAAAATTATCAGTATTTTCATAGTAGTTCTTCTATTCGCTGTTGGATGTGGGCAGCAAAAAGAGGAGAAAAAAGAAACAAAAGCGGACAATAAAAATCAAGCTATAACAATTAAACACGCTGAAGGGGAAACGAAGTTAGATAAACCAGCGAAAAAAGTTGTTGTACTTGAGTGGGTATATTCAGAAGACTTATTAGCACTTGGTGTTCAGCCAGTAGGGATGGCAGACATTAAGAATTATAATAAATGGGTAAATACAGAAACAAAACCGAGTAAGGATGTTGTAGATGTTGGGACTCGTCAACAACCAAACTTAGAGGAAATCAGCCGTCTAAAACCAGATTTAATTATCACAGCTTCATTCCGTGGTAAAGCAATTAAAAACGAATTAGAGAAAATCGCTCCTACAGTTATGTTCGATCCATCAACAAGCAATAACGATCACTTTGCAGAAATGACAGAAACATTTAAACAAATTGCAAAAGCAGTTGGAAAGGAAGAAGAAGGTAAAAAAGTATTAGCTGATATGGATAAAACATTTGCAGATGCAAAAGCGAAAATTGACAAAGCTGGCTTAAAAGATAAAAACATCGCAATGGCACAAGCATTTACTGCTAAAAACGTGCCAACATTCCGTATCTTAACTGACAATTCTACAGCTTTACAAGTTACAAAAAAATTAGGTTTAACAAATACTTTTGAAGCAGGTAAATCAGAGGCAGATGGTTTCAAACAAACTACTGTAGAATCATTACAAAGTGTACAAGATTCGAACTTCATTTACATTGTAGCTGATGAAGATAATATTTTTGACACTCAACTAAAAGGTAACCCTGCTTGGGAAGAGTTAAAGTTCAAAAAAGAAAACAAAATGTATAAATTAAAAGGCGACACTTGGATTTTCGGTGGTCCTGAGTCTGCAAAATCTTTAGCAACACAAGTAGCTGATGTAATGACAGCGAAGAAGTGATTACACGATGAATAGCTTACAACATACACTTCGAGCAAGTCTTGTATTCGGAGGAGGAGCAGCTCTCTTGCTCCTCCTTTTCTTTATTCATATCGGACAAGGACAAGCAAATATTTCCTATAGTATGATTATCGATGCTCTTATCTCACCGAACCAATCGCTAGAGCATCAAACTTTAATCATGCTTCGATTACCTAGAGCTGTAATCGCCATTTTAGCTGGAGGGGCTCTTGCTGCATCTGGAGTCATTTTACAAACTTTAACGAAAAATCCACTTGCTGAAGCCAGTACAATGGGAATTCATTCTGGTGCATATTTCTTTCTAGTAACCGCTACTATTTTTTTACCGAAGGGGTTACAAATTAACTCTCTTCTTTTCACATTTATCGGTGGTGCAATTACTGCTTTATTTGTGTACCGTATTTCTGGCGGAAAAAAAGGCACTCCACTTCGTATGGCTTTAGCTGGTATGGTCGTTACATTAATGCTTTCAGCTTTTACTGGAACGATGCAACTTTTCTATGAAAATGAAACAGCAGGTTTGTTTTTATGGGGGGCTGGTTCCCTTATTCAAAATAACTGGAACGGTGTTCAATTCGCATTTCCATTCATTATTTTTTCTTTCCTAGTTTTACTATTCATGTCACGTAAGCTTAATGTCCTCTTACTCGGCGATGATATAGCTGTTTCACTTGGAGAGAAAACCGCAGTAACACGGTTTATTGCATTTATCGCCGCCATCTTTTTAACAGCAGTAATTGTAACTGTTGTTGGACCGATTGGGTTTGTCGGCTTAGTTGCACCACACTTAATGCGCCTTATTGGTTATCGGCAACACTTTACCCTCCTTCTCTCCTCTTTCTTATGGGGAGCAATATTATTACTAGGAGCAGACGTTGTTGGTAGATTAATAGATCCAACCGGTGCTGAACTTCCTGTCGGAGCAGTCACGGCAATGATTGGATCACCTTGGCTTATTTATTTAGTGTATCGAATGATGAAATCGAAACAATATATGAATGATAACGGAGCGAATACAGCTGGAGCTAGTTCCCGTTATTACTCTTATAAAAAAGTAATCATTATATCTATCGTGCTTTGTATTGTGACGATTTCTCTTGGTGTTACAATCGGTAGTAACGCTTATATCGAAAGCATTACAAATGCCATAACAGGACAATTAACACAATTTGATAAAAATATGATGATGAATCTTCGTTTACCAAGAATGCTCGTTGCCGCTATTGCTGGAGCATGCCTTGCGATAAGCGGACTTGTTTTCCAAGGTATATTACGAAATCCACTTGCCGATCCTTCTATTATTGGTATTTCATCGGGAGCAGGTGTTGGCGCTTTAACCATTATGTATGTCTTCCCTGCACTTCCTGGTTTCTTCCTACCAATTGGTGCATTTATTGGTGGACTACTTGCAGTTGGAATTGTCCTCTTCTTCTCATGGAAATCAGGATTTAGTCCAACAGCTCTTGCTTTAATAGGAATTGGCATTTCAGCGCTCGGCTCAGCGATTATTCAAATCTTTATCGTTAGGGCAAATTTGAATGTTGCTGCGGCCTTAACATGGTTGTCAGGCAGTACGTATGCAAGAGGATGGAATCACTTAGAAAATATCATTCTATATCCATCTCTTATTCTTATACCAATTATCTTTTTCTTAATGAAACAACTTGACGTTCTTGTACTTGGAGATGATTTAGCAACCGGACTCGGGCAGCCTGTAAATAAAACGCGTCTTGCTCTAATTGTGTTAGCGACACTACTTGCATCAATTAACATTACTGCTGTCGGTACAATTGCCTTTTTAGGTCTTGTTGCACCTCACTTAGCACGAATCGTCGTTGGTATGAATCATCAAAGACTATTCGTTTGTTCAGCACTGTTTGGAGCAATACTTCTTTCCATTGCTGATTTACTCGGACGAACGATTGCATATCCGAAAGAAATCCCTTCTGGTCTTGTCGTTGCTGTACTTGGAGCACCTTATTTCTTGTGGTTGATGAGGAAGAGTGGGAAGAAGGTTAGTTAAAAAGGAGGCTTCTTATATGAGAGGCCTCCTTTTTATATACTACATAAATTACTCTGATCTCACTAATTTCACAGATTCACTCCCCTCCATAAACTCATGATGTACAGTTAATGTGTTCTCCTCAAGTTTCAAATCAGCTTTCTGCTTTCTTTCTCCCACTAAAAATACAAGCTCTACAGAAATAATTCCTTTGTTCACACTTAATACCCGGAAATCCCCTATAGTAGTCCCTTTCCCAAAAATATTATGTTCCATAAATTCTCCGCCTGTTTTCTCACTATTAAATTCTATTTCCAAACCAACTGGTCTGTCTGTACTTTCTTGTGACATCCAAGATCCCTCTAGCTTTCTAATATCAGCCTCTTTTTTCTTTTCATTTTTTAATTTTTCCTCTTTTTTCTTTGCTTCTGCCTGTTGAGTTAGTATGTCATCGATTTGCGTACTCAGCTCTTTGGCCTGGTGATTTTCCGAAATCCATTGTTCATTTTGACCAGTATCATCAATAATTTTATTTACTATTACTTTAGCCTCTTCATACTTTTTATCATTCTTTAATTTCTCTGCCTTTTCCAATTGACCTATATATTTACTTTTTAACTCTTTATTCTCCATGAGCAAAGCTTTTTGCTCTTTCGCTTGATTTTGAAGAGTTGTAGAACCCTCTTTCATGTTTTCTACTTCTTGAAACAAATCTATTGCTTGTTCTATATTTCCACTCGATTTCTCTTTTATTGCACGTATCATCTTAGTAGTTTGTTCTTTTAATACTTTTGCTTCTTTATCATTCTTTTTCTCTTCTAATGCCAATTCAAATGATGCTTGTGCAGTGTCATATTCTTTACTCGCTAAAGCTAATTTCCCCTGATCCATTGCCTTTTTATAAGTCTCATTGCTACATCCTGCCATTAAAAATAGAATTATGATTCCTAAAATCAATCTTTTCATAATATCCCCCTTGATGCTGTAAAATCTATATACTAAATCAATATAATTCCATATATACTCAATAATATCATAAAATTTATATATAAACCTTTTAAATACCCTTATTAAAATATAAAGGAAACTAGCCATTTCTCCACGAACTTAATCTATGAACATAAGTAGGGGGGATAACAATAATGTACCAAACTATTGAAGGTTTTCTACAATCATGGACATACGAGGCTGAGTCTACTCAGAAGATGCTCGATGCATTAACCGATGAATCTTTATCACAAGAAATTGCACCTGGGCACTGGACTTTAGGGAGAGTCGCTTGGCATATCGTTACAGCACTTCCTGTTATGCTATCAGGGACAGGACTTAAGTTTGAAGGAGAAACGAAAGATTATCCTGTACCAACTTCAGCAAAAACAATTGCAGATGGGTATCGCAAAGTGAATACGGCTTTTATTGAAGCACTTCAAAGTGAGTGGACTGATGAAGACTTAGCTACTATTAATAACTTCTTTGGTCGTCCTATGCCGAATTCTATATTTTTAATGACACTTATTAATCATCAAAATCATCATCGCGGACAAATGACGGTTTTAATGCGACAAGCTGGCTTAACAGTCCCTGGCGTATATGGTCCTGCAAAAGAAGAATGGGCTGCTACTGGAATGGAAGCTCCCCAAATGTAACGACAGAAAAAGACAAGGTGTTTATGCACCTTGTCTTTTTCTGTAACTTGTTTCATGTGAAACTATTTTCTACTAAATGGTATTTTATGAGAAAATACGTTAAGATAAATTCATATTAATTGGAGGGAACTAAATTGAATACAAAAAACAAAAAAATAACAATAAGAACTCTCTTACTAACTTCTATCATTGGAGTTATCGGTGTATCTCTTTATTTCACAAGTTATGGTACCCCTTGGGGAAAACAAACAGCAATTGCTGAATCAAAAGAGTATATTACAAAATACTTTAATCTAGATGCAAAAGTCAAAAATACTTCTTACGATTCTAAAATGGATAGCTATGCAATCGCCTTTGAAACAATTGAAGATGGGGAGTTTACTATCGAATATAAAGGTCCTAATAACTTTAACATTTCTCCAGGAGTACAAGCGTATTTAAGCAAACACTCCAAATTTACAGAGTAGTAACGAAGCATACATATACAAAAAAGAGTTGGTGTAACGCCAACTCTTTTTCTTATTCTTGTCATACAGTTATATCTTCCTTCTCTATATTTTTAATTCCGTAATATGCAATTGCAACTCCAATTACAGCAAGTGCTAGTTGAAGGGGAAGAAAAGTTGCTGTAGAAAACATAGGAGTATTATTAATTGCAATTGATACAACAATCAGAGATGAAACGATTGTAGTTGGCACCGAACGTTTACGCATTCCGAAATATAGAGGGATTAAACTTATTCCCGCAGTTGCAATGGCTAAAGGAACAAGGTTTATCCCTTCTTGCTTCAATTGATCTATTGTGAATGAATTAGGAAGAATTGAAAAATAGCTATCTATCCCAAAGAAAACTCCTACTACTAAAATGTTAGATAAAATAACTGTTATAAATGTTACTATCGCTATAATGGCCAACTTACTACTCATCATTTTCCTCCGATTAATAGGATAAGAAAACATAAGTAGTATTGTTTTGTTTTTATATTCACTAATTATTAACCTTGCGATTAACACACTACCAAAAATAATAAATGTTGCTCTTACTAATGTACTAGCCGTTAACAACATCATCTGCGGATCCCTTATTTCCGGATCACCTTCTACTTGAGCAACGATGCTCGTAAAGATCATTAATGCCAGTATAGCGATATTTGCAATAATCGCTCCCCTTACATACCATCCGAGCTTAAACTTTTTCAATTCTAGCTTCATAAGACGTAGCATAATAGTCCTCCTTTCATTTACATTTTAATCGATATAAATCGCCCCTGTTTTACTTAAAATCTCCACTTTGTTTTTTGCATCACCAATAGCTCCTGCTTTTATCTTTTCTGTATTTTTATCTTTCTTAAGTCCTTTTACATTCACCATTACGTCAGACGAATTACTTTTAGCCGTAAGTTTCAAAGAAGTCGGAACACCTTTATACCGTACGCCAATATCTCCTGATTTTGTTTCTACAAATAACGATTTTCCTTCTGTCATATCTTTCAATAATACTTCACCGGATGTTGAAGTGATGTTCATATTTGAGTTACTTACATTTGTTATATAGTTATCACCAGTCGTAGACTTTATATTTAATTCTTGTACTGAACTATCTTTTACAGCTAACTCTCCACTTTGCGATATGAATTCACCTTTCTCCGCTGATAGTCCTACAACCATTTCATCTCCAGACTCACTTTTTGTCTCGATATTTTTCACTTCTATATCGCTTATTTTCACATCACCCGATTTATTATTTAATGTAATTTTATCTATTTCTTTCTTCGGAATAGCTATAGATATACTATTTTTCTTCCGAAACGTAAAACCATTAAAAAATTGGTTCACCTTTTGTTTTTGCTTAATCACAACTTTATTTCCTTCATGTTCTATTTCGACAGGATCTACCTCTTTATCTACTCGTTGACCTTGAGCGGAAATTACTATTTTATTAGCGTCTGTACTTTTAAATTCAACATCCCAGTTTTCATTGTCCACTTCTATTTCTTTTATATGATTTATCTCAAAAGACTTTTCTTTCTTAAAATCTTTCCCCTGAGATGTCTTAAATCCAAAAACCACACTAGCAATTGTCAGAAATAAAATTACAATTACTATTATTTTTTTCACCATGCATACCCCAGTTCGTTGTTGTTTTATGCTTTCTTCACGCTACATCGATCTTATCAATTTTACGATACGATAGATAACTAATAAAAATTCCTAATAAACAGAGTACAATTGGGATAAATATAAAATCATACATACTTACTTGACCGTTTCCAGGACCAACGTTACTGTTCACTAACATCCCAATTATTACTGCAGAAGTAATCGTTGTCGGTGCCGATTTCTTTCTCATCCCAAAAAATAAAGGAATTAAACTAATACCAGATATCATAAATGCACTTATAAAAGTAGCTGGAACGGTAGCTATTATTTCCCCCATCGTCATAGGTGTTTCAAACAGCTCCATCATTGGGTTCATAAAAAATATGAGCAAACTAATAGTGAAAGTAGCAATAATCATGCTCACAAAACAAAAACTAAAAACAATTGTTAATTTCGCTCTCATTAACTTTTTCCTTTGTAGTGGATACATAAACAATAGTTGCATTGTTTTATTCTTATACTCATCAATTACTAAACGTGATAAAATGACCGCACTAAAAATAAGAAATGTAATCCTAATAAATAGGTTTGCTAAAGTCATATATTTTGTGAAATCAGTGAGCGCCGCATCTCCTTCACCTTTTGCTCCCATCCCCATAAGACTTACTGCAGCAAAAATTGCTATAATACAAATGGCTACCCCTTTAAAGTAACTAGATAATTTATGTTTCTTCCATTCAAGTTTCATTAATTTAAACATATAAACCACACCTCCATTACTGACATAACTATCTCTATGCTACTAACATTCTAATTCCAGCAGTAACTACGCTGAACATTCCTATTACTATTAGAATTAACAACCATTTCCGCTCAGGTTTTCTATAATATAAAATCCCACTTATGAACATTACAATCAATCCACTTACTAGATTCACTAACAATCCATTAAGCATGAATGCCCTCTCCATCCATTACATTTAAGAAATACTCTTCTAAGGAACTATGTTTCTTATTAATACTTTCAATTTCTACATCGTTCATAATGAGTGCTTTTGAAATGGCTTGCTGAGACGCTGTCGTATCATACACACGAATCATATTTCCACTCATTATTTTGTAATTTTTTATACCGAGTTTATCTTCTAAAATATAAACTGCACGCTTCACATCAGGAACAGTAATTTCAATGTACTCTGTTTGTTTTCCGTTAATACTCTTCATTGAAACTTCTTTTATTAGTTTTCCATTTTGAATCATACCGATTGTATCTGCCATTAGTTCCATCTCGCCTAAAATATGACTAGAGACTAATAACGTAATACCATATTCTTTGCAAAGCATTTTAAATAAGTCTCTTAATTCTTTAATACCAATTGGATCTAAACCGTTAATTGGCTCATCTAAGATGAGTAATTCTGGCTTCGTCATAATCGCCCTTGCAATACCAAGTCTTTGCTTCATCCCTAATGAAAAATCTTTTACTTTTTTATCATCTATACCGTGCAGTTTCACTAAATGTAAAGCATGATCAATTGCGTTTTTATCGTAATACCCCATATATTCACAATGTAATTCTAGGTTTTCCTTCGCCGTTAATTTATCATAAAAGATTGGATATTCGATAATTGTCCCCATGCGCTTTAACAATTCATAAGATGTATCCGTTAACTTCTCACCAAAAATTTCAATATCACCGCTCGTCGGTTTTATTAAATTTGTGATCATTTTCATAATCGTTGTTTTACCTGCACCATTCGGTCCTAAGAAACCATATATCTCTCCCTTTTTCACATGCATGTTAACGCTAGAAATAACTTCTTTCCCTTTAAACACTTTCGTTAACTGATTCGTTTTTAATATATATGTCATGTCACTGTCTCCTTTCGCACTACCTTATACTTCTATAATAGACAACGGAAATCTCTTTTTTCTTACCCGTTCCTTACAAATTCCTTACGCTGAAAAAAAGCTTGTAGAATCTACTTCTCTACAAGCTAAAACAGCATCTTTTTTAATACAACTGTAAAAATTGTTTTTTCATACGGCTTACTAGAAAGATGTATTTCTCCGTCTATCGCTTCCACAAGCCTTTTCGTAATCGTTAACCCTAAACCACTCCCTTGGTACAATCTATTTCTGGAATCTTCAAGTGTGTACATACGCTCAAACACTTTATCAATATGAGATTCATCAATTCCTTTTCCTGTATCCCATACATCTATATACACACTCGTTTCATCATCTCTTAACGTCATACCAAGTGTCTTTCCATCGTCTCCATATGTAATCGCATTTGATATTAAATTATTCAATACCCTGCCTAATACTTCCACATTTCCAAGTGCATATATATTTCTTTCTGGTATATCAATATGAACTTGAAACCCTTTCGTCGTCACTAAATCATAAAAAGATAAAATCTTCTCGCGACAAACTTCATTCATATTTACTTTTGTCATCTCGATTGCTTTGTCACCAGATTCTAATTTTGCTAAATCAAAAAACTTATGAATCAGTTCCATTACTTCTAGTGTTTTCACATGCACCTTTTCAAGTAATATTTGCTGTTCTTCTTTGGTTATCGTTTTATCTTTATTTAACATTTCTGTATATCCAAGAATAACGGTTAGTGGCGTCTTTAAATCATGTGAAATATTTGAAAGCATTTTTCTCATCGAAATTTCTACTTTCGCATGATCTGCATTCGTTTTCTGTTTTGCATCTAATAAATGATTAATCGCCACTAATAACTTTTGCAATTCTAGATCATCTGTCATAATTAATAGCTTCTCACCAGTTTGTTCTTTTACAATTCGATTTAACTTCTCATACGTGTAGCGTAAATTCCTACTACTATTTTTCCTAATTTTATATTGCACGTAAATAACGATAAGCAATATAATAATCACCACTGTTAAAAATACAACCATACTACATCACTTCCAACTTATAGCCGATGCCCCATAATGTTTTAATATATTCTGGATTAGATGGATCACTTTCAATTTTCTCACGTAATCTTCTCATATGAACATTAATAACATTATCATCACCATAATATTCTTCATTCCAAACAAGCGTATATATTTGTGCTTTCGTAAAAACACGATTTTGATTCTTCACGAATAGCTTTAAAATCTCAAATTCTTTTAAAGTAAGTTTAAGCTGTCTTCCCTTTTTCTCCACAGTAAAATTAATTGGGTCAATTATTAAATCACCAATCTGAATGGCCTCATCTTTTGATTCCACAGCTGAATACTTTGTAGACCTCCGAATACCCGCTTTTACACGTGCAGCTAGTTCAATCATAGAAAACGGCTTACAAATGTAATCATCTGCTCCAAGTCCTAATCCAACAGCTTTATCAACATCTGTATCTTTTGCCGACATCATTAAAATCGGAATGGCACTTTTTTCTCGAATGATTCGCACAACCTCTAAGCCATCTAGCTTTGGCATCATAATATCGAGGATAATCAAATCAAATGAACCTTTTAAATATGTGTTCACGCCTTCTTGTCCATCAGATGCGATTGTAACTTGAAAACCTTCTTTTACTAAATATGTTTCAACCATCTCTTGAATTGAGATGTCATCTTCAACTAATAAAATATGATGTGACATATTTCTATCCCCTTTTTTACAAACATTAACATTTTAATTGTATCGTAACGAAGGAATGCTGGAAAGAATTATATGAATTTTCAAACCAACTTCCCTTCCTTCCTTAACAATGATATGATAAAATTCACTACTATTGTTCATAATTAACTTTATATAAAGGAGACTTATCATGTCAGAAAACAAAAAAGTAAGCTTAGCTGATTTAATGCGCGAACAACTTGCAAAGAAAAAGCAAGGAAATGGAAATGGTTCAAATAATACAAATCAAAGCCAAGCAACAAAAAAATTACAAAACCAACAAACGAAGAAAACAAACAACCAACGTAGACGTACAGGTGTGTAAATGAACGGACAAAAACGATCTAACATTTCATCAGGTCTTGAAGTTGATATTGTATTAAAACAAGATCAACGTACAGGCAAGCTAACAAGAGGAATTGTAAAAGATATTCTAACTAACTCCCCCTCTCATCCGCACGGTATTAAAGTACGATTGCAGGATGGGCAAGTTGGCAGAGTGCAAAATATCGTTCAATAAGAAAAGGAGCTCATTTAAACTTGAGCTCCTTTTTCTTTATTAACCTTTAATTTTCTCGATGAAAACTACTTTTAAATAGTCTCCCTCTTTAAACTGATCAATTGTACGGAAATCTTCTGGTAAAGAATGTTCTTCTAATATTTTATATTTGCCATTCATTTCTTTAAATGCTGTATCGATAAAACCTTTAAACTTTTTCATATCGAACGCGCTACAATTTGTAGAAGCAACGATAATACCGTTATTTTCTGTAATCGCGATTGTTTCTTTTAATAAGTTTTTATAGTCTTTCGCTGCGCTAAATGTATATTTTTTAGAGCGTGCAAAACTTGGAGGATCAAGTACCACCATATCAAATTTCATCTTTTTCTTAGCTGCATATTTGAAATATAGAAATACATCTTCTACAATAATGTCTTGTGCTTCGTAATCAATTTCATTTACACTGAACTGCTCAATCGTTTTACTTAAACTACGATTGGCAAGGTCAACACTTGTTGTTTTACTTGCGCCGCCAAGTGCTGCAAATACAGAGAACGCTCCTGTATAAGAGAACATATTTAAAACAGTTCTTCCTTGTGCATATTTATCACGAATTTGTTTTCGAACGTTACGCTGATCTAAAAATACACCAACCATCGCCCCGTCATTTAAATATACAGCAAAGTTTACACCGTTTTCTTTTACGATAAGTGGGAACTCACCGCGCTCTCCTGCTACAAAATCATCATCTTCAATGTATTTCCCTTTCGTATCAAAACGCTTTTTCTCATAGATACCTTTAAAGTTCGCTACTTTTTGAAGTGCTTCTACGATTTCATCGCGGAAAGTATAAATCCCTTCACTATACCAACTTATTACGTAATAACCGTCATAATAATCGATGATTAAACCACCAAGGCCATCACCTTCACCATTTAGGACACGAAAAGCTGTTGTATCATTTGATTTATAAAAATGTTTTCGTTTATGTAAAGCAGATTTGATTTTACTTTCAAAGAAAGGTTGATTAATTTGCTCTTTCTCTTTTCTTGTTAAAATCCAGCCATATCCTTTATTTTGTCTTCCATAATAGCCTTTTCCGATGAATTGGTTCTTCTCATCTACTACTTTGATGATTGTCCCTTCTTCACGTACATCATTTAAATTTTGAATAGCATCTTTTAAAATAAGTGGATATCCACTTTTAATTTCTTTTATAAATTTCGGTTTTATTTTTATAGTTACTTCAGATCGCATGTAATGTCTTCCTTTCCATTTGAATGCTTTCTAATTAGTAGGAAGCATATAAAAAAACAAGGCTAAAAAACAGCCTCGTTTCACTATACCATATTATTGCTTTGCTAGTACAACTAGCTCATTCTCTCACTTAACCGCCACATATTTACTACATTTTGAAACGGGAATCTTACTGTCCAAAATAATAAAAAAACTTATTTGTTTCACATTTACCATTGACAATGATAATGATTTTCATTATCATTTAATGTATATGAGTTCTCGAAAATAAAGGCTACATTTATAGGAGGAATAAAACATGATTATTGTTACAAACACAGCTAAAATTACAAAGGGAAATGGACATAAATTAATTGAGCGTTTTAATAAAGTAGGTCAAGTCGAAACGATGCCAGGCTTTTTAGGATTAGAAGTTCTTTTAACGCAAAATACAGTTGATTATGATGAAGTAACAATTAGCACACGCTGGAATGCAAAAGAAGATTTCCAGGGTTGGACGAAGAGCTCAGCATTTAAAGATGCTCACTCACATCAAGGCGGAATGCCAGAATATATTCTTGATAATAAAATCACTTACTACAATGTTGAAGTTGTACGTATGCCAATGGCTGCAGCACAGTAAACATATTTCTTTTTTAAAGTATAGAATATGAGAAGCGTTACCACTTCTCATATTCTATACTTTTTTTACTGTCTCTTTACTAGTTTCGCATGCACGACTAACCTTCCTGCTTCCGGATCAAGTGCATAGTCACACGTCGAAAGTGTTACGATTTGATCACTTGCTGTCAATTTTGTATCCGTTTTGTACAGAGATTTTTCTTGAATTTTCTCCAAAAATGATGTGTATTCCGTATCATTGCTAAAATCCGTTTCAATGTAATAAAAATCAGTTGTTGTTGTATACACCGAGAACACTTCAAGATCATATCCTTCAAATAATGTATCGTAATATAATTTACGATGCGACATGAAGAACTCTTCATCTAACATTTTCTTTAAACTTCCAAACATAGAACCATCTTTCATACGGTGACCATATAAAATAGTATTTCGATTTTGAGATTTCACATCATTACGATAGTCCATAAAAATGCTGCCTGCTCTCATATCTTCACCTTTATAATTACGAAATAAATAGTAATCATTGTCTTTCGCCTGAACGATTGGATAATTAATTTGTGTATCGTCCATCGTAATCCATCCAACTATTTCTTGGTTAATTTGCTGCAGAGCTTTGAACTGTTTACGTACTTCCCCTTCTTGTGATTGCTCTTCCATCGGACTCTTTTCATAAATGTTTTGTGCTTCGGCCATTACTTTACGATTTTCATAGTAATCCATGAAAATATCACCTAATTCATATACTGAATAGAAAAAGGTACCTAAAAAAACAACTGTAAGTATTCGTTGAAAAAAAGAATTCTTCTTCCGTTCTTTTTTACTACTCAAATTATCACCTCAAAACGGATTGTTCGCATATTTAAATACCCATTGGGACCATATACAACCCTGTATCTTCATCTTGCTTTACAACGACATCTACACCGTATATCGTCTTTATCATACTTTCTGTCACAACATCATTCGGCTTACCTTTCGTAACAATTTCGCCGTCTTTCATAACGATGATATGATCACTATAGCGAATCGCCTGATTGATATCATGTAATACCATAACGATCGTCAATCCATGTACTTCATTTAACTCTTTTACTAGCTCTAATATTTCAAGTTGATAATAAATATCTAAATATGTTGTCGGTTCATCTAAAAAGAGCATTGGTGTTTTCTGAGCTAACGTCATGGCAATCCAAACCCGTTGTCTTTCTCCCCCAGATAAAGCGTGAATCTCTTTATCACGTTTACTTAGCAAATTCGTACATGCTAAAGCCCTTTCGATTGCTTCTCTATCTTCATCAGTTTGCGAGGAAAAAATATTTTTATGAGGCATACGACCATAACTTGTTAATTTCTCTACCGTCATGTCTGCCGGTGCTTCATTTTGTTGATGGACAACGGCTAACTTTCTAGCAAACTCTTTCGGTTTATATTGACTAATCACCTTCCCATCGAGTATTATCTCTCCGCTACGAGGGTCGTGATTTCTTGACATCACGCCAAGTAATGTCGATTTCCCGCAACCGTTTGGACCAATAATTGTTGTAATTTTACCAATTTCTATTTCACTACTAACCGACTTTAATCGATCCGTTACATTATCATACGAAAAGGTTACATTTTTAATTTCCATGAACTTTATCACTCTTTCTAAGCAAGAATATTAAGAATGGGCCACCAATCACTGCCATAATCGTCGCTGCTGGAATTTCGTTAGGTGGCACAATTAACCTTCCAATCGTATCCGCCGTCAAAATTAATAACGCTCCTGCAAGAGCAGAAAATGGAATTAATACTTTATGATCCGAACCGACTAGTTGTCTTGAAATGTGCGGAACGAGTAATCCTACGAAAGCAATAACACCTGCAATTGCTGTTGATACTGCTGCTAAAAGTACTGCAATAGCAGAAATAATAAGACGAACTCTCGTCACGTGCAAACCTAAGTTTTTCGCAGTCTTATCTTGTAGCGATAATAAGTTACACCAAGCTCCTACAAACAGAGCAAGAATAAGACCAATTGTTCCATATGTAACCATTATTTCTACATCGCCCCACGTCTTCATCGTTATGTTAGAAGTCGTCGTTTGCTTAATACTCTTAATGAAGTATCCGCAAATCGTAATGAACGATTCATTTAATCCAGTGAACATTGCATTAATAGCTATACCAACTAAAATAATGCGAAGCGGACTTAACCCTGACTTCCATGAAAATGCATAAACGAGATAACATGCAAACGCACCACCTAAAAAGGCGAATACTGGTGTCCAGAAAAAGAATTGCGGGAATAGCGTAATAATAACAAGTGTCATAAAACTTGCTCCAGAAGATATCCCGATTACCCCAGCATCAGCAAGTGGATTTTTCATAACAGCTTGAAAAAGCACACCTGAAACGGCCAGAGCTGCTCCAGTAAATAGTGCAATAATAATACGTGGGAAACGTAAATCTTTAATCACTTCAACATCTTCATTCCCCCCTGTAAATATCCCTTGCACAAGCTCAACAATACCTATTTCTAAACTCCCTTTCATCGCTGACAATGATGTCATAACAATAAGCAATGCAGTAACAATGAGGAAACTCCAAGTTTTTTTATTCATTCCACTCTTCCTTTATATTAAAATGCATCACGGATACATCATTTTTTTCAATTCATCTAACGCTTCAATTGCTGCTAAATTACCTGTCGTCCCAAATAAGCGCTCTTCTAAATCGTAAACACGGTTATTTTTAACTGCAGCGAAATGTTTCCAAATATCATTTGTTTTAAATTCTTTATCAAACATTTTCACAACTTCATCAGGCATACCATGAGCTGCTCGTAAAATAATATCTGGATCAGCTTTTTTTAAATACTCTGTATTAGAAGCTAAATACTCTACTTGTTCACCTTGCACAATATTTTTACCACCTAGTTGTTTCACTAAATCTCCAATATAAGAATGCTCTGTTGCTACTAAATAACTCCCTGGTACACCTAATAAAATAAGCACTGTCGGTTCTTTCTTTCCCTTTACTGCTTTTTTAATTTCTGCAACCTTGTTATCTAACTTCGTTACAACTGCTTCAGCCTGCTTTTCACGTCCATATTGCTTACCTAAATCGCTAATGGAATTTTGCATATTTTTCAAGCTTGTTAAATCTAAAAAGTTTGCTTTCGTGCCCACACCATCAAAAACTGGCTTTAATTCATATTCAAGTGTTGTCACGGATAATACTTCTGACGGCTTTAATGATTTTACCTTTTCCATATCAGGACTCATCGGATTCCCGACTTCAGGTAAACCTTTATATCTCTTTGGTAAATCTTTCGTACTTGTTGGAACACCAACTAAATCTACTTCTAACGCATCCATAATTTCAGTAACAGCAACTGTCGTTGCAACAATTCTCTCTTTACTCTCACTCTTTACCTGTTTTGCTGCTTCTTTTTTGGGCGCCGAGCATCCAGCTATACTCACTAATAGAATGATAGCCATTAGTACACTAGCAATTTTCTTCACTCTCAATCACCACTCCTTTCCAAACAATATGAAACAAGTCTTGATGCATGCGAACATGCATCAAGACTCCAAAAATTACAATCTTCCTGCTCTATATTTACGAACTAGTAAAGCAAGTGACCCAAGCAATAGCACCATGTATAAACCTAGTTGTGCTGTATCTGCCGTTTTTGAGTTTTTCTCTTTTTTCGAATCATTTTTTTGATCTTCTTTTTTCTTCTTATCATCTGCATTTCGGTTAAAATCAGGATTATCTACTTTTTTTACATTATCTACTTTCGGTGTAATCACTGGATTGTTCGGATCATTGTTCGGATCTTTTTTTGGATCCTCTTTAATCGTTCCTAACGCACCAATATTTTTTGTATCAAATTGAATTTGGACATCGTAGAAATGATGGTAGTTCATTTCGTCGATATCAACTTTTACTTTTGCATTTAATTTTGCAAATAAATCACTTACTTCAAATTGCACTACTCTCGTATTTGCATTTTTATCTTCGCTTACTACTTTCGCATCAGCAAAAAGACTGTTATTTTCCGTTTGGAATTTTGTAATCCATGCACTATTTTTCAACGTCATCTCAATGTACTTTTTACCATCTTTAACGATTAATTTTGCTGGATGTACAGTATAGTCATGCATCTTTGAAAGCTCATTTGTTTTATCTTTTAACACTTTAAATGGAATATCATATTGACCATCCACTAAATTTTTTGGATCAACTATTACTTTTGGTTGATTATTTTCGCCTTGATTGTCGTTTCCACCTTGGTTATCGTTTCCGCCTTGGTTGTCGTTTCCGCCTTGGTTGTCATTTCCAACTTGGTTGTCGTTTCCGCCTTGGTTACCTAAAACTTTTATACTACCTTGATCAAATACAAATTGAACATCGTAGAAATGGTGATAATTCATCGCATCAATATCTACTTTTACTTTTGCGTTTAATTTTTTAGATAAATCATCTACTTCTAACTCTACTACTTTTGTATTTTGCTCTTTATTCTCACTTAATACTTTTGCATTAACAAAAGAACTATTCTTCTCAAACTCAAACTTTGTAATCCATGCACTATTCGTTAATGTAAACGATACATACTTCTTACCATCTTTCACTTTTAGTACAGCTGGACTCTTTGTATATGTGTTCATCATTGAGATTTCTTCTGTTTTATCTTTTAGAACTTTAAAGCCAATGCTGTATTCACCATCTTTAAGGGCTTTTGGATCAATGGTTGTGTTGTTACCTTGGTTATTGTTCCCGCCTTGGTTGTTGTTTCCGCCTTGGTTATCGTTTCCGCCTTGGTTGTCGTTTCCGCCTTGGTTGTTGTTTCCGCCTTGGTTATCGTTTCCACCTTGGTTGTCGTTTCCACCTTGGTTGTCTAACGGTTTAATGCTACCTTTATCAAATACAAATTGAATGTCATAGAAATGGTGATAATTCATTGAATCGATATCTACTTTTACTTTTGCATTTAATTTTTTCGATAAATCTGCTACTTCCACTTCGACTACACGTGTATCAGCTTTCGTATCTTCACTTAATACATTCGCATCAACAAACGAACCATTTTTATCAAATTCAAACTTTGTAATCCAAGCGCTATTCGTTAACGTAAATGATACATACTTCTTACCATCTTTTAC
Organism: Bacillus sp. LBA3-1-1.1; assembly: GCF_040676495.1. Taxonomy (NCBI): domain Bacteria; kingdom Bacillati; phylum Bacillota; class Bacilli; order Caryophanales; family Bacillaceae; genus Bacillus; species Bacillus sp. LBA3-1-1.1. The sequence continues at coordinate 106,457 of NZ_JBEGIB010000010.1, forward strand.
TTTTAACACACCTGGACTTTTTGTATATGTGTTCATCATTGATATTTCATCTGTTTGATCTTTTAATGTTTTAAAATTGATGCTGTATTCGCCGTCTTTCATTGTGTCAGCATCTGGATTCTTGTTTCCATCTGGCTTTTCTACTTCTGGTTTCTCTACTTCTGGTTTCTCTACTTCTGGTTTCTCTACTTCTG
>NZ_JBEGIB010000011.1:0-106218 GCF_040676495.1 Bacillus sp. LBA3-1-1.1
TACTGGTGCTACCGGACCTCGAGGTAACACAGGCGCTACTGGCGCTACCGGACCTAGAGGTAACACAGGCGCTACTGGTGCTACCGGACCTCGAGGTAACACAGGCGCTACTGGCGCTACCGGACCTCGAGGTAACACAGGTGCTACTGGCGCTACCGGACCTCGAGGTAACACAGGTGCCACTGGACCTCAAGGTAACACGGGTGCTACGGGTATAGGAGTTACCGGACCTACTGGACCTACTGGACCTTCTGGTGGGCCTCCTGGACCTACCGGACCTCAAGGTGCTCAAGGTAACACAGGTGCTACTGGCGCTACTGGACCTCAAGGCGCTCAAGGTAACACAGGTGCTACTGGCGCTACTGGACCTCAAGGTGTTCAAGGTAACATGGGTGCTACCGGTGCCACTGGACCTCAAGGACCAACAGGTGCTACGGGTATAGGAGTTACCGGACCTACTGGACCTAGCTTCCCAGTAGCGACAATCGTTGTAACAAACAACATCCAACAAACAGTACTCCAATTTAATAACTTTATTTTTAGTACTGCAATTAACGTAAACAATATTATCTTTAACGGCATAAATACAGTTACTGTTATTAACGCTGGTATTTATGTAATTAGCGTATCTATTTCTACAACTGCGCCAGGATGCGCTCCACTTGGAGTAGGAATTTCAATTAATGGAGCAGTTGCTACTGACAACTTCTCTTCAAATCTCATAGGCGACTCACTTTCATTTACTACAATCGAAACATTAGCTGCCGGAGCAAACATTTCTGTCCAATCTACCCTTAACGAGATTACGGTCCCTGCAACAGGAAACACTAACATTCGTCTTACTGTATTTAGAATCGCTTAAATTTCACCATTTATTGTTTATGACAAATAAAAAAAGAGCGAGAAATTCGCTCTTTTTTTGTTATGTACAATAATTCATTACTACTCTAGTTCAATCGAAACATTTTTTTGTGGTACAAATGTAGAAATTGCATGTTTATAAATAAGCTGTTGCTTACCTTCTGTTTCCAGTAGGACTGTAAAATTATCAAATCCTTTAATTAATCCACGAAGCTGGAAACCATTTAATAAGTACAGCGTAACGAACGTATTCTCTTTCCGGAGTTGATTTAAAAACTGATCTTGAATATTGATTGATTGCTTCATGTCGAATCCTCCTCTTTTTCTCTACTTAAATATTATTCGACTTTAGTTGTAACTTTCCTTCTATGTATCGTAAAATTTCTGACGTTTTTTCACCATCCGTAACATCAAACCATGTGACATCCATTTTATTGCGGAACCATGTTAATTGACGTTTGGCATAACGGCGTGAATTCGTCTTTAATTGTGACACCGCTTCTTCTAAAGAGACACGATTCTCAAAATAACCATATATCTCCTTATACCCAATCGCTTGAATAGATTGACAATCTCGTATCCCTCTATTATACAGCCCTTCTACTTCCTCTAATAAACCTTGTTCCATCATTAAATCCACTCGCAAGTTAATGCGATCGTATAGCATTTCTCGATCCATTGTCAAGCCAATTAATGAAACATCATATAATAACTCGTTTTCTTGTTTTTCAAGTTGATCACTCATTTTTCCGCCCGTCGTGTGGAAGATTTCTAACGCACGAATGACACGTCGCACATTATTTGCATGAATACGCTCCGCGCTTTCTGGATCTACTTCTTGCAATTTTTTATGTACATATTCCACACCACGTTCTAAAGCTAACTTTTCCATTTGTTCTCGGTATATAGTATCACCAGCATCATCCGTAAACTGATAATCAAATAAAACAGATTGTATATACAGACCAGTTCCACCAACGATAATTGGCAATTTACCACGCTCTGTAATCTCTCGAATATACTTACGAACACGTTCTTGAAATTCCGCAACGGAAAATGATTCTTCCGGATCTTTTATATCGACCATATAATGTGGAATTCCATCCATCTCTTCTTTTGTTACCTTTGCAGTACCAATATCCATCGTGCGATAGATCTGCATGGAATCGCCACTTATAATTTCACCGTTCAACGCTTTTGCAAGATCGATACTTAACTTCGTCTTCCCAACAGCAGTGGGTCCAATTATGACAGCAACTTTTTCACGTTGCACTTCTCCCATATCATTCAACTCTCTTTATGTAATGTACTCCATCTATTGATTATACCCAATCTTACCAATTTTAACGACATGATTGCAAGTTCTTTCATTTCGGTAAATGAAATTATAAATAAAAAAAGAACATAGTTTGTCCAATTCTGCATATACATGATAAAAATCGCTCGGAGGGGATGGTTGACTATGAAACAATCCACTATCAATTTTTCAACACTTACAAATGACCTCATTTTGGCTACAGCTACAAAAGAACAAAATTGTTCACAAGACGAATTATACTTCGCCTTAAATTGTTTACTACGTTCTTTTCATTCTACTCTTCAAGAAACAACGTTACATTCAGAAAACACACATACAGAGTATATGCAAACTCAATTTTGCAGCGCATATAAAATTATTACAGGTAAAACAATTTATCCATTTCAATAACCACTCTTTGCAGCGAAATCGTTATTACAAAATGATAAAAAGCGGTTGCTTACATATTTTCAAGCAACCGCTTTTTATATTAATACAAATACACTATTGTATAACTTTCACTTTTACAGACTTACGCCCCCAGCTATTAGCACTACCATCTGAACCAACTAATACATCAATACGGTTTCCTTTAATCGCGCCACCAGTATCTCCAGCAATCGCTTCTCCATAACCTTCTACCCATACTTTTGATCCAAGAGGGATTACTTTTGGATCTACAGCAATTACTTTCATGTTTGGATTCGCTGTTAAATCATGCCCCATTGCAGTTAGTACACGACCACCATATGTACCATTCTCACTTGGATTCGCTGTATATGCTGTCGCTTCTACTGTTATTTCACGCCCACCAGCAGGTGCACTAGTTTCAGTAGATTTCGCAACTGGCTTTGCTTTTTCTACAGGTTTACTTGATTCTACACTCTTAACAGCTTCTTTACTCTTAACTGCCGTATTATTTTTAACCGACGTTTTCACTCTAGCCGGTGCTTCTTCTTGAGTTACCACTTCTTTCTTTTCAATCACAGGTGCCGTTCCTGTTAAAAATGGCACGTGAACATATCCTGTTTTTCCATTATAGTCAAATTGTAACCATTCATTTTGAACTTGATTTGTCGTTTCAATCAAATCATCTTTATTAAGTTTACCAAGGATTTCAGAGTCAGTATTCGCTCCAGCGCGAACATTTAATACGCCCGCCGTGACATAATACTTACTTTTTGTAAATTCAGCATTGACAAAAGCTTCCTTGCCATCTAACTTAATTTTTGTCCATCCGTTTTCTGTATTTATCACATCTAATTTATTCCCATTTAACATTTTACCTACAAGCTTTGACTCTACAGTTGGGTTTTCTCTAACGTTTAATACATCCGTTGTTACAATCGTTTCCGCTTTCGCAGAACCTACAAAAATCCCAAGACCAAAAACTGCTGCTGTTGCTATACCTAATAATTTTTTCATGAATAGCCTCCATTTGCTTTGTTTTCGTATTTTCATTATAGCAACAGATTTTGGTGATTTTTAGAAATCACACAATTACAAAGCATTCGTAATATACAATTAATGAGCTGTAACATAAATTTCCATATTCATAAAGTGCATTTCCAATAAAATCCCCAATAGTTTTCATATATTTTCCACATAGAAGCATGAGAATTTTTTCCAGAAAAAATTACAGTATTACTGTTTTGTTACAAAAAAATCACGTTTCATTACATCTTTTACCAAAATTCATCATTCTCCAACTATTAACCTACTTTTTTGTAATAAAAAAGGAACAACCCCTATTAGCTGTCCCTTTTATCATTTATTTAACTTTCTTTTTCCAAACACCTATCATAACCGCTGAAACAATCGTTCCAATTAATATAGAGAAAATATATAGCAACGGTTTATTTACTAATGCGATAACAAACAACCCACCATGCGGTGCTGGTAATGTAATTTGGAATAACATAGATAACGCACCCGCAATACTTGAACCAACAACACAACTTACAATTACTCGAACTGGATCTGCAGCTGCAAATGGAATCGCACCTTCTGTAATAAACGAAGCTCCCATAATATAATTTGTTAAGCCAGATTTACGTTCCGCTTCTGTAAACTTCGATTTAAAGAATGTTGTTGCGAATGCAATTGCTAATGGCGGTACCATACCACCAGCCATTACAGCAGAGTGCACTCCAAAATTCTTTGCTTCTATTGCAGCAATACCAAATGTAAATGCCGCTTTATTAATTGGGCCACCCATATCAATTGCCATCATGCCACCTAAAATAAGACCTAATAATATAGCATTCGTTCCACTCAAACCATTTAACCATCCTGTTAACATTTCATTTAATGCTACTACAGGTGGGTTTACTACTTTTTGCATAACAACTCCTGTAATTAACAATCCAAAGACTGGATATAACAAAACAGGTTTAATTCCTTCTAACTGTACTGGTAATCCCGAAAACAATCTTTTCAATCCTAAAACAACATATCCAGCTAAGAAACCAGCAATTAATCCACCTAAAAATCCAGCATTCGCTTGCGCTGCTAAAAATCCACCGACAACACCAGGCATAAAACCAGGTCGATCAGCAATAGAACTTGCAATAAATCCAGCTAAAATAGGTACAAGGAATAAAAAGGCTCCTTTTTCTCCACCGCCAATATTCATTAATATTTCAGCAATAGGACCTTCCGCCTTAATTCCACCGAACATAAATGCTAATGCAATTAAGATCCCGCCACCAACAACGAATGGAAGCATATTACTTACACCGCTCATTAAATGCTTATAAATTCCTAATCCTTTTTCTTTCTCTACACTTTCTGTCTTCCCATTCTCTTTTACACCTTTAAAGATCGGTGCATCTTGTTTTACAGCTCGATTAAGAAGTATTTCAGTTTTTCTAATCCCATCAGCGACTGGCACTTGAATGACATGTTTTCCGGCAAAACGGTTCATTTCTACTTGTTTATCTGCCGCAACGATAATCGCAGTCGCGCGTTCAATATCCTCTTTCGTTAAACCATTCTTTATACCTGTTGATCCGTTTGTTTCAACTTTAATCGCAATCCCTAACTCTGTTGCTTTTGCTTTTAAACTATCCGCAGCCATATATGTGTGAGCGATACCAGTCGGACAAGCTGTGACAGCTAATACGTATGGTTCATTCCCTTCTGGCTTTGCCACTTCAACTTCTTCTTCTTTTTCATTCTCTTTTTCATCAAACAAACGAAGAAGTTCCTCTTCATCTTTCGCTTCTAATAGTTGCTTACGAAACCCTTCATCCATTAATAATGTAGATAGACGCGACAACGTTTCTAAATGAGTATTATTCGCCCCTTCACTCGCAGCAATCATAAAGAATAAATGCGCTGACTGTCCGTCAAGTGATTCATAGTTGATACCGCTTACACTTCTACCAAAACAAATCACTGGTTGCTTAACAGCTTTCGTCTTCGCATGAGGTATAGCAATACCTTCACCAATTCCAGTTGTACTTTGTGACTCCCGCTTTAAAATAGCTTCTTTGAATTCATCTTTACTATTTAAACGATTTGCACCGTTTAATTTCTCAACTAATTCATCTATGACAGCTTCTTTATTTGAAGCTGTCAAATTCATAATGACTGTATCCCTTTTTAATAGTTCTGTAATTTTCATATGTTGCTTCCCCCTATCGCTTAGCTACAATTACTTGCGACAATAATTCTTCTACTTTTTCCTTTTCACATAAATCAGCTGAAAATGCTGTTGCACTCCCTGTAGCAATGCCATATTGAAATGCCTTTTCAATATCTTTTGTCTGTTCATATTTACCTACAAATCCTGCAACGAGAGAATCTCCGGCCCCAACCGAATTAATTACAACACCTTTCGGAACAGTTGCTTCATATATACCTTCTGCCGTAAATAATAAAGCTCCATCTCCGGCCATTGATACGATAACATGCTCTACACCTTGTTCAACTAATTTTCTTCCATACGGTAAAATATCTTCTACTGTTGAAATCTCTACTCCAAATAACTCACCAAGTTCATGATGATTAGGCTTTATTAAAAATGGCTTATTTTTAATTACATGCTGCAGTGCACTTCCGCTCGCATCTACTACTACGCGAATACCTTTTTCAGCTCCGAACGCTGCGATTGATTCATAAAAAGTAGTTGAGATAGACGCCGGTACGCTTCCAGCTAGTACAATACAATCTCCCTGCTTCATACTTTCAATTTGTTTCATTAATTGTTCAAATTGCTCATTTGTCACACTAGGACCTTGCCCGTTTAATTCTGTCTCTTCTTGACCTTTTATTTTCACATTAATTCGGGAATCTCCGTCTACTTGAACGAAGTTTGTTGTTACACCTTCCGCCTGTAATACATCTTTAATAAATTGACCAGTAAATCCACCAGTAAATCCAAGCGCTACATTTTCAACACCTAAACGATGAAGAACGCGAGAAACATTAATCCCTTTTCCTCCAGGAAACTTCATATCTTTCTCTGCTCGATTTACTGCGCCTAAATCGAAGGAATTAACTTGTACTACATAATCAATAGATGGGTTTAAAGTAACTGTATAGATCATTGTTTATCAGCCTCAATTACATTGGTTTGTCTTTTATATTTTTCTAAATCAATTTCTAAATGGTTTGTAATAATACTTGCCTCTTCAACATTTGCAATTTTCGCAAACGCAACTTCTGAAAACTTGCTTTCATCAATTAAGAAATATCCTTCGTTTGCTAATGTTAATGCCATTTGTTTTAAGAGTGCCTCTTCTGGATCTGGAGTTGTAAAACCAAGCTGTTCATGTACACCATTCGCTCCTAAAAAACATTTATCAAAGCGATACTTCTGCATACTTTCCTGTGCCATAACACCAATTAAAGCTTTCGTCCTACTCTTCATCATCCCGCCTAGTAAATACGCACGAATATTATTTTCAACTAAAGCTTCAATATGCATAAGTCCATTCGTAACGACTGTAACGTCTTTATTTATTAAAAATGGAATCATTTCAAATGTTGTACTTCCTGCATCTAAATAAATACAATCACCTTGTTCAACAATGCTAGCGGCATAGTTAGCAATTCGTTGTTTTATTTGAATGTTTTTGGATGATTTTTCAACCATCGTTGGCTCTTGTCCTTTTCCTGTTAAAACAGCGGCACCACCATGAACTCTTTTTAATAACCTTTGCTTTTCCAATTGTGCTAAATCACGACGAATTGTTGATTCAGAGCTTTCTGTTCTTTCCACTAATTGTTGTAATTTAACAACCTTCTGCTCTTTTACAAGTTGCAATATCATTTGATGACGTTCAGGAGTTAACATTTTATTCACCTCTTCTTTGATTACAGTATAATGAAAACGATCACAAAAATCAACCATAAACATTCATAAATAATCAAAAACAATCACAAGCAGTTATAAACAACAAAAAGAAACCCATTTGATATAACAATCAAATGGGTTTCTTTGCTCGATTCACTTATAAAGAAGCTTTATATATATTTAGAACATCGTCTTTATTTAATTTTTTAAAGTTACCAAATTCACCATAAGCCATCGCTTTATCCGCCATTAAATCAATTTCATTTTCCCCAATAGCATAATCAGCTAATGTTACTGGCGCTTCAATCGAAGTCCAAAATTGACGTAACGCCTTAATTCCTTCTAATGCAACCTCTTTATCTGTCTTCCCATCTGTTTCTACATCGAATACACGAATAGCGAACTGTTTAAAGCGGCTTACATTCTCATCTACAACATGCTTCATCCAGCTCGGGAATAAAATCGCAAGGCCACCTCCATGTGGTATATCATGAACAGCAGAAACTGCATGTTCAATATTATGAGTTGCCCAATCTCCTTTTACTCCCATCGCTAAAATGCCGTTTAACGCCATAGTACCGCAATATAAAATGGTTTCTCTATGATCATAATTTTCTAGATCATTTAAAAGCTTAGGCGCTGTTTCAATTACTGTTTTTAAAACAGATTCACAATAACGATCTTGTAATTCTGTATTTGTTCCATGATGGAAATATTGCTCTAATACATGTGACATAATATCTACCATACCGTAAATTGTCTGATTTTTCGGTACAGATGCAGTATGAACTGGATCTAAAATCGAAAACTGCGGGAAAGTAACCGGGCTACCCCAGCCATATTTTTCATTCGTTTCCCAGTTTGTAATTACAGAACCAGCATTCATTTCAGATCCTGTTGCCGCAAGCGTAAGCACAGTACCAAATGGTAATGCCTCACTAGCAAATGCTTTTTTCGTTACAATATCCCACACATCTCCATCGTACTTACTACCAGCTGCAATTGCTTTCGTACAGTCAATTACACTTCCCCCACCAACTGCTAAAATAAATTCAACACCATTATCTTTACAAATTTGAATCCCTTTCTTTACAGTTGATACACGCGGATTCGGTTCAACACCTGTCAATTCAAATACTTCCGCATTTATATCTTTTAAAATAGAAATTACATTATCATAAATACCATTTCCTTTTATGCTGCCTCCTCCATATACGAGAAGAACCTTTTTACCGAACTGTGGAATTTCAGCTTTTAACTGTTCTAATTGACCTTTACCAAAAATAAGTTTCGTTGGATTACGAAATACAAAATTTTGCATATTCCTTTACCATCCCTTCTATATGAAAAGCAACTATACTTTTGTATAACATATTTTTTTCATTTCACAAAAATATTTGCTTAACAAAAAAAATCCCAGCCTACAGGCTGAGATTTTTTTATTGGTAATAAGGTGAGATCATTAAGTAAACAATAACACCAGATAAACTTACATATAACCAAATTGGCATCGTCCAACGTACAATTTTACGGTGACGTGTTAATTGATTTGTAAAACCAAATACAAGTGCAAACAATGCAAGTGGTACAATAATTGCTGCCAGGATAATATGTGTAATTAAAATAATGAAATACACATATTTAATGAACCCTTCTCCGCCAAAATGTGTTGCTGGCGCTAAGTAATGGTACGATAAATAAGACACACAAAATAGTAAAGTCGTTGTAAATGCTGCCAGGATGAAACCACGATGCATTTTTACATTCTTTTTAATAATAGAGAATAACGCTGCTAATAAGAATACGAACGTAAAGCTATTAAAAATTGCATTTAACATTGGTAAAATTGTTACATCAAAATGTACTTCTCCTTCATAGCCAACAGGTCCAAAGAACAAAAATAAAATAATCGCATTTACAATTACAGAAAGCGTTATCACAATAGGAGCATAGCTTTTCTGATTAGTTGATTGATCCACCAAAATGGTCACTCCTCTTCCTTCAAATATGTATACGTAACCTCACTATTTTAACATATTATTCACAGTGTAAATGTGACAATAGTTTGACACAGTAAGACAGAGCAAAGAAAAAAATCCTTCTTAATAAAACTTCTTAAGAAGGATTTTATCGCTTTATTATTTAAATAGCAATGTAATTAGTTTTTGTTGAAAAACGTATTGCTATATGCTTGAAAAATTTCAGACACTTGATATCCCATTAAAGAAATTGCTGTTAATGAAAAAAAACCAATCATAAGAAATCGAAACCACATATAAATCTCCTCCTTGTATTTAGCCTATAAAGCAGTTGCTATATTACAAGTTGAGTGGCACTCTTCATCGTCACTTTCCTTCTTCTTTACAATTGCTGTTATAAATCGAATCATAAAGAAAATAACAAAAGGAAATTGTTCGTAATTTACCTTGGCATAGTTCAGCAGCGGCTCGCGCTGCACATCGAACGGAGATGAGAAGGAATAGAACATACCTTGTTCTTCCATATATACAATTACAATTTTCATACAAAATACTATTCCTAGAAACGAAACAATATCTTGCCATTCTGTCGTATATAACAAGTTATACAGCTCTAATACGTACTCTTCCATCATCATCCCCCCTTCCTTTTTTACCATTTTGCTCGCCTTCGTATAAAAAGTCAAGAAAAAAGTTTATATTCACTATGACAATAGTAATTACTCTTTTCTTTACTTATATATGAATCTTTTCTAGCAATGATTGGATATACCTTTCTTCGAAAACAAAAAATTAGAATTGAACGGGTTCTTTATCCTCACTTTTAGGATTCAAAACCGAACTATTTTTATTTCTATTAAAAATAAAATAAGAAACTATAATAAGAACAGTAACAAGCATCGTTAAAAGTGCTTGTGAACGTAAAGATTCAATTGCAACCATTGCAACTAAAACTGCTATAATAGCGGCAATTGTAACATACGTTACATACGGGAAAAGCCACATTTTCACTTTCAAATTTTGTTGTTCTACTTTCCCCATTTTTTTACGTATCTTTAAATGTGAAACTGCTATAACGAGATAAACTAGTAACGCAATCCCACCAGATGCATTCACTAAAAATAAAAAGACTTTATCTGGAGATATGTAACTAAAAACAACTCCAATATAAGCAAAGAACGTTCCAAATAAAACTGCCCGAACTGGAACACCACTACTGTTCAATTTTAAAAATGCCTTTGGAGCATCTCCTCTTTCTGCCATCGAAAAAAGCATTCTTGAGTTTGTATATAAACCTGAATTCAAGCAAGAAAGTACCGCTGTTAAAACGATAAAATTCATAATTTGTGCTGCCGCTGGTATTCCTATATGTTCAAGTACCGCTACAAACGGACTTTTTAATATGTTTGCTGAATTCCATGGAAGAAGTGTAACAACTACAGCGATAGATCCAATAAAAAATACGAGAATACGCCAAATTACACTATTTGTTGCTGTTTTTACTGCTTTTACAGGTTCGGCAGATTCACCAGCCGCTACTGCAACAATCTCTGATCCCATAAATGAAAATATAACGACGGTGATTCCAAGCAGCACCGAACTTATACCATTTGGCATAAATCCCCCTTGCCCTACTAAATTTGAAGTGCCAGGTGCTTCCGTTCCTGGTACAAATCCTAAAATCACAGCAAGACCAAGGCATAGGAACAAAACAATACTAATTACTTTAATAAATGAAAACCAATATTCAAACTCTCCAAATGATTTCACTGAAAAAACATTCGTCAACGTTAATAAAATTGTTAATAGTAAGCTTAATAACCATAGTGGGATTTGTGGAATCCAGTATTGAATGATACCAGCCCCTGCTGTAGCTTCTATTGCAATAACAATTACCCAGAAGAACCAATATAGCCACCCAATTGTATAACCCGCCCAGGGGCCGATTGCTTCTCGTGCATATGTTGCAAACGAACCACTTGTCGGATTAATAGCTGCCATTTCCCCCAACATTCTCATAACGAAAATAACTAGAAGTCCTGCTAATGCATATGAAACGATAGAACCTGGCCCTGCTGAATGCACAACCGCACCACTTCCGACAAACAAACCAGCTCCTATTACACCGCCAATTGAGATCATTGTAATGTGGCGTATTTTGAGATCTTTCTTAAGATTTTTATCCAACTCTTGTACATCCCCTTCCAAACTTGATTTTGAAATTTATGTAAGAGTATTATGCGAAAAATCTTGTCCTACACTTTAAAATATATCAAAATATTCTGAATTTAACAATTACAATGCAAGCTCCTACAGAAATTATTACATTAGGTTTAATAATTTTCCATACAAAATTGTTGAGAAAATTATAGATCTAGATAACTTTTTGTATAGATTATATTTCGATACTATTTCCACTCAAAAAACAACAATAGATCCCTTTACAACCTATTGTTGTTTTTATTTATGCAAATTAATTTATCGCATTCACATCTAAAGTCTCAAGAAATTCTTTTCCATCTCTTAAATAACTATTCACAAGACTTAAAAGCAACTTCCCACCAACCAACATCGCACGTTCATCAAAATCGAATTGAGGATGATGATGTGGATATGTGGCTCCTATTTCTTCATTACCCGAACCTGTGAAGAAAAATGCTCCTGGTACATGTTCTAAGTAGTATGCAAAATCCTCTCCCCCCATAATCGGTGGTACTTCAATGACCTTTTCTCTTCCAATATCTCGTTTCGCAATCTCCATAAAATGACTCGTTTCATCTAAATGATTTATTAATATCGGATAGCCGCGTTTATATTGAATATTAACTTCAGCATGAAGAGATTGACAAATCCCCTCAACAACTCTTTTAAATTCCTTCTCCATAAATTCTCTCACTTCAGGATCCATCGTCCGAATTGTCCCTGTAAATATAGCAGTATCCGCAATAATATTATCTGCTTGACCAGCATGGAATGTACCAACTGTTAAAACTGCTGATTGAAGTGGATCGACTTTTCTACTCACTAAAAGTTGCAACTGATTAATAACTTGTGTTGCAACGATAATGGCATCTACAGTATGATGCGGCATACCTCCGTGACCGCCTCGCCCTTGAATCTTTACTTCAAAAGTATCAGCTGCCGCCATCATTGCTCCCGCTTTCGCACCAACAATTCCTACAGGCATTTGAGAAGATAAATGTGTGCCAAAAACAACATCTACTCCTTCTAAACAACCATCCTCAATCATAGCAATTGCTCCGCCAGGCTCTTTCTCTTCTGCATGTTGATGAATAAGGACTATTTTTCCTGAAAGTTGGTCTCTGTTATCACTTAATATTTTTGCAACTCCTAAAAGTGTTGCTGTATGTCCATCATGGCCACAAGCGTGCATTACGCCAGGAACCTTTGATTTATATGAAACTTTCTTTTCATCTTGAATAGGTAGTGCATCAAAATCAGCACGTAGCGCTATCGTCTTCCCAGGTCTTCCGCCTTCAATTACGCCGATTACCCCTCTTCCCCCAACATCTGTTTTCACATCAATATGAAAACTTTTTAAGATTTCAGCTATTTTTTTCGGTGTTTCTATTTCTTGAAACGATAGCTCTGGGTATTGATGAAAATCTCTTCGCCACGAAACCATTTGGTTATATATACTTTCCAATTCTTTATGCCATGTTTCTATCATAGAAATTCCCCTTTCTTTTTTAACACTTTAAATAAAAGTTACATAATATTCTGTATTTAATCAATAAAAAAGAAAACTTTCTCTGAAAGTCCTCTTACTATTCTAGTAATAGTCTAGTTACTATTTTGCTTCAACACAAATACTGAAAGCTCAGGTACACTCCAAAATCTAACAGGCATTCGTGTTGTCCCAATACCACGATTTACGTATAAATGTAATAGCTTACTCTTCCCTTCTAACTCATACATACCCTCAACATAGCTCTCAGCTAATTTTGTAGTAATTAAAGGACCTACAAAAGGAATCTGAACTTGTCCTCCGTGACTATGTCCTGACATTTGAAAATCGACTGGATAACGAGATACTTTATCTACAACATCCGGCTCATGTATTAATAGCATATTGAAATTTTGTTGTCTTAAGCTTTTTAAAGTCGAGTCTATTTGTGGCTTCCCTAATAAAAAATCATCCAAACCTGATATTGTAATATACTTGCCGTTTTCCGCTTTAATTTTCTGCACTTCATTTACTAACACAGAAAAACCAGCTTCCTCCATATACTTTTTGTAAAATAAACTACCGCCCCCACCTCTATCATGATTCCCAAACACAGCATATTTTCCTAGGGGAGCTTTAATTTTCTGCAAAATAACTTTTGCTTCTTCTCTTTCCGCACTATAGGATCCAAACTTATCTATTAAATCTCCTGTAAAAACTACTATATCTGGATGTAATTCATTCATCTTCTCCACCAAATTTTCTAGTTGTTTCAATGTAAAATCTGGTCCTAAATGTACATCTGAGAACTGCAATATTTTTTTATTATTAAACTCTTTAGGAATTGTAGGAGCTTCTATTTCATTCCACGTAACTGTTACTAGTCTTCTTTCTATTTCTGTCGCATAGAAGTACAAACTTATTGGTATCATTACTATACTTATGAAACTAATAATACATATCTTTACCATTGATTTTTTCCGTTCTTTTTTTACATGATGCGTATTCATGTTTTCACCTCTAAAATCACTTTAAATCCTTATTGTTACATTAATGTGACAACATGAACAATGTTCGTTATATCCAATTTTACCTTCACTCACTTTGACAAATTTATACAGAAGTCATAACATATTTTTATAATACATAGATTCTTTAAAATGTTCCTTCTATTCATTCCATCATTCTATTAAGGAGAGGTTATTCATGTCTGTATTTACACCAGAAGAAATTACGGAACTTGCTGCTAATTCTGGAAGAAAAACAGCTCATTTATCATTGCTCCCTATGCTAATTCTCGGTTTTTTTGGTGGTGCTTTCATAGCATTAGGATATTTACTTGATATCCATGTTATCGGAACAATGCCAAAATCTTGGGGATCATTTACTAGTTTTCTAGGTGCTGCCGTATTCCCTATCGGTCTTATACTCGTTATCCTTGCAGGCGGTGAATTAGTAACTGGCAATATGATGACCGTTTCAATGGCGTGGCTTCACAAAAAAATCGACTTATTTCACTTCATACGAAATTTAGTTATTGTTACGTTTAGCAACTTCATAGGTGCTGTATTCGTCGCTTATTTTTTCGGTCACATCGTCGGCTTAACGGAGGGAGCTTTTTTAGCAAAAACAGTTTCTATTGCACAAGCTAAACTACAAGATACACCACTGCAAGCCTTCATTTCTGCAATCGGGTGTAATTGGCTCGTTTGTTTAGCTGTTTGGCTCAGTATGGGAAGTAAAGAATTTATCGGAAAGATTGTCGGTATTTGGTTCCCTGTTATGACTTTTGTTGCGATTGGATTTCAACACGTTGTAGCCAATATGTTTGTCATCCCAGCTGCAATTTTTTCTGGTCATTTAACTTGGGTTGAATATTTTCCAAACTTCATTTTTGTTTTCTTCGGAAACTTAGTAGGGGGCATGTTATTTGTAGCATTACCTTATTTCCTATCTTATAATAAGAAACTACCTTCCAATAAAGAGCAAACTGCATTAAAGAAAAAGTCTGTATCCGCTTAAATTGAATGTCTATAAAGTGGTTCTAAAAAATATTACAAATTTCATTTTTTTTGCGAATATATGTACGTACACTTGTTCTCGAATGTTTTATACGTTATAATAACAACTTAAATAGCATTATTTACATATGAGGTGAAAAACATGAATAAAACAGAATTAATTAAAAACGTAGCACAAAATGCTGAGATTTCTCAAAAAGAAGCTACTGTAGTTGTACAAACTGTAGTAGAATCAATCACTAACGCTTTAGCTGCTGGTGAAAAAGTACAACTTATCGGATTCGGTACATTCGAAGTTCGTGAAAGAGCTGCTCGTACAGGCCGTAACCCACAAACTGGTGAAGAAATGCAAATCGCAGCTTCTAAAGTACCTGCTTTCAAAGCTGGTAAAGAACTAAAAGAAGCTGTAAAATAATGAAAAAATAGCCTTCTCGTTTACGAGAGGGCTATTTTTTTCATTATATAATTAATAAAAATCTGACCATTATGCTGTTTCTTTTGTTCCTTTATGCAAATAAAACCTTTACTTTCAAAGAAAGGTTTTGCTGTAATACTCGCCTCTGTATATATCTCCCTATGCCCCAAGTTTACTGCTTCTTTTTCTAACTTCTGTAGTATGTAGGAAGCTATCCTTTTCCCTTGATAATCTTTATGTGTAAATAAACGATCTACGTAATGCTCATCATTATAATCCCCAAATCCCACTATCACACCGTTATAATCCGCTACATAACTAATATTCTTCTCTAAAGACTTTAACCAGCTTTCTCTCTCTAGTTGATTTGTTGCCCATGCCTGTAGCTGTAACACGTTATAATCTTTTGCATTAATTGTATGAACTGTTTCATAGAATAACTGTAATACTTGTTCTAAATCCTCTTTATGGAATGTTCTAATGATCATATCTTTTAACATATATGAACCTCCTTACTAAACTATCATTTAACTTTTCTACCATCTAGTATTCAATATTTCTGCTTTATTATATCTTTTTTCTTTCTATATAAACAAAAAACAATACTTATTTCAAAGTATTGTTTTTTTGTTTAAAAGCATATGCAATTACTCTATAGATTTTTATTTTTTTAATTTCACTCTTTGCAGTCGTAATGCATTTAATACAACGGATACAGAACTAAATGCCATCGCCGCTCCTGCAACCCAAGGTGCTAAGAAACCTAATGCTGCAATTGGGATCCCTAAGCCGTTATAAGCTAACGCCCAGAATAGGTTTTGCTTAATATTTCTAATCGTCATTTTACTCATAAAAATTGCATCGGCAATACTATTTAAATCACCACGGATTAACGTAATATCCGCTGCTTCCATCGCTACATCCGTTCCTGTTCCAATTGCCATACCAATGTCTGCTGTAGCAAGAGCAGGAGCATCATTTATTCCATCCCCAACCATCGCTACTTTCTTACCTTTTGCTTGAAGTTTTTTCACTTCTTCTGCTTTTCCTTCTGGTAATACTTCTGCAATTACATGATCAATACCAACTTGCTTAGCGATTGCCTGAGCAGTTTGTGTATTATCTCCTGTAATCATAACAACGTCTAGACCCATTTTCTTAAGTCTTGCGATAGCTGCTTTTGAAGTATCTTTTACAGTATCTGCAACGGCTACTATACCAGCATATTCTTTATCTATCGCAATAAGCATTGCTGTTTTTCCTTCTCGTTCTAGCTCTTCCATCGATTTAGAAACTTCTTCAATATCAATATCGAATTTCTTCATTAATCGACGTGTACCAATTAATAATTGTTTCCCTTCTACAACTGATTCGATACCGAATCCTGGAATCGCTTCAAACGTTTCTGAACTTGGGATATCAATTTTCTTTTCTTTAATTCCTTCTACAATCGCTTCTGCAAGTGGATGTTCAGAATTTTTTTCTGCCGCACCTACTAAACGTAGTATTTCTTCTTCATGGAATCCATCTGCTACAATTACATCTGTTAAAACAGGCTTCCCGTTTGTCACAGTACCTGTTTTATCTAGAATAACTGTATCTAATCGGTGCGTTGCTTCTAAATGCTCTCCACCTTTAAATAAAATACCATACTCAGCTGATCTTCCTGATCCAGCCATAATAGATGTAGGTGTCGCAAGACCTAATGCACATGGACAAGCGATAACAAGTACGGCTATCATTTTCTCAAGTGCTCCGCCAAAATCACCAGGTGTAACAAATAGCATCCACACTGCAAATGTGATAATAGCAATCACAACTACAACCGGTACGAAAATACCTGAAATTTGATCTGCTACCCTTTGAATAGGAGCTTTTGAACCTTGCGCCTCTTCTACTACTTTAATAATTTGAGCTAATGCCGTATCTCTTCCTACCTTAGTTGCTTTCACTTTTAAAAAGCCATTTTTATTTATTGTAGAACCGATTACTACATCCCCAATTGTTTTATCAACCGGAATACTCTCGCCCGTTAACATCGATTCATCTATTGCTGACTTTCCTTCTACAATTTCCCCATCTACCGGGATTTTTTCCCCTGGTTTCACATAAACGATATCACCAGCTACCACTTCTTCGATTAAAATCTTTATTTCTGTTCCATCTCGTACAACAGTAGCGGTTTTCGCCTGTAATCCCATTAATTTTTTAATCGCTTCTGACGAGCGTCCTTTTGCTTTCGCCTCAAATAATTTACCTAAAATAATTAACGTAATAAGTACTGCGCTCGTTTCAAAATACAAGTCTGTCATATGTTCCGAAGAACCAATTGATTGAATGCTTAAATACACACTGTAGAAATATGCCGCAGACGTTCCAAGTGCCACGAGAACATCCATATTGGCGCTTTTATTACGTAATGCTTTATAAGCCCCAACATAAAACTGCCCACCAATGATAAACTGAACTGGAGTTGCAAGAGCTAGCTGCACCCAAGGATTCATAAGCATATCAGGTAAATAAATAAACGATGTAAATGAGAAGTGACTTACCATTGCCCACAATAACGGGAATGATAAAATAAACGAAATGATAAACTTCTTCTTTTGTCGCTCAATTTCTTGTAAGCGATGATCAGTTGATCCATCTTTCTCATCTGATTTCACTTCCAATTTATATCCTAATTTCGTAATTGCACTCTTCATTTCATTTACATTAATTTCATCAGGATTAAAATCTACTGTAGCCGATTCCAAAGCGAAATTTACTGTCGCTCCGTTCACACCTTCTAACTTATTTAAACGCTTTTCTACTCTATTCGCACATGCTGCGCATGTCATCCCTGAAACAGTAAATTCAGCTTTATCACTTACAATTCCATATCCTAACGATTCAACTTTTTCCTTAAATTGTTGTGGATTTGTTTTTTGGGGATCATACATTATTTTTGTTTTTTCAAGTGCAAAATTTACATTTGCATCGTGAACACCTTCTACTTTTTTCAGGCCTTTTTCAATTTTATTCGCACATGCCGCACATGTCATTCCTGATATTTGAAGATTGGCCTCTTTTTGCTCATTCATGTCTCTCACCTCTATATACCCTTATGAGGTATAATTATTAGCAAAATAAATCGTACTTCCTATAAAGTACGATTTATTTCCATATCTAAAAATAATTATTGAACATCGTATCCTTGATCTTCAATTACAGCAACAATATCTTTTAACGTTACAACTGATGAGTCGATCGTAACTTCAACAGTTCCTTCTGCTAATTGAACTTTCACTTGTTCAACACCGTTGAGTTCTTTTACACTGCTTTCAATAGAATTTACACAATGTCCACAAGACATACCTTCAACTTGTAATGTTAACTGTTCCATTTAAAATCCTCCTCTTGTTTCTTCAATGTTTGTTAATCACAATTACATCTTACCATACCCCCCTAAGGTAATCAATGGTTTTGTATCACGATTTTTCAGTTATTTTCTAAAAGTTTATTTTACACACACTTTTTCACATCAATTCCCCGAAATCCTATATAAAGGTAAACAAAAAAACAAGCCAGTTACATACTAGCTTGTTTTTACGCTTTTGAAAAACGTTCAAATACTGTCATTAATTCTTCAATTGCTTCGTCACCATTGCCATCTTTAATAGCACCTGAAACACAATGACTTGTATGGTTTTTTAATACACCCATTCCTACTTTTTTCATCGCTGCATTAATTGCTGAAATTTGCACTAAAATATCCACGCAATAACGATCATTTTCAATCATATTTTGAATACCGCGGACTTGCCCTTCAATTCTCTTTAATCTATTTATAATTTGTTCTTTTTCTTTTTCTGATCTATGTGTTACTGCTTCATGATCTTTATGATCCATATTATCACCTTCTCAAAGTTTCTCTTCATCCAATAAAACAATTGCTTTTACGAGTATACCAATTATAGCATTAATTATCTACGTATGATACCCCATATGAGTATATTTCCACTCTATGCCTATTCTTAACAACTTATTAGCTTCTCAGACTCAATTATTATGATACCCTTGCCTTTTTTCAAAAAACAATAATAAGCAGGGATTATTCATCCCCGCTTATTATTCATCCACAAATATAAAAGTCTCAATTTTCATACGTGTAAATTGAGACTTTTTTCTTCCTATATATAATTATTGCTGATCACATACTTTTGTATCATTCACTACTGAAGTTCCTTCAACGGTTACCGTATGAAAACAGTCATTTACACGAACTGTCACGACATTATCTTGCCGATCAATGATATGATATTCATTAAAATTTTTATTCAGAGCACTGCGAATTTGTTCTCCTTCATAAATTGGAATGCCATGTGATAAAACCCAAATAAGCCCAGCGATAGCAAGAATAGTTTTCATACGATCTACCTCCTTGAGAATATAGTGAACTTTTAATCCATGCTTTTTCAGCTCTACTAATCATGAATGGAATGAATCAAGCCTTTTTGGAAATAAGTTCATTTCGTCTATTTTATGTTTATGCTAATTGTGACCGAATTGTGACAACTTTTTGTCTCTTTAGACGAAAAGTTGAAACAAAACTTTCAAAAAGGACAATTCTACTTGCACAAACAAAAGGCTATGGAGAATTTCCCCATAGCCTTTCATTTGCATTTTATTAGACAATCATTTCGTTATGTTTAATGGTAAGTGTTTCAATTTGAATTGTAGCATGTTCAATATGGAACTCTTGCTTTAACATATCAATAATATTTTGAAGCACTTCTTGATCATCTTGATTTTTATCAATCATTACATGAACACTTAAAGCATCTAATCCTGATGTAATAGTCCAAATATGAAGATCGTGTATATCACGTACACCCTTTACTCCTTTAATAGCTTTCTTAACTTGTTCTATTTCAATTGAAACAGGTGTACCCTCCATAAGTATATGAATGGAATGTTTTGTTACTCCCCACGCACTCTTTAAAATCAATAGAGCTACAACTACTGAAATAATTGGATCTGCAATATACCATGAGAATAATGACATAAGTACACCAGCTACTAATGCGCCAACTGATCCTAAAGCATCCCCAAGAACATGTAAATATGCGCTACGTAAATTCACGTTATTTTTTACATCACCTTGTCTCATGAGCGCCCATGCGCTAATTAAATTTGCTAGTAAACCAATTGATGCGATTAACATCATTGGACCACTTGCTACAGTTGGTGGTTCAAAAAAACGACCAACTGCTTCCCATACGATAAGCCCTGCTACAACAAATAATGTAATTCCATTAATTAATGCTGCTAATATTTCAAAACGATAATATCCATATGTTTTTGTAGAAGTAACCGTTCTAGCTGCAAGTCCTATTGCAATTAAACTTAATAATAATGAACTTGTATCACTTAACATATGTCCTGAATCAGATAATAAGGCCAAACTATTTGTAACTAGTCCTCCAAAAAATTCAAGGAACATAATAGTTGCTGTAATTACTAAAGCTGTAATTAACCCTTTTCTATTCCCTTTCCTGCTCTCCTCAAAATGATGATGTCCATGCGAATGCCCGTGAGTATGGACATGATGTTGGTGACCGTGATGATGTCCCATATAAATTCCTCCCTTTAATTTTGTTTTGTCTTTCATAATTCCTCTATTGAATTTTTACTTTATTTATAAATGGCTCTTTTCTTACCTGAATCGAACTTGTTGGACAGCCGTCACTTGCCGCCATCATTGCTTTCAAGAAAGTTTTTGGGATCCCCATTATTCCTTGATTGTTATCTAATGCACTAAATGATTTCC
Organism: Bacillus sp. LBA3-1-1.1; assembly: GCF_040676495.1. Lineage (NCBI taxonomy): Bacteria > Bacillati > Bacillota > Bacilli > Caryophanales > Bacillaceae > Bacillus > Bacillus sp. LBA3-1-1.1. The sequence continues at coordinate 21,376 of NZ_JBEGIB010000011.1, forward strand.
CTCTTCCATCTAATTGATATATATCAGGTGCTATAGAAGTACATAATCCACATGACTCACAATTCTTTTTATTTACGATCGTATAATGTAACAATATAAATCACCTCCGTTACAAACATACAATACACGGGTAGGGTATGTTAAAATGTTTATTTTATACAAATTTCCCTATTCAAATAATAATGGTCTATCGGTTTTAAATCGTTATCCAATTCATAAACCAATGGTGTTCCTGTTGGAATGTTTACATTTTCTATATCTTCATCTGAAATTTGATCTAAATGTTTTACTAAAGCACGTATTGTATTTCCATGGGCTGCAATAATTACTTGTTTACCAGCTTTTACATTAGGAGCTATCTCTTCATTCCAATATGAAACAACTCGTTTCTCTGTATCTTCTAGATCTTCTGTAAGAGGAAACTCATAATCATTTAAATCTCTATATTTCGGATGTGTTGCTTCATATCTTTCGTCATCTTTTGTAAGTGCTGGTGGGCGTACATTTGTTGAACGTCTCCATAAAGTTACTTGTTCATCGCCATATTTTCTCGCTGTTTCTTCCTTGTTTAACCCTTGAAGCGCACCGTAATGACGCTCATTTAATTTCCATGTTTTATGAACAGGTATCCACATCAAATCCATTTCTTCGAGAGTAATCCATAAAGTACGCATCGCTCTTCTCAAAACAGATGTAAATGCTATATCAAATGAGAAACCATTCGCTTTCAGCATTACTCCGGCTTCTCTTGCTTCTTCCAAACCTTTATTGGATAAATCAACATCCGTCCAACCAGTAAACCTATTTTCAACATTCCATTCACTTTGTCCGTGCCGTATTAAAACTAGCTTTACCATACTTATTATCTCCTCTCCTTTTAAAGTTGCATTTTCATAAAGAAGTATCTTTATGAAAATGCATGATTACATATCAAGTTCTTTCTTGTTCATTTCACTACTATGACTAAACGCTAATTCAATTAATCCATTTACGTGAGAGTCATCTAATGAATAAAAAACAAGTTTCCCTTCTTTACGCTTTTTCGCTAATCCTATTGTTTGTAATAGTCTTAAATGATGCGATGCCGTTGCAATACTGCTATGAATAATATTTGCGACATCTCGTACGCAAAGCTCATTTTCCGTATACAGCGCATAAGCAATTTTCAAACGTGTTTCATCTGCAAGTGCCTTAAACATTTTCGCTACACTACTTATATTTTCTTTCTCCAACATGTCACTTGCATGTTTGACTTTTTTCTCATCATGATAACAAAGTTCACAATGTTCTTCACTCATATGTAACACCTCTTATTCAAATATATATTTGATTATGTATGTAGTATACCTTATTAACCAAAAACATTCAAATGTTTATTTGAATGTTTTTGGTTAATATCTTAAATATGTATATATAACAAAAAGAATCCCACATAATATGGAATTCTTTTTTATGCTATTAATTCTTCTATAAATGACTAATGAATCTTAATCCTTTACTTAAAGTAGTCGGCACAACAGATGCATGATTCTCCCCTTCAGCCTCATAGAATTTAATTTTAAACTGATCGTGTTTTACTAGGAGAAGGCGCTCTGATAATTCATTTGCCCCTACAACCATGTGCTCTCGTTCCAATGACCCAACTGTAAGGAATACTCTCGTTTCAACCTTAGCATTGTTTAATCCATTTATAAGATTCTTTTCTTTTTCAAGCACGGATTGGTTATTCCACCAAATAGATGGACTACTTATAAAATAATTTTGAAAGGCATTTACGTTTGTGAATAGTATATGTAAAGCAAATAGACCACCTAAAGAATGTCCAAATAACGTTTGCTTTCCTTTATCAATCTCAAATTCTTTTTCAATTTGTGGTTTCAATTCTTCTTCAATAAAAGTAAAGAAGTTATGCGCTCCCCCTGTTTTAGGCCACGGTTTACCGTCCGGTTTTAACGGGGCATCTTCTGAAATTACGCTAGGCGTAAAATCATAGCATCTTTCTTCTCCTGAAAATGCCCCTTCAATTGGATAACCAATAGCTACTATAACGGCTGGTGAAACACCTGTTTTTTCCGCTCTTACCGATTGGATTTTAATCGCTTCGTGGAATGTTTGAAAAAACGCATTTCCATCTAATACGTATATGACAGGATATCCTGACTCTGGTGCTGGTTGCTTCGGCTTTGAAATATGAATTTGATATTCCTTACCTTCTAATTTCGAATACATTTTCCACTGTTCTGTATTAGATGTAATAATCTGCTGTTTTTCAATATTAGTATTCATCTTATATCCCCCTTCTTAACTCGTTACATATATTTCTACTTTCTCTTCTTGAGATACAACGCTATCGTAGCCGAAACAAACAGGAGACCCGTTATACGGATCAATCATGACACGCGCATCAATATGAAATACTTCTTTTAACACTTCATTTGTAATGATTTCTTCTGGGATACCAGTTGTAACGATTTCCCCTTCCTTCATTGCAATAATTTCATCTGAAAACCTTGCTGCATGGTTAATATCATGTAGTACCATTACGACCGTACAATTATGCTCTTTATTTAACTTCTCCACAATTTGTAATACATCTAATTGATGAGACATATCAAGATATGTCGTTGGTTCATCTAGTAGTAACACTTCTGTCTCTTGTGCTAAAGCCATCGCTAGCCATACCTTCTGTCGTTGACCACCTGATAAATTTGCAATTTGTCTCGTTCGAAATTCAGAAGTTTTCGTTATTTCTAATGCCCAATCAATCATTTCTTTATCTTTTGAAGTTAACTTATTTACGTTATTTCGATGTGGATAGCGTCCATAAGAAATTAACTCTTCTACTTTAAGCTCTCCTGGCGCAATTGGAGTTTGCGGAAGTAAAGCTAACTGCTTCGCAATTTCTTTCGTTGGAATTGTATTTAAATCCTGTCCTTGCAAATATACTTTACCGCTCTTTTGCTTTAAGATTCTTCCCATTGTTTTTAACAATGTCGATTTACCGCACCCGTTTGGCCCTATAATTGTCGTTACTTTTCCTTCTTGTATTTCCACATTTAAATCGCGAAACACTGTAAGCTTTTCATAACTCGTTTCTAAATTTTTTGCACTTAAAATACTCACTTTTACTCCTCCTCTTACGCTTTCGCCTTATAAAGTAAATATAAGAAATACGGTACACCGACAATAGAAATAACGATTCCAACTGGTAACTCTACAGGTGTGAAAACTGTTTTTGCAATAAAATCTGAAGCAATTACAAGGAACATTCCGATTATTCCGCACGTAGGAATGATATACTTATGCTGAATACCGACAAGTCTTTTCGCTATATGCGGTGCCATTAGTCCAATAAAACCAATACTCCCTGACACAGCAACACATGCGCTCACAAGTCCGATACTACTTAATAGTAAAATGGATTTCTCTCGTTCTACTGCAACACCTAAACTTGTAATACTCGTTTCTTCCAATTGAAATAAATCTAATAAATAAGCTTTCTTTTGTATAAGCGGAATTAAAATGATAAGCCACGGTAACATAGCAACAATATACTTCCAATTTGCACTATATATACTTCCAGACACCCAAACTGCAGCCATTTCAAAATCAGTTGACTTCATTTTGAGTGATAAATACATAGAAAAGGCTCCAAATCCTGATCCAATTGCAATCCCTGTTAATAAAAGACGCTGCGAATCTAACTTACCGTTTTTCCAAGAAAACAGATAGATTATGGTGGCTGCACCTAATCCACCAACTAACCCAAACATCGGCATCATCATAATAGAAACCCAGTCTGTGCTCTTTAATTGGCCTTGAAAGAAAAACATAAAAATGACGATTGCTGTTCCTGCCCCGGCATTTACGCCTAAAATACCTGGGTCTGCCAATCCATTCCTCGTAATTCCTTGAATAACGGCACCGGCAACACCAAGGCCTAGTCCTACTAATCCAGCAATTACAATACGCGGAAGACGAAATTCAAATATAACTAAATCATGATCTGGTACTGGATCTATTCTAAGGAGTGTTTTAAATACATCTGTAATCGTAATGTCGAACGTACCATTTGTTAAACTAATATAAATAGCACATAGTATTAAAAATATAACAATCCCCATCGTCATTCCAAAACGTTGACTTAAACTTTTAAGCATGTCTCTCTCCTCCTCTTGTACGGATTAAATAAAGGAAGAAAGGAATTCCAATTAAAGATGTTACGACTCCAATTGGCGTTTCAAATGGATAATTTACAAATCTACTTAAAACGTCACATAATGCTAAGAACACGCCACCAATAACGCCTGCACATGGTAAAATCCACTTATAATCTACTCCAATTATAAAACGAGTAATGTGCGGAATAATTAAACCTACAAAACCAACTTTCCCCACTAAAGCAACTGCTGTTCCTGTTAAGAAAATAACCGATAAAATTGCCATCGCTTTAACTAGTTTTGTACGCTGCCCTAGGTTAATGGAAACTTCTTCTCCTAAAGAAAGAATAGTAATAGATTTTGATATAAACAGCGCTAAAACTATTCCAATTATCCCAAACGGTATCGTAATTTTAATAATATTCGGGTCCACTTGATCTAATTTTGCATTAAACCAAAAGCTAACATTTTGAGAAATTTGGAAATATGAAGCCATTGCAGCAGATACACTACTTAAAAATGTTCCAATAACTGTTCCGATAATTGCTAACCTAACTGGTGATAAGCCATTTTGAAGGAGCGAACCAAAACCAAACACGATACCGGCTCCTAGTGCAGAACCAATCATTGAACATAAAACCATACCAATTGATGACATTCCCGGAAGAAAAATCATACAAAGTGTAATAACAAAGGCTGCCCCATCCGTCACACCCATAATAGAAGGGGATGCAAGATAGTTTCTTGTCATCCCCTGCATAAGTGCTCCTGATATGGCTAGAAATGCTCCGACTAAAAGAGCTGCAACTACCCTTGGTAAACGTGAAGTAATAATAATATTATGATTTACATTGCTTGAATCAAAATGAAATAATGCGTTCCACACTGTTTCAGCATCAATACTCTTTGCCCCATACAAAATAGAAAGTATAACTGTAAATAAGATGAGTATGGGTGCTATACTTAATATGGTTACTGGTACTGCATTTGTTTTCTGCATATCATTCAACGCACCTTACTTATTGTATTATTTAGATAAATTTTTCACTGCTTCTTTTAAGAATGCTGTTTTACTCCAAGCTGTACCACCTTGTGCCATTGGATCCACAACGTTTACAAATACTTTCTTTTCCTTCGCAGCATTCATACTTTGCCAAATTGGATTGCTTTCAATTTCTTCTAGCACTTTCGGATTTTTATTTTCACTTTCCTCATATTGTAAGAAAATATAATCTGGGTTAAGTTCAGCAAGTTTTTCAAATGAAATTTTCTCTTGTGCTTTTACAGCTTTCAATTGTTCTGGTGCAGTTAGTCCAAGATCTTTATAAATTACAGGGTTGAAGTATACTCCTTCTGGATATAGGAATAATTCGTTTGCTCTTAGTCTAATAACAAGTACTTTTTTATCTTTTAACTTATCTCCTAGTTTTACTTTTGCTTTTTCAGCATCCGCATTGTAATCTTTAATAATTTTTTCTGCTTTATCTTTTTTACCAGTTAGTTCTCCCATTAACTTTAAGTTATCTTCCCAATCTGTTGAAACATGTGATACTGGGAACGTCGGAGCTACTTTCGTAAACTTTTCAGCTGTTTCTGCTGGGAATTTCGTACTAGATGTAATAACATCTGGTTTTAATTGAAGCAATGTTTCAAAGTTCGGTTGCATCTTTTCACCTACAGATTTTGCACCCTCTAATTCTTTTTCAAGATACTTTGGTAATTTACCGCCTACAGTAATTGCACCAACTGGTTTAATTCCAAGTACTGCCGCATCTTCCATTGACTCTAAACTAGCCGTCGCTATTTTATCTACTTTTGCTGGTACTGTATATTCTTTACCTAAATATGTAATTTTTCTTTTTTCGTCTTTTTTCGTTTCCGTAGCTTTTGTCTGTTGCTTTTGCTCTCCTGAAGTCTTATCCGCACTATTGCACGCTGCTAACCCTACACTTAAAACTGTAACCATCCCTAATGTAAATAACTTCTTGTTCATCTTTATATATCTCCTCTCGAAATCTTTAAGTATATTATTCCAACAACAAAACTTAATTATATGAAACATAATCTTCATCTATATTTCACATCATTAACAAATCTATGTAAAATGAAGATTCATCCTCGTTCACTTCCCCTAGTATGAAATTATTTGCCGTTCCCACCAACGATAACTACTATCAATGATAATGATTATCGTTATTAAGTATATATTTAATATTTAATTATTTCAAGAATGATTTGAAAAATTTTAACAAACTGAACAAAAAAAAGTATCTCCTTTTCTCAGGAAGATACTTCTTTTTTTAGAAATCCATATGTAATTCAACCGGACAATGGTCGGATCCCATTATTTCACTATTAATTTTCGCATCGGTAATTTTATGTTTTAGCCTTTCAGAAGTTACAAAGTAGTCTAAGCGCCACCCGATATTTTTCGCTCTTGCTCCCATACGGTATGACCACCATGAATATGCGCCTTCTTGCTCAGGGTATAAAAAGCGATATGTATCAACAAAGCCTTCCTCTAAAATTTTTGTAAACTTCTCTCTTTCTTCATCCGAAAAACCAGGATTTTTCCGATTGCTTTTCGGATTTTTCAAATCGATTTCTTTATGGGAAACATTTAGATCACCACAGAAAATAATTGGTTTCTTTTTATCTAATCGCTTTATATAGGCCCTGAAATCATCTTCCCATTTCATTCTGTAATCTAAACGTTCTAATCCTCGTTTTGAATTTGGTGTATATAGCGTTATCATGTGAAAATCTTCAAATTCTAATGTAATAACGCGTCCTTCTTGATCATGTTCTTCAATCCCTAAACCGTATGTAACAGAAAGCGGTTCTTTTTTCGTGAAAATAGCCGTTCCTGAATAGCCTTTTTTCACAGCATAATTCCAATATGTATAATATCCCTCAGGATTTAAATCAATTTGTCCACTTTGTAATTTAATTTCTTGTAGACAAAATATATCTGCATTGGATTCCTCAAGATATTCTAAAAAACCACCCTTCGCGATAACTGCACGCAAACCATTTACGTTCCATGAAATTAACTTCACTTATAGTCCTCCTCTTGATGTTCACTTTCAAAGTTCATGCTAACACAAAATAGATAACCTATCATAGTTTCATCTTTGTAATCTTGCTCTTACATCCGTAATTGCGTACATACGTACTTTATTCAGGTTATACTAATCTCAGAGGTGACATTCTATGAACAATGAGAAATTACAAAGATACGAATTAACAGATGAGTATTGGCAAGCAATTATTCATAATGACTCTTCCTATGATGACAAATTCTTTTATGCTGTAAAATCGACTCGTATTTTTTGTCGTCCATCATGTAAATCACGAGTACCTAATAAAGATAATGTGAAAATATTTCTTAATGTACAACAAGCGTCACATGAAAATTTTCGTCCATGCAAACGTTGTAAACCAAATGGAGTTACTTTACCTAATGAAGAGTGGATAGATCAAATTACAGAATATATTCAAAAGCATTATTGTGACGCATTAACTCTCGATATCCTCGCAGAAATGTGTCATGGTAGCCCTTATCATTTACAACGCACTTTCAAGAAAATTGTAGGGATTAGTCCAATTGAATATATACAACAATGCAGAATTACAAAAGCGACAAAATACCTTTCGCATACAAATCAATCTATTATGGAAATTAGTATTGCTGTTGGAATAGAAAACCCAGAGTATTTCGCGACTTTATTTAAAAAAAAGATAGGATTTACCCCTACTGAATATCGAAAAAAGAATAGAATAAAAGAGGCATCAGATTATGAAACCATATGAAAATAAAACTATATATTGGACATTACTTGTTCATGAAAATTGGCGTATGCATATTGCAGCTACTTCAAACGGATTATGCTTTATCGGATCGCAAAACGATAATTTTGAAGAACTAAATACGTGGGCTAAAAGAAAACTGCCACAACATACATTCATCCAAAATCCAGATTATCTGCAAACATATACAAAAGAACTTATCGAGTATTTGGAAACCAAACTAGAAACCTTTACAATTCCTATCGATGTTTACGGAACTGCATTTCAATTAGCTGTTTGGAATACGGTACGTGAAATTCCTTATGGAGAGACACATTCTTATTCAGAGATTGCGGAAAAAATTCAAAAACCTAACGCTGTACGTGCAGTTGGGACTGCCATTGGGGCAAATCCTCTGCTTATCACTATTCCTTGTCACCGCGTTATTGGGAAAAATGGTAAACTGACCGGTTTTAGAGGTGGTTTAGAAATGAAAAAAGAATTGCTCAAATTAGAAGCGCTTCGGGAGGAGTAAATATGACAGAGGGTTGTAATGAAATATTGTCTTTAGTCGTTCCAAAAGAATTTAGTTTTCAAGAAAACTTACGCTATCTATCGCGTTCTAAAAATGAATGTATGTTTCATATTGAAAACAATAAAATCTATAAAGTCATTCCTATTCAAGACGTAAACCCTTTCGTTGAAATTGGTTTGAATGCCGATAGTAATATTCAAATACGTTTTTTAGAAGAATCATACATCTCTGAAAAACGAGTCCGCGATGCTGTAGCTGACTATGTAAAAGAGTGGTTTGATTTAACTACTGATTTAGCACCTTTTTATAAATTAGCAAAACATGATCCGCTCCTTCAAAAACCCCTTGAAAAGTATTATGGGCTTCGCACTATAGGTATTCCAGATTTATTTGAAGCACTGTGCTGGGGGATTTCAGGTCAACAAATCAACCTCACATATGCCTATACTCTAAAAAGAAGATTAGTCGAAAATTTTGGCGATTATGTAGATTGGAACGACAGAAAACATTGGATATTCCCCTCACCTGAAGTAATAGCAAATCTACGTGTAGAAGATCTCGCAATATTAAAAATGACTACAAGAAAATGTGAATACATAATTGACATCGCACAGCTCATTACAGAAGGTAAATTTTCAAAAGAATCTCTATTACAAATACAAGATGTGAAGCAAGCTGAAAAACAATTAACTAGCATTCGCGGTATAGGGCCATGGACGGCTCACTATGTTTTAATGCGCTGCTTACGATTCCCTTCAGCCTTTCCAATTGATGATGTCGGCCTGCATAATGCTATCAAATTTATTACAGGTGCCGAAAAGAAACCTACTAAAAACGAAATAAAAGAATTTGCAGCAAATTGGACAAGTTGGGAATCTTACGCGACCTTTTATTTGTGGCGGGTACTATATTAAAATTTCCTAATCAAAAATAGATAGGCAAACCTATCTATTTTTTTACATGTAAAAACTTCACACATACTGGTTCTGGAACATTTACGTCCGTCTGTACAAGCGTTAACTTACCTGTAGAATCATTCCTAGTAAATAAAGTCAATGTATTAGATTTTTCATTCGCTGCAATTAAAAATCTTTCTGTCGGATCTAAAGAAAAGTCCCGTGGCCAATCCCCTTCTGTCGATACCGTTTCAATAAAAGTGAGCTTCCCATTATGCTCATTCACTTGAAAAACTACGATACTATTATGTCCTCTGTTTGCTGCATAAACGAATTTGCCATCAGAAGAAATATAAATTGCACTTCCATAACTATCCTCACTATACTCTTTAGGTAATGTCGAGATGTATTGTTTTTCTTTAAAACTGCCACTCTGTGCATCATATTGCAGTACAATAATTTCTGAACTGAATTCTGTCATAACATATGCATACTGCGCACTTGGATGAAATATAAGATGCCTTGGACCACTACCATGTTTTACAGATAACCGTGTAACTTCTATTAGTTCTCCTTCACTTTCTTTATATGTAATCACCTTGTCTATTCCTAAATCAACTGCTACTACATATTTTTCATCAGGAGTAAAATCCATATAATGAGCGTGTGCCTTTTCTTGTCTTTCCTTATTTGGTCCTGCCCCTTTATGTTCTACAATTACCGTAGCAGCATTTAAACTTCCATTATCCTTTTTCACTAAATAGGACTCTACTGTTCCTTTATGATAATTCGCTGCTACTACTATACTATTCTCCTGATTCACACTTACATAGCACGGCGATGCCCCTTCTAAAACTTGCATGTTTATCGAATTTAGATTACCGGATTTATTATGAATGGAAAAACTAGCCATTCCACCTAACCCATTATCTTTCGCAACAGAATAAAGGTACTCGTTGTTATGACTAATCGTTACATATGTCGGACTTCCTATATGAGCTGCTAATTCGACCCCTTTAATTTTTCCGATGTTCGTATCAAGTATAAATTTATAAATCCCCTTACTCTCTGCTTTTGTATATGTCCCTATATAACCATGAAACTGATTTTCACTCATATCATTTCCCCCTTTTACAAACGTCCTGTAACAAGTTTCACTTTGTATTTTTTACTATAAAAAAGAACCAAGTAGCACTTCATTACTACTTGGTTCTCTTTTTAAGCTTGTTCTTCAAATCGTCTTGCGATTTCTACAATAACTTGAACAGCTTTTTCCATAGTATCTACCGAAACATACTCAAATTTACCGTGATAGTTTTCACCACCAGTGAAAATATTTGGCGTCGGTAATCCCATATATGATAATTGTGATCCATCTGTTCCACCACGAATCGGGTGAATGTTCGGTTCGATATTTAAACTTTTCATCGCTTCATATGCAATATCAACAATTTCTCTTACCGGTTCAATTTTTTCAAGCATGTTATAATATTGATCATTCATTTCTAAAACAACCGCATCTTGCCCATACTTCTCTTGCATTTGCTTCACAATATTTTCAACGTTATTTTTACGTGTCTCAAAATTTTCACGATCAAAATCTCGAATAATGTAATACGCTTTACTTTGTTCAACATCACCATTTAAAGAAAGTAAATGATAGAACCCTTCATAACCTTCCGTATATTCTGGTGCATCTTCTACCGGCAGATGTCCATTAAACTCCATAGCAAGTTTAGTTGCGTTACGCATTTTATTTTTCGCTGTTCCAGGATGTGTATTCGTTCCGTTAAACGTTAACTTAGCACCTGCAGCATTAAAACTTTCATACTCTAAACCACCTAATGGACCTCCATCCATCGTGTAAGCAAATGATGCACCAAACGCTTCTACATCAAAATGCGCTGGTCCACGACCAATTTCTTCATCCGGTGTAAATGCTACTCTTATTTTCCCATGCTTAATTTGCGGATTATGTATTAAATAGTTCATTGCAACCATAATTTCTGTAAGACCAGCTTTATCATCTGCTCCTAGAAGTGTTGTACCATCAGTTGTAATAATTGTATGTCCTTTATATGATGGTAATTCTGGGAACTGTTCAGGTGTTAACACAACATTTAATTCTTCATTTAAAGTAATCGCATTACCATCAAAATTTTCATGAATTTGTGGTTTTACGTTTTTCCCTGTAAAATCTGTTGCTGTGTCTAAATGCGCTAAAAAGCCGATTACAGGAACATCTTTATCTGTATTAGCAGGCAGTGTTGCCATTACGTAACCATTATCATCCATCGTCACTTCTGATAATCCAATCTCTTTTAACTCTTCCACTAATAACTTACCAAATTCAATTTGTCCAGGTGTTGTTGGTACTGTATGGCTTTCTTCATTTGATTGGGTATCAATTTTTACATATCTCGTAAATCTTTCAATAAGTTCTTGTTTCAAGTTCGTTCACTCCTTTTTCTGTTTCTTTCTCCATTATAATCCTTAAAACGAAATATTTTAACTTTTTTGACTGTGAAAATATATATCCATTTACATTTTTAATAAATCATAAAAAGACATAATATTTGTACATTGGAATTCAAACATGTAATATACATCATTATATATTGGGAGGTTTTAAAGATGAGGCTAACTCTCTTTCGCTATTTTCTTTTTTTCCTAGGATTAATTTTCTTTGGACTTGGAAATGCTCTCGCAGTCAAAGTTCAATTCCTCGGTTTACACCCTTGGGAAGTTTTAAATATGGCTCTCTACCAACGATTTGGTTGGACAATTGGTACTTGGAGTGTCATATGTGGATTATGTCTCGTTCTTATCTCTTTACTAGTAGATCGAAAATATATAAACGTGGGTACATTTTTAAATGCACTACTTATCGGTCCTATTATGGACTTTTTCTTACAATCAAAAATCCTTCCAAACGCTAGTGATTATTTATGGATAAACTTACTCATTTTATTTTCTGGTATTGCAATTACAGGAATTGGGGGCGGCATGTACGTTGCGGCTGGCATTGGTGCTGGACCCCGCGATGGATTCATGCTTACCATTTCTGACAAAACTGGGTTATCTATTAGCCGTGCTCGAATCATTGTAGAATGCTTTGTACTAGTCATTGGATACGTGCTAGGAGGTCCTGTTTTTATCGTAACTTTTCTATACACTTTTATTCAAAGTCCAATATTCCAACATTCATTTAAGGTATTTCAAAAATTCTTACATACTTTAAATAACAAAAACAAAGAACATATTAGTGAAAATATTTGAAGCTCAACTTAATACAAAAGAGTGTGTTTTAAAAATAATTTTTAAAACACACTCCATATACTCCATTTCATTCTTCTCTCCATAATCTCTCTACATTCATAAATTGCTCTTCTTTAAATTCTAGCTTATATATATCCGGTTTGGATGTATTCATTAAAAATTCAAGTCCATATTGATTATCAAAATAGTTCATCATTAGTGTCATTACAAGCCCATGTGTACCAATTATAATTTTATGTCCTTGAAAATTCATTAATATTTCTTTTAACACTCTCACTACTCTTCTCTGACAATCCACATACGATTCTCCTCCAGTTAGTGTGAAATCTGGATTAGAGAACATCTTCTTTACGAGTGGATACACTTCCTTATCTGATATAATCTTATTCTCACTTAAAAACCTACACTCTTTGAGATTTTCATATACTACTATTTCTTTTTCATGGAGATTCGCCGACTCTTCTATCGTTAACATAGCCCTCTTATACGGACTTGAAATGAAAGTATTAATTCCCTCTGTTTCTAATATCTCAGTTACTCTATGAGCATCTAAAATTCCCTTCTCAGTTAATCCACGTGTTCTTTCATTTCCTTCTAATTTTGACGATTCACCATGTCTAACCATATAGATATATGTATTCATAAGTCCTCCCTTTTCTATATCCCTCTTTAAAGACATGACTATCAAACCCATAGGAATATACGTTTCTATTTTACATTTCCTCAAAATAGATTATCAAATATTAATTTTCAGATTATAAGGCGTAAAAAAGTTTCCCTTTAAGTTTATCTCCTCCAAGGAAACTTTTTTATATTTTCTTATACTCTATAAAAATTCGAAACTTCTCTAGCCTCATTCTTCTATTTGCATCAATACAATTCTCCAACCATCTGGGTCCTCTATAGTAATCCCCTTTTCTTGCCAATATGGATTTTCTGGTTCTACTTCATCGTATCCCATTGCATGCAGCCTTTTACTCACTTTTTCTATTTCATTATATTCTCTTATATAAAACACAAGTAAATTATCTTTTGTTGGGGCTGGACATGGGCTTCCATCTATATGTCTTGTAAATTCTAAATGATATTCTTCATCCGGTAGACCAAACATGACTCCATCATAACCATCATGATCATAAAACTCACCTATACGTTTTAAACCTAATCCTTCTTCATAGAATGCAATAACCGCTTCAAATTTATCACTTGGACGTGCTATTCTAAACTTCACCCATTTCATCGTGATTTTCCCTCCATATTAAAAATCAATTACTGTATTACATATTATTGTATATAATCAACACGTTTCTTTAATCCCTCATTAGTATGAGAATAGGTACATACAAAGGTCTTACTTAATACACTTTAATAACGAAAAACTCCCCTCATCTAGAGAGAAGTTCCCATCACTTTATATGCAATTTTACATCTCCGCTTGCAAATCACTAAAAAACCTTTAAAATCTAAAGGATGACTAAATATACAAATTCTATCTGCATTCCTTATAAATTAAAAATTATTGAACTCAATACTTTTTCAATTTTAAGAAGTATTACATTCTTCATTTTTTTCTTATAAGCATGCTTTTTATAAGAAAATCTGATACAATCCTTAAGTAATATTAATATGTATAGATATTACGAATATAGTGCATACTTAAAGAAGGTGATTTCATTGAAAATAAATAAAAATTTACAACTATGTATATTAATTACAACACTAATGTGCTATTCAATCTATTTTATGTTTTTCTTTCTGTTCCCTACTCATTTTTCAAATTTCAATGTACGCTTTGCTTCACTCATCGTTGAAGTCATTACATTTATATCGCTAATTTACTCTATATATTCTAAAAAAGTTAGTTCAAATCCTTTTTGGATATGTATTACAATTGCAATGGGCAGTTTTTTATTAGGAAAAATAATATATACGGTTCAACATGAATTTTTCGAATTCCCAATACATAATTTCACTTTTTCAGATATATTTTACATGATATTTCTATTCTTCTTCCTTATTGCTTTTTGTTATAAGATTTTAAAGGAATGTAATAAGTGGGAAAAAGCTTTCTTTATTTGCGATATATGTATAGTACTCGCTTCCATACTCACATTAGAATGGTATTTATTTAATCAACCAGATTTAAGTGTTTTCTCTCTACCAATGGGAGAAATTTTCCTGTCATTTTTATATCCAATTGCAGACCTACTCTTTTTACTACTAGGTGCTAGTCTCATTTTTCGCCCAACTGTTTTTAAGTCGAAATGGAAAATATATATTTTTGTTTTTGTATTAATAAGTTCTGCAGCTTTTAATTATATTTATTTTTATTTAAATACTCATTTATCGCATGACACTGTAGCATTATTACGACTTTTATATAGAATACCACTATTACTTGTTGCAATAGCTGCTTCTATTCCAAGCGGTCTTACGAATAATACAAGTTATTCCATCGTAAACCCTGTACTAGGGAAAAAAGTTTTAGTCACATTTCCCTATCTCGTTGTTGCATTTCTAATTGGCTTTACCCTTAAAGAACAAACAGCTTCTTCCATTCTTATTACAGGAAACTGTATCACTTTTGTTTTCGTACTTATTCGCCATTCTATTGGACGTATGCAAAACAAGAGCTTAACAGAACGGTTACAATTCTTTAATGCACAATTAGAAGAAAAAGTTGCTGTACGAACTTCTGATTTAGTTCAAAAATCAGAGGCCCTATCTCAGAAACAACAAAAATTCAAATCATTATATGAATATCATCCTGATCCCATTTTTACGATTGATTTAAATGGAATATTCTTAAATGTAAATAAAGCAGGAAGTATACTACTTGGAGCACCAACGAACGAGTTACTCGGTGAGACATGTTTTTCTATCATTTTAGATGCAGATAAACATAAACTGATATCTGCATTAGAAAAAGTTAAACAACAAGAATCAGCATCCTTACAACTTAGTTCTCAATATAAAGATGGCTTTACTTATTTTTTATACGTTACCATCGTTCCTATTATAATAGATGGACAAATTTCAGGAAGCTATATTATGGTAAAGGATATTACCGCACTAAAAAAACAACAAGAAGAAATAAAATATTTAGCATTCCACGATACTGTAACGAAAATTGGGAATCGATCCTTTTTCCATAGGAAGTTAAGAAAATTTATAAAAAATGCCCAAACAACACAAAGTGAGTTTGCATTATTATATTTAGATTTAGATCGCTTTAAAGTAATTAACGATACACTTGGACATTCGTCAGGTGATTACATATTAGAAGAAGTAGCAAGCCGATTCCAATCATGTCTTCCATCACATACTCATCTGTCAAGAATTGGTGGCGATGAATTTACAATCTTAATTGAAAACTATACTGACGAAGATTCCTTATTCCAATTATGTAACCAATTATTTGAATGCATGAAAAAGCCGTTTGTCATACATGAGCACAAATTAACTTTATCACTAAGTATCGGCATCGCTATTTATCCACATTCCGGAATCGATACCGCTACACTTCTGAAAAACGCTAATGTTGCAATGTATGATGCAAAGGCAAAAGAACTTAACTCTGTCTCTATTTATGACGATGTAATCGCTAGAAAGATTGAAAGACGATTACGATTAGAAAAAGATTTACCAAACGCAATACAAAATGAAGAATTGTTCCTTTTGTATCAACCTCAAGTTGATAGTGGATCTAATAAAATTATCGGTGCAGAAGCTTTAATCAGATGGAATCATCCTGAATTAGGTGTTATTTCTCCATATGAATTTATTCCGATTGCTGAAGAAACACTACAAATTATTCCAATAGGAAAGTGGACATTGCAGCAGGCTTGTAAGCAAATGAAGCGTTGGCACGTACTCGGATATTCACATTTAAAAATAGGGGTAAATTTATCTGCTAAAGAATTTGAACAAGAAGGTTTTGTAAAGTCTATTTCTTCTACTTTAGCAACTACAGGTTTACCAGCAAGTTCTCTCGATCTTGAATTAACAGAACGAATTGCAATGATGGATGAAAGAGAAACATTGATAAAACTGCGTACACTAAAAAGTTTAGGGATTCACATTTCAATCGACGACTTTGGTACAGGCTATTCTTCCCTAGCCTACTTACCTTTATATCCAATTGATACGTTAAAAATCCCAAGAGAATTTATTACAATGTCTGAAACATGTGAAGATGGAATGGAAATCATTAAAACGATCATCACATTAGCAAATACATTAGGAATGTCTGTCATTGCTGAAGGTGTAGAAACGAAAGAACACGTAAATTTCCTTCAAAAAAATAAATGTCATTTTATTCAAGGTTACTATTACAGTAAACCTATTCATACTAATGCATTTACTGAGCTATTAGAAATCGGTATTCACCAATAGTACATAGCTAATCGGTATAAGTAATAATGAATTTGAGCAACTATAGTAAAAAGGAAAGAAGATACCTTCTTTCCTTTTGTTTTTCTATTTAAATTTCTATTACTTCACCACTTCATTTATTATATCTATTAATTGATGAATCCCCTCATCATTTGTTTTCTTATATCCATTCATGTTTTGAATATACCTCTCCTTATTTGTATACAACTTATTTACTGCATGTGTAAATGTACTACTGTTTACTCTATCTTGAAGTAAAACTTCTGCATATCCTTGTCGTGCAAAATGGTCAGCATTTAAAACTTGATCCCCTCTACTGGAACCATTAGTTAACGGAATAAGCAACATCGGTTTCTTCAAAAATAACAATTCAGAAATAGCAGTAGAACCCGCTCTGGAAACTACAACACTTGCCATATTCAGTATATGCGGTAACTCTTCCCCTATATATTCAAATTGTATATAACCTTCCATTCCAATAGCTGGGTCCACCTTCCCTTTACCACACATATGAACAATATTAAAATTTAATAATAATGTATCTAAACTTTTCCTTACCATATCATTTATCCATTGTGCACCTTGACTCCCACCCATTATTAACAATACCGGTTTATCTTGCTGAAATTTACAATAGCTTCTTCCTCGTAATACGTTACCTCTCTCAATTTCTTCCCTTACAATTGGCCCTACATAAACCTTCTTCTCAGTACTTACATTACCCCCTGTTTGAGGAAATGTTGTACATAGTTTTTTAGAAAAAGGTAATGCTATTTTATTTGCCAACCCTAACGTACTATCTGGTTCACGTATTATTATAGGTACACGATTTAACCATGCCCCTATAACTACAGGAACTGAAACAAATCCTCCTGCTGAAAAGATAACATCAGGCTTCATTTTCTTAATTAATTTATAACTTTGTAAACAACCGTGTATAATTTTAAAAGGATCTTTAAAGTTCTCCCAATCCCAATATCTCCTAAGCTTCCCCGTCGAAATACTATTGTATTTAACATTTTGAACTAATAATTTTTCAATTCCATTTTGAGATCCAATATACTCAACTCCCCATCCTTTTTCCATAAATTTAGGAATCAATACCATATTAATCATTACGTGTCCGGCTGTACCGCCCCCAGTAAAGAGAATCTTTTTATTCATAACTTATATCCACCTTTATCATTAAAAATCTAGCTTTATATTAATCTTTAACTCAAGTCCTATATCTTGTAAAAGATCTTTGATGAGTTCATAAAAATCATTTCCATACTCACTACACTCATGCTGAGCAAAAACTTGAATCACATGCCTAGTTCTAGTCTCTAGTGCTGGCTTTATTCGATCAACCTTCTTTTCTTCCACATACGCTCGATATTGATTTATTGCCTCATAAAGGTGCAACACATGCGCTTCTTCATCTTTCCAATCCAACGTATCAACAATCGAAAGAAATAGCGTACTTTGATTATCTATCGCTTCATAACAATTCATATATTTGTTACATCCTTTTATATTTTTATTGAATGCAGATTTCACTACACTTCGCATATTCAAGTACATCTTTTAATGATTGCTGAAATTGAATTTCTGGGATCCATCCTAATTTTTTTATATCCTCTAATAATAAATTTTCATTTGAGTTACTCCCACTATTCTCTTTTTCTTTTATAGTAAAATTCAGCTGTGTTAATCCTTTAAATTGCTCCAATACATCTAATAAAGAGCGTTTTACTCCTGATCCAATATTATATTGTTTTCCATTTATACCATCACGTAATAACACATGATACGCTTTAACTGCATCACGTACATCTAGAAAGTCTCTACTATCTTTCAAACTGTTTACTTCAATAATCGCTTTACTTCTACCCGATTCTATATCTATCATTTTTTTTGCGAGAATTGAACAAACACCATTCGATACTCCTGGACCAATTAAGTTCGAGGGCTTTGCAATGATAATATTTGAATCCATTAACCCACCCCAAGCCTCTGCAATAATGACTTGCATAGTTTTACTTAAACTATATGGATTTGAAACTTTTATGTTTTTCATACTATCTGCTTGCAATGCAGATCCTATAACTAATGTTTTACAATGCGAGGCTTCCTGCTTAATGGCTTCTAATAAATATAAAGTCCCTATTACGTTAATCTCTATATATTCCAGAGAAGCTGTCCAAGACTCTATGACCGAATTTCTTCCTGCTAAATGCAATACATAGTCTGGCTTTATTTGTTTCATTACCTTCATTACTTCACTCTTATTTGTTAAATCACAAGTAATACCATTTTCGATTTTTTCACTATGTGAACGATTTTGAAACATAGGAATTACATGAAAGCCCTGCTCTAAAAAATATTGGCAAGCATGACGTCCTGTGAAGCCATTTGCACCAGTGATTAAAAGGCTCGCATTTTTTTTCATCGTAAAAACCCTCCTTTTTCTAACATTTGTTTCACCTCATGTTTTGCAAGTAAGTCTTGTTGAGAACTAAAACTCTTCACATCCACAAGCGGATAACTAGCATAATATTCTTGAAGTCCTTCTATAGGAATAGTCGGTAGTACCACAAAATAATTTTGATCAAAACTAATACTTGTTTTACTCTCTACCTCAGATAAAAGCATTTCACTTAATTTTTCACCAGGTCTTATCCCTACCTCTTTTATCTTCACGTTTTCTTTTTTTGAATCTTCAATCAATACTTTTGCTAAATCCGTTATTTTACATGCTGGCATTTTCATAACAAAGATTTCCCCTCCTCTTCCTTCAGATGCTGCTTTAAATAACAATCCAACAGCATCTTCAATTGTTAAGAAAAATCTAGTCATATTTTCATCAGTAATCCCTACCTGTGAAGACTTTTTAATTTGCTTTTTAAAGAGCGGTACCACACTCCCACTCGTCCCTAAAACATTTCCACCACGAACACAAATGAATTTTGTTTTCTTCGTTTGCACATTCGCATGAACCATTAACTTTTCACCAATTGCTTTTGTCATCCCATACGTATTTGATGGGTCGGCCGCTTTATCAGTTGAAACATATATAACTTTCTCAACTTGCTCCTGGATTGATGCTTCAATTACATTTTGCGTACCATGTATATTTGTTTTGATAGCTTCATAAGGATAATACTCACATACTGGAACATGTTTTAAAGCTGCAAGATGGAATACATAATGTACACCCTGGCACGCATAGACTAGTTGGTCCTTATCACGAATATCTCCAATAATAAATTTTAATCTATCGTCATTTATAAACTGTTGCTGCATTTCAAACTGAACCGTTTCATTCCTTGAAAAAACTCTAATTTCTTTCGGCGATTTTTCTAATAGTTGTTTTATAAGTTCATGTCCCCACGAACCTGTGCCACCAGTAATTAAAATTATTTTATTAAGCATTCCTTTTCCTCCTACCATACATTTCAATAAAAATTGTACTTACCAAAGCTATTGAATTATTTTTCAATTGATTCAAATCATAATCGTCGTTTGTTACATTAAATTGACAAAATAAAAAAACAGAAACTATTAAACATAGTTTCTGTTTTTCATTTCACCTCTTAACAGTAAGATTTTTTCATACTGTTTGCACGATAACTATATTACTTGTAAAAAAACACCGCTCATTTATTTCATATACTCGTAATAAAATAAATAGAATGATTCATAACCAATATCATGTTTAAATTCATGAAAAGGGAGGTAATGGAATGTACCAAAGCAACTCAAATAATACATATAATGAAGCTTCCAAAGCACTTCCTCTCTCCCTATTTGATGTGAAAAATGAGTTAAAACAAAAATGCACACTCATTCATTCTGAAACCATGTATAAATTAACGAAAGAAGAGCAACTCATCATCGAGAACATAAAAGTACAAACAAAACAACTAAATAAAAATAATGTAACAAGAACACGTGCATACTACCAATTTTACATTCAATATCCAGAAATACATTGGGCACTACTTGGGCATATGGTATCACGTAACGGTGGTTGGAATATGACCGATTTAAAGGGAGATTTATATACGAGAATTTTATCAGAGAAAGATCAAATTACATTTTTTTCTTTTTTAGAAAGGGGAAATTGGCTTATTTTCCAAGATGTATATCCTCAATTTTTGCTATATGAACAAAGTGTAAAAAGATCGCAAAGGCTATTTCACCTTCTCCCTCACCTAAATGTTTCTACATTTATGGAAACGATGTGGAACGATTTTTGGAAAACAGGTAACAAAAAAACATTAGCGATTGCAACTATTATTAATGAGCAAAACTACTTAGAAAAAAGAGTTATTCAAAATGCACACTTTAAAAAGACTGTACTAAATAGTATTGGATTTAAACTCTTTGATTTCTTTCAGTTTAATCATATCCTTTTCCCATTCTACGAAAATGATAAGAAACAAAAAGTATTACTATTTGGTGATACAATGAAACATTTTACGTCCTTGCATGAACGAATCTTAATTGGGAAAAGGTTGTATTCACTATTATTTCGGGATACACATATTTTATCTCAAATAATACGTTGGGCCGAGCATCATCCACACACAGGCTCAAGGAAAGATTACTGGCCTCATTTATTTTCAAGTGTAAATGAATCTTTTTCCCGTGAGTTTTATAAACGCCGAATAAAGAAATGCCAGTTGCGTAGTGGCGCTTATCGTATATACAGCCCTGCACTCATCTATGCATGGCGCGATATGAAACATGAAGAAGATGAAAGTAAAGATTGGTTTACTGATTGGCAAGTTGTAAATTACTTAGTTGATAAGGAGGAAAAGGTAAGTGGACAAATTACAGAAGACTACTGCAAAACACTCGAAAAAATTGAACTCGCAATTCTCGCAAAGAAAAACGTTCTCCTCCGTGAAGAAGAATGATTTTCTAGCAATAGTAGTTACACTCTTTCTCTCTTCCATTATCGGAACTTGCTTAGATGCTTTCTTTATTAATAAACAAATATATTCTTTTCCGGTTAGACCCTTCTCATCCACATTTTCAGTTAACATAGCTTTCACGTTACTCGTACTACCGATTTTAACAGCCTCTTTTATTCAAATTTCAAAGAAATTATCGACCGTTTCTAGAACTCTATTTATTATTTCAATAGGCGTTTGCGCTAGCATTTTTGAGCAAGTTGCTGAGAGGCTAGGCTTATTTGTACATAGTACGGATTGGCAGCATAGTTATTCTTTGTTTGGATATATCATTTTCTTTTCTCTTATTTGGAAATTTTATAATTGGATGCTAAAAATAAAGAGACCGTTTTTATAACGGTCTCTCCTTAAGCATAATCTTCAGTTACTGCTACTGAACGACTTTGAAGGCTTTTTGATCGCAAACGATATGCAACTACTTTCTTCTTATATTGCTTTATTACATCAACGTGTTCCTCGTAGCTATATATAGAAAATCTAATCTCTCTTTTTCCTTTCTTCGTCTCCATGACTATTGGTGTACCATTCCCTTGTGGCGGAAAATAATGTTTATCTAAAAATAAAGCCTCGTTAAATTCATGAATAACTTGAACTTTCATTTCTCCTTTTATACTTTCCCCATCTATTGTTACAGTAGTATTTTCCTCATCAAGTTTTTGATGTAACTCAAATCTACTAATAATTGATTCTACAACAGAAGTTGGCATACTAGAAACTAGTACTTTAAGAGCACCAAAAATAAATAATGTAACTATAAACCATGTTGTCATTTTAATCATCTCCATTACGCTCTAAAATGAGTAGTGTTATACTCCTTATTACGATTCATTAATTTTCAAAATAAAAATTTCATTCCATAAGGTACTAATATACTAATAAGTATCCCTGTTACAATCATCGTTACCGAACCGATAGTTGCCTCTTTCTCTCCTTCTTTCACTAAGCGACTCACACCAATGATATGTGATGCACAGCCCATCCCAACTCCTTTTCCAATTGCACTTGTTATTCGGAAAAACTTAAGTGCCGTCGGTCCTATGATAGCACCTGTTATTCCCGCAACAACTACAAAACTAGCAGTCATAGATGGAATGCCACCAATTTGATCCGC
The DNA here is from genome assembly GCF_040676495.1 of Bacillus sp. LBA3-1-1.1. NCBI lineage: Bacteria > Bacillati > Bacillota > Bacilli > Caryophanales > Bacillaceae > Bacillus > Bacillus sp. LBA3-1-1.1. The sequence continues at coordinate 44,502 of NZ_JBEGIB010000011.1, forward strand.
TAATGAAATGGCAATAGGCATTGTCGCTAATTGCGGGATAGTTGTTAATATAAGTTTCTTATCTATATTCAACATTTCCCCAATCACTACATTCAAACTTATTAAAGCCACTATACCGATTACTACCCCAACAAGTATTGATAAGAAGTTTTTCATAAGTATTTTTCGTTCCTTAAATAGCGGTATTGCTAAAGCTACAATCGCAGGGCTCAAGAAGCTGGAAAGAATATCTCCCCCATTTTCCTTATAATCTTGATGCGAGATCCCGAAGGTAAAAAATATACAAATCATAATTGTCGTAACTGTTAACACCGGTAAAGTAAATGGAAACGTAAATTTTTTATATAGCTTTGTCGCCAATAAATAAATCACTACAGTAATAAAAATTAAGACCATTTGAATAGCGCACCTTATCAATTTTATTTTTTAGATGTTATTAATAATTGACTTACATAACCTGAAATAATCAATGTTACTAAAGTACTTACAACAACTAGAAAGAACATAATACTACCCTTACTTAAAAGAAATGAGCCGTATTCCATTAACCCCGTCGTCGAAGGAATTAAAAATAAAGGTAAAAATACTATTAGCTTTTCTGCACCTATCTCAAACCATTTTAATGGCACAATGCGAGTGGAAAGAAGCAGAAAAAGAATTAACATTCCTATTAAACTTCCTGGCATAGATAGATGAAATACTTCCTGAATCCATACACCAACCAAACTAAACATATATAGCACTCCTACTTGAAGTAAAAGCGTCAAAAACTTCAATTGCTACTCCCCATTTCAATACCAAATTCCCACAATTTATTATTGAATCTCGTTTAATGTCTCTGCAAATCTTATAATTCCAAGCTGAATTTGTTCTACATTCGCTCTGCCAAAAGTAAATCGGATATATTCACTTTTCGAACCTAGGACGCTTCCTGGGACAAATGCTACACCATTTTGTATAGATTCACCTAGTAAATGATATTCATCAAACGTTCCTTGCACTTTGCACCATAAATGTATTCCGCCCTCAGGAACAAAAAATTCAACCTGGTCCCCTAATATTTCTTCAAGCTTTCTAATTAACTCATCTCTTCTTTGCTTCAGTTGTCCACGAAGCATCGTAATGTGCGTATGAAAATCCTCAGATTCTAAAAATTGGTTCGCTACCCACTGTGTAAATACACTATGACCGAAATCAACTTGCTGCTTCGCATCTGCCAATCGCTCAATTACGCGCGTGGGGCCAATTACCCAACCAATACGTAATCCTGATGCAACAATTTTTGATAATGAGCTTACATAAAGAACGTTTCCATTTTGATCCATCGATTTCAATGTTGGATTTACTTCTCCATTAAAAGAAGTCAAACTATACGGATCATCTTCTACAATCGGTATACCAAATTCAGAAGATAATTCTAAAACCTTTTTACGTCTTGCCAATGAAAGTACCGTTCCAGTTGGATTTTGATAATCCGGATTTAAAAACACCATACGAATGCGATGCTTTTTGTGCAAATTGATTAAGTCATCTGGATTCATACCATGCTGATCAACTGGTAAACGGAATATGTTTAAACCTGCTGATTTAAACATCGGAAGTGAATAACAATATGAAGGATCCTCAATTGCAATCGCATCGCCAGGTTTTAACAAACATTGAACGATAAGATTAAGTGCCTGCTGAGCTCCAGATGTAATAAGAATAGAGCTTGAATCTGCTTCTATTTGTTTATATTGCTCGACATGTGCCGCAATTGTTTTTCGCAACATTTCATTTCCAAGTGGATGGTCATAACCGAGGTTTTCCATAAATGCTTTCTCCGACAAAATTGTTCGAAATCTATCACTCGGAATTAATTCTGGTGACAATTCACCACTCGCTAAATTGATTAAATCATCTTTTTGTGTTTCCGTTCGAATTTGTTGAACAAGTGGTACATTAGGTAAGAACGATCCATCCTCAACATACCTCCCCCAGTTCGGTATTCGTTTATGTGACACACCCCATATGTCTGTATTCACCCGGGTGCCGCTTCCTTTTTGCCGTTCTACTACCCCAAGGGATTTTAATTCCTCATAAGCAGCTACTACCGTACTCCGGTTCACTTGTAACTTCTGTGCTAACATACGCTCAGAAGGTAATTTTCTATCAGAAGGGAATTCACCGGTAGAAATGCCTCTTTCAATGTAATCAGCAATTTGTTTATACACTGGTATCTTATCTGCACGATTCGGTTTCCATTCCATTTAGTTCCCTCCTCTCCAAGCTAGTGTCCTGAATTCATTAACAACAGTATTCACTGTAAAAATGGTATTAATCAAGCACATGGTTTAAAAATACCTCAACCGTCACATTAAAATTAGTCGGCTGTTCTAAATAAGGCAAATGCCCACTATTTTTCAACTCAACGAACGTCACGTTTCTCAGGTGTTTTTCAAATTCTCTCACATACTTTTCTGGAACAAAATAATCATTCTCTCCTCGTATTATTAATACAGGACATGTAATGTTAGAGAGGTATGGTCTTTGATCGTAATCAACTAATTCAGTAAATAGCCTTTGAATATGCATCGGATGAATAGTTTGTAGGGATTGATGAAATCCTCGGACAATCGCATCATTATCTTCTACTCCCATCGCTCTCAATAACGTATCCGCCCAAGTTTTCCCTTTATCATGCAAGCTAAGTAAATCATATACTTCAAGTCGTTCTTTACGATCTGCCGGTTCTAAATAGGGAAATGCATTTACAACAATTAAGCTAGAAACAAAACTTGGATATTGAATGGCAAAATCGATACCGACTCTAGCTCCTTTTGATAGACCGCAAATTGTTACTGATTTTAGCTTTAAATGATTACATAACTCATATAAAACATTTGAATATTCTTTAAAAGTAATTTCAATCCCTTCGGATTTCCCATGTCCAGGTAAATCGAGTGAGATTACTGTCCATCTTTCCTTGAAGTATTTTCTTTGGTATAACCAATTATTCGAATTTCCTCCAAGACCATGTAAAAACAATATGACAGGCCCCGATCCTTCTATATTGTAAAAAACCTTTCGATTCTTATATTCAAAATACATATTCATCACCTTCAGATGTAGCATCACATATTTTTATCTTTGAATGAATATATCCAAAACGGTTCTTTTTCTAACCACTCAACTGTGTCTGAAATACCGTCTTCATACTCTCTTTCCAGCTCATCCACTTTAGCTGTAAATTGTGATGCATGTGCTCGTAATGCTTCCAATTTTTTCGGAACATATTTTTTTACTTCATTTTTAAAATCTGGAGGTCCTATTTCGTCTTCATGATTTTTCGAAAAAGCTACAGCATAAAAGGCTGGTCGTTTACTTTCCGAAATATTAGCTAACGCCTCTACTACCGCTTCCCCTGTTGCATCGTGATCTGGATGAACTGCATACCCAGGATAGAAAGAAATAACTACAGAAGGATTCAATTCTTCAATACAGTTTTGAATCAAGCTTCTTAATTTTCCAGGCTCTTCAAATTCAAGAGTTTTATCACGATATCCCATCATACGTAAATCTTCAATCCCTAAAATATTTGTAGCTCGCTTTAACTCTTTCTCTCTAATAGTATATAAAGATTCACGAGTTGCAAAAGGTGGATTCCCCATCGCTCTCCCCATTTCACCAAGTGTTAAGCAAACATAGGTAAGAGGGACTTTCTGCTCAGTATAAGCCAAAATTGTGCCAGCCACACAATACGACTCATCATCTGGATGCGGGAAAACAACTAAAACATGGCGCTCATTTTTCATCAATGCATTAACTCCTTCATCATATACAAACTCTATAAAATAACGACCGCATACCAAGTAACTCCCACAAGAAGTCCTAAAAGAAGAATGATATAGATAGCAGATAAGTTTTTTACATTCCTCTTTGTAGACTTACCGTAATTATCTTCTACATTTCGTGCGACTAGTACGGTCCCAAATAGTGATACAACTACAATAATAATAACTAGTGAAATCGCAAAACTCATTGTCTTTTCACCTCTCTAAGGCCAGTCTATTTTAAAGCATGAATAAAATACTACCTTTCTTCTCTTATCATAATAGAAGTTTGTAAAAAACGGACCAACCACTTTTGTGTTTTTTTACTCATCCACTTTAAAAATAAAAAGCAACTGCTCACTTAGGACCAGTTGCTTTTTTTACAAGGCTACTTATATTCATTTTCAATTAAAATTAATTCGATTTAAAAGTTTGGTCTTTTCATAATGAAACATTGATTGAGATAGCTCGAAAATTGTTCCATTTACAAGATAAACTGTATTTTCAATAAGAAGTGCTGGATCACCTTCATTTAGTTCTAAAAGCTTTGCATTTTCTTTATTTATTTTTTCACAACTAATAACTTTATCGGCAAAGCCAATATTTAATCGTAAATCTTCAATGAAATAACTGTATACAGAGCTTAATGCTATTTCTTCATTCAAATAAGGAATGATATCTTTTTTGAAATAACTTACTTCAATAGAGAATGGTTTCCCATCTACAATTCTTAAGCGCTTCAAGAAATATAACCTAGTTCCAATTTCACATTGCATCCGCTTTGCTATCTCTTCGTCCGCATCTATTACTTCAAGCTCTAACACTTTCGTTTCAATGTTTTGTGAAACGAGGTTTTTCGTTAATCCACGTAAACTTCCTAAATTAATGTAATCTGTTACAGAAGTTTCGCGTAAAAACATCCCACTACCTTGCACTTGAAAAATATAGCCTCTATTCACAAGCTGACTAATTACTTTACGTATCGTATTACGGCTTACTTCAAATCGATTCATCAACGCTTCTTCTGTAGGTAGTTTTTTCGTTTCATTAAAAAGCCCATCTCGAATATTTTGCTCTAACACATCTGCAATTTGTTTATACTTTGCACTCATACACTTTCTCCTAAAATACTCTTTTATCTATTATAACTCTTCTCCTCTCGTTTCGATCACATGCTTATACCAATGAAACGAAAGTTTTTTCTTACGTTTTAAGTTATCATTATGATCGACAAAAATAAAGCCATATTGCTTTTTATATCCATTTAGCCAACTTAATAAATCAATAACAGACCATGCATAATAACCTTTTAAATTAATTCCCTCTTGAATTGCACGCTTCATTACTTTTAAATGTTCTTCAATAAATTTAATTCTCGGAACATCTACAATTTCTCCGTCAATGATTGGATCTTCATCACCAAGTCCATTTTCCGTTACATACATCTTTATGTCACCGTAACGTGCTTTCAACATATGCAATCCATCTAAGAAACCTTCGGGAGATATTTCCCATCCCCATTTTGTATATGTTTTATCATCCATTTTAACTGTTCGATAAAAACCATCAAAAGAAGGATTACCTGGAGCAAGTGTTGAGTTTTCTCGAGAATGTTCTTCATTCTTTAGATCCATATCATATCTTTCCACTCGTATCGGTTGATAATAATTCAAGCCAATAAAATCATTTTTCCCGGCATTTTGTTTAATGATTTCTAATTCTTCACCCGTCCAATTAGGAGTCCATCCTTTTTCCTTTAATTGCTGTACAACATAAGACGGATACTCACCCTTTAAAACTGGATCATAGTACCAATACGTTTCATATTCATTCGCATGATTTGCTGCTAGTATATTTTCTTTTTGATTATCCACACTATAAGCAGGCAAGAAAACATGCGTGATACCAATCTCTCCATATTGTTTCAACCGCTTGTACACTGCAACTGTTTTTGCATGTGCATAAAATACATAATGAGTCGCTTGAAAATACTTTGAAACATCATTTTGTATTCCTGGTGGATGTGCACCTTTTAAGTACCCTAATCCACAAAACATCACTGTCTCATTAAAAGTAATCCAATGTTTCACTCTATCACCAAACGCCTTAAAGCAAATCTCTGCGTACTTTACGAAAGCTTCTGCTGTTCTTTTATTCATCCATCCACCGTCTTTTTCTAAAGGTAACGGTAAATCCCAATGATATAAAGTGACAAACGGTACAATCCCGTATTTTAAACATTCATCAATTAAGTTGTTATAAAATTCTATTCCTTTTTCATTTACCTCTCCATCTCCAGTCGGCAATATTCTCGCCCAAGAAATAGAAAAACGATACGATTCTAATCCCATCTCAGCCATTAAACGAACATCTTCTTTATATCGATGATAATGATCAACAGCTACATCACCATTTGTTCCATTGTATGTTTTGCCAGGGATTTTTGAAAACTCATCCCAATTCGTAACACCTTTTCCATCTTCATTCCATGCACCTTCTACTTGATAAGAAGCTGAAGCAGCCCCGAATAAAAAATCATGTGGAAACTTCATAATATATACCTCCGTTTCATTAGAATAAATCAAATTCATTATTACATATAAAATTTATAGGTATAAATTTAAATATTTATTATATAATAAGTTTCTGCTTTTCACTATAATTAAACATAGCATTCACACCATTTATAAAAAAAAGAACCTATGAAGGTCCTTTTCAAATTGTGCAACGCAGCACTATATTGAGTATCTTAAAGTTTTTACTAATGATAAATGTTAACAGACTTATTCTTCAATAATGAATTGTGAAATTAGCATTTCTAAATTTTCGACTTTCTTTTTCATTTCATTAGATTTCGTCGTTATTTCTTGAATCAATGTGGCTTGTGCTTGAATTGATTGTACCGTTCGATTCGTTTCTTGTGCGACTTGTGTTGCAGTTTCAGAAACTATTGATAAAGAGGCATTCACTTCTTCTGTCCCAGCAGACATTTCTTCTGTGGCAGCAGACACTTCTTGAATTTGGGACGTTATTCTATTAATATCTTGCATAATAGATGAAAATGCGATTTCTGCCTTATGTACTGCTTCTTTACCACCACTAGCCTGTTGTTGACCTTTTTTCATTACATGAACTGTATCCTGTGTATCTTGATGTATAAAACGTAATAAATTATTTATATCATTTACAGATGTTTTAGATTTCTCCGCCAGACCTCTTACTTCAGCTGCAACTACTGCAAATCCTTTTCCATTTTCTCCGGCGCGTGCTGCCTCAATTGCTGCATTTAAAGCAAGTAAATTCGTTTGTTCCGCAATATTAGTAATAATATCTAGCGCTTCTTCAATTTGTTGTGTACGCGTAACAAGTCTATCAATGACCTTAGAAGTTTCTTCGACAACTTCATTCACACTATTCATTTGACGAATAGATTGTTTTATAACTTCACTACCAAAATTTGCTTGGTCTATTGTTGCAACAGCAACTTCAGCAACCATCGCTGAAGATTCAGCTACTGTTTGAACTCCAGTTGCAATTTCTTCCATCGAAGTTGAACTTTCTTGAATACTAGTCACTTGTCCCTCTATTTCTTTATTTACTTCAGAAGTAGTTCGAACAACCTCGTTTGATATATGTGCTGCCGTTTTTGTCTCTTGTAGCATATTTTCAGTTGAAGTAATTACTTCTTTCGCTGTAGCCTTCACCTGACCGATTAATTGTTGCAAGTTATCTAACATACTATTAAAGGATTGTACCATACGGCCTAATTCGTTCTCGGATTTATAAGAAGTTCGAATTGTTAAATCTCCAGCAGATACTCGTTCCATATCTTTTTGTAATAATACAATTGGTTTTTTTATAGCATTTTTTATTATAAAACCAATAAAAATGATTATTATGATTCCAACAAATGAAATAATTACAAATGTTATTATTGTATTTTTCACACTATTAATATTCTCTTTTTGTAGTTGTTCAGCCGCGGTATTATTATGTACAATAAGTTCACGAATAGACTGAATTGTTTTCCCCATATTAGGTTCAATTTCTTTTAAATAATAGCTATACGCTTCTTCATTATTAGTCAGTCCCAAGTCCTGTGCTTTCTTCATTTGTATTCTTAAATCTTTGAATTGACCTTGAAATGCATTATACAAGTCCTTTTCTTTATGAGAACTAATTCTAGTTTCAAATTGTTTTAATAACTCCTCACTTTCTTTCCTAGTCTTATCTATTTCTGTTATTAGTTCTTTCATTCTATTTTCATCTTTCGATATCATAATCTCCATAAAATTCATATTAGCATGGTAAAAATTTGATTCTACAATTCCTATCCATTGAATTGGTAATAGCCTTTCGTCATACATACTAGAAGATGTATTTTCACCTTTTTGAAGCCCTAAAAACCCCAGTGCAGATAACATGATACAAGCCAAACTCGATATAATGACTAACACATTTAATTTCGTTCCAATTTTACTATTTTTAATAAAAAACAACATTTACACCTCATCTATATATTATATTTATACGTTTTATTTTACAACAATAATCGACATTAATCGACATTTTTCGTATCAATCTTATAATTGTATTAAATTATTATATTAACTATATAAACCTATTCAAAGAACTTTGATTCTCATAATAACAAATACTAAAAGGCCTTATGGGAATTCTACAAGACTTTTAATAGAGTTACATTGTTTCTATGAAATTATGTTGAAAATTAAAGTGACTTATTAGTACTTATAACTTCTTGATAGAGAATCGGTAACCAAGTCTTCGCTAAATAAGATTTGAAATCATTAACAGACCTCTTCACTTAAAAGGTCTGTTTTTTTATATGTAAGATTTTATTAATCATATGACACAGTGATCAATTAAAACTATTTCTTCTTTCAAATAAAAACATTTGTATTTACTCCACTACTCGGAGAAATTAAAAAAGCATCAAGTTCAAAAATGCCCTCTTTATTAATAAAAGCTATTTCTTAACTTCCTAAAAGTGTTATACACTAAGAAAATAAAAAACAAACTATTCGTTAGCAGGTGAAAAAATATGTATGACATTACCATTATCGGTGCTGGAGTGAGTAGCATTTTTATGGCTTATACACTAGCCAAAAGCAACAAAAAGGTTTTAATTCTTGATAAAGGTAAACCGTTAGAACATCGAAATTGCTCTTTAGAACAAGGGGAAATATGTAACTGTACTGCATGTGATAAATATTTCGGGTTTGGTGGTTTAGGAAAATCTGAAGGGAAATTTAATTACACAAACGGTTTTGGAGGCGGACTTGAGCAAAAGGTAGGTAAAGAAGGCTTTATACAACTCATGGATGAAGTAGATGAAATTCTATGTCAGTTTGGCGGAAGTTCAGTTTCAAAATATTCTACAGAAAATCTAAATCTCACTAAGAGAGCTGAAGCGTGTGGTTTACAAATGCTAACAACCGAAGTAAGACATCTTGGTACTACACTTTCCCGTAACATTTTTCAGCAGCTCTATGAATTTTTACTTACGAAAATAGATATCCAATTTCATATAGATGTAGAGCATATCATGAAACAGAAAAATCATTTTAAAATAGATACCAATCAAGGAATAGTTCAATCTAAGCAAATCGTATTTGCAACAGGACGTTCCGGAGCGGATTGGTTAAAAGAAATGTGCACTTCTCTAAATATTTCTCAAGAGCAAACTCGTGTAGATTTAGGTATTAGAGTAGAGATGAAAGAACACCAATTACGTTCTATATTAAAAGATACATTTGAGACAAAACTTTCTTATGAGCATGAACTTTTCACGGCTACTACTTACTGTATGAATCCAAAAGGACGCATTATTCGAAAGTACGAAGACGGCTTGATTATGCCTGACGGTCAAAATTTCCGAGAGCAAGAAACTGGCACTTCTAACTTAAATTTCACTTTATTTATCCCGCGCTATTTTCCAACTCTCAGAGAAGCAAATGTATACGCAAGTTCAATTATTAAAAACATTAACCAAGGACGAGATCGGATTGTTATACAGCGTTTAGAGGACTTAATAAAGAAACAGCCTACAGCGGAGAACACCATGAAACATAATCGTATACAGCCTACACTACACGGAGATTATGGAGACTTGAATAAAGAAATTCCTCCATTATATATTGAAGGACTCAAAAAATTTTTATTACGTTTAGAACAATTTATCCAAGAACCTATCGATCAAGATACTTTATTATATGGAATTGATGGCAAGTTTTACGCTCCTACAATAAAAATCAATAACCATTTTGAAACAAGTATAAATGGGCTATTTTTAATTGGAGATTGTTCAGGCGTCACTCATTCATTATCTCAAGCAGCTGCAAGTGGTCTGTATGTTGGAAAATACTTGTCTGACATTTAATTGCTATAATTTAGATACCAATCAAATATTTTGAGTTTCACCAGTACTTTACTTATGTAGTAATAACATGAATGAAATCATTCCCGCGCTACTGATTAACCCACAAAGAATCGAGATTTTACAAGATACATATTTAATATAACCATGTATGTAAAACTATTGACATTCAATTCTAACAAATTGAATGTCAATAGTTTTACAAGTCTCTATTCATTTTCACTTTTATTTGTTCGATATTTTGTAACATCGCCGTAGTGTTTAATATGTTAGGATGTCTATAAGTATTTTTTACTACGACTATGACTTTTTCTGCTCTGTTTCTAAAAAAATTAGATGTATGTTACTTCGCTTTAAAATTCTCCATTGTATGTATATGAATACTTCAAAATATTACCTTTAGAAAAATATAATCTAAATGGTTCACCACACTCTAATAGTTATAAAAATATAATATATAACCTTAGTTAAATAAACTCTAAAAAGAAGGTGTAAAAATGAAGAATAAAATAAATTTACAAATGCAAAATATAAGCTTTGTTTTAATAATTGCTTTAGCAGTATGGTTAAAAACATATCTTATTACGCGATTCAGTTTTGATTTAAAAATTGAGTCTTCTACACAAGAACTTATTTTGTTTATTAGCCCTCTCGCTGCATCGTTAGCATTTGTTGGATTAGCATTATTTGCAACCGGTGAAAAGAGAAATTATATAGCGCTATGTATTAATCTCTTATTAACAATCGTACTTGTTGGGAATGTAATGTTCTATGATTTTTATAATGATTTCGTTACGTTACCAGTACTTGGACAAACATCAAACTTTGGCCAATTAGGCGGCAGTATTATAGAAATATTGAACTACAAAATTATACTCGCATTCGTAGACATTATTTTCTTCTTTATTTTATTAAAAAAGAAAGCAATAGTCTTTAAAACAGAACGTGTAACTCATTCTGCACGCTTATTATATTTTCTTTTAACGATTGGTGTATTTTTTGCGAATCTACATCTTGCAGAAAAAGAGCGACCTGAATTATTAACGAGATCCTTCGACCGCGTAATGCTTGTGAAAAATTTAGGACTATACACTCATCAAGTATATGATTTAACACTACAAGTAAAAGCAGGATCCCAAAAGGCACTTGCAGATAGTAGTAAATTACAAGAAACTGAAAACTACGTAAAAGCAAACCAAAGTGAACCAAATCCTAATATGTTTGGTGCAGCGAAAGGAAAAAACGTAATTGTCGTTACTCTTGAATCCTTGCAAACCTTTTTAATAGGTGCATCCGTCAATGGCCAAGAAGTTACACCGTTCTTGAATGAATTCATAAATGAAAGCTATTACTTTGATAACTTTTTCCACCAAACTGGGCAAGGAAAAACATCAGATTCTGAATTTCTAATAGATACATCGTTGTATCCATTAAATCGAGGAGCTGTATTCTTCACGCACGGTAACAACGATTATACTGCGACTCCAGAAATTTTACGTCAGCAAGGCTATTTCACTTCTGTATTCCATGCGAATAACGCAACATTTTGGAATCGTAATATCATGTACTCTGCTCTTGGTTATGATCGTTACTATAATGAACTTGATTACAAAATTACACCCGAAACAAATTTAAATTGGGGATTAAAAGATATTGAATACTTTGATCAATCAGTAGATATATTAAAAACTGTTGATCAACCATTTTATGCTCGTTTCCTTACTTTAACAAATCATTATCCATTTACGTATGATGAAGATACAAAATTCATTGAACCATACAACTCTGGTAATGGCGTATTTGATCGTTATATCGTAACAGCACGTTACTTAGACGAATCAATTAAAAAATTTATTGAGCGTCTAAAAGCCGAGGGAATGTATGATGATTCTATTATTGTGTTATACGGTGATCATTATGGCATTTCTGAAAAACATAATCGCGCAATGGCACAGTTTTTAGAAAAAGATCAAATAACAGAATTTGATACTTTAAATTTACAACGCACACCTTTATATATTCATATCCCTGGCCAAACAGAAGGTCAAACTATTTCAAAGCCTACGGGACAAATCGATATGAAACCTACTATTCTAAATTTATTAGGGATTGATACTACTAACGATATCCGTTTTGGCCATGATATGTTTTCAGATGAATATACCGGTTTTGTTGTTTTACGTGATGGTAGCTTTATTACAGACAAGTATGCATACACAAACAATACTTTCTATGACCGCATAACAGGTGAAATTGTAGATTTACCAAAAAAAGAAGCACAAGCACTCATTAACCGTGCACAAAATGAGTTACGAATGTCTGACAAAATTATTGAAGGCGATTTATTACGTTTCTCAGAAAGTAATAAAATTAAAACTGGAGAAGTAAAAACTAAAATTAAAGAGACTGAAAAGTAATCTATATAAGGAAAGGGAGCAACTTATTAAAAGTTGCTCCCTTTCCTTATAACACATGGTGCAATTTCATATAAAAAAACTGATATATTTTACTTTTATTCTATGCTTGTTTCTAAAGTTACATCTGTATAGGTATTATCATCACCTATATTTAAAATTACTTCACATTGACGTAATCTCAATTCAAAGAGCTTTATAGGATCATGGTAAACTTCAGGGTTTGATTTCATTTTATGCAATTTATCTTGTTTTTCTTTTATTTCTAAATGAGTGTTTTCTATAGCTTGTTCCAACGCACCAAATGGATTTCTAAAGAACATATTAATATCCCGCTCTTGTGTGTTTTCAAACAGCTCAAATTGCAAGAAAAACTTCTTCATAATAGAAGCCGTTACATCGGTATAATCTTCATTTTCTAAATACTGTTTGTATTTGTTATATAGCATAGCTTTATTTTTAGGAAGAACTCCAAATAATTTACCGGCACTTTTCAGTAAAAATTGTGCTGGCGTAAATCGGCGTAAAATATTTACTTCTTCCATTTGTATTCTAGTTGTCATTCTATCAGTATCTCTGCGCCAGTCATCAATTACTTTAAAGTCACATTCTAACTGTATTCGATTTTCTCCAAATAAAGAATTAAGTCCTTCACTGGTTTCTTCTAAGTACAATTGACTTTGAAGGAGCTCATTATTAGAGGTCGCAATCCAATTTTGCATAGAGCGAGCAAGATTAGGTAATACAGTTTGTTCTAGATATTGTTGCACTCTTCCATTCATCGCTGTGTTTAGTTCAATATCAATGTGACTAAAATCGCTTTCTTCACTAATTAAATCGGAACAACTCTTCAATAGTTTCGGAATATGTTCTGTAAGATCATTAGTAATTTCGTTTTTCATCGTACGATATGATTCTGTAATTAAATGAATTTTTTCCTTCTCAAAAGCAGTAAGGTTATTAATACAACCATTAAGTTTAACTAACATATCTTCATTCCAATTAATAGAATCCACTAGATTTTTTTCCCTCTCGACGCGTTTATCCAAAAGATATGTAATTGTTTTTCGAATGAAAAACAATAGCTTTTCAGTACGTTCTGCATCGATATTTTTATAGTTAAAGTTAAAATGAATAAACTCAGTTAAATCGTTTAGTTGTTTACTATTTGTATATAACGAAGAATAAGGGAAAACTCTTGCACTAGGGAAATATGTGTTAATTCTCACTTGCGTATCTTGTATAACTCTTTTTGCTTCTGCTTCATTGTAAATGTTATCGATTTTATTTAATAAAAAATGAACTTGTAGATTTGGTGTATGTTCTTGGATACTTAATAGAATGTCACGTTCTTTGTCAGTAAAAGGTGAATCCGCATTCAATACGAATAACAATTCATCTACAGAATTTAAATATTCAAACACCTCATCTCTCGCATCATTGTTCCTATTAAAGCTAGGTGTAACAACGAATGTAAGTTTATTTTTACTTAAAAATCTGCATGGTAACTTAAATTCAACACATGCTCTATCTCTATATGTTTGACGGTGCACTGCCATCATGTTATGGAAATCAGAAAAATTCTCAGTTGTTGTAATTTCCGAATCTGTTATAGCGTTAATTTCTGTATAAGCGTCATTTTTAAAAACAACTACATTTGAGATTGAGTTTTCTAATATATTTTCTCCTAAAATAGAGTTAATAAATGACGCTTTTCCGTTTCCTGAAGTTCCAGTTACTAATAGGCGATTTGTTCTTAAATCTGCAAGCTCGCCAACTAACCAGCTAAATCGGTGACCCATTTCTAAATCATATTCTTGTGCCCAGTATGTAATAGATTCAAAAAGATGTAAACTATACTCTAATCCATTCACATGATTAATAGAATATGACAGTAGGTTTTCCGCATCTTTTATATCCGCTGAATCTATTTTAGAAGGGAAAATCTCATCCCATGCCAATACTGCTGCAGATGGAAATACAGCATGAGAGGGATTGACTACCTTTAACCAATTTGTTAACAGATTTGGAATGATATCGTGTAATTGTCTAAGCATATATTGACCCTGAATTAATTCAAAGTATGTTTCTTCGTAAAGAGAAGAAATTTCGTCCCATATATCGGACGAACGTATTTCGATATGTATGAAAAATTCATTTATTGTGTTAAGCCATAATAAGTAATTTTGTTCATCTTTATAGCTGCGCCAAAGTGATGAAACTATTTGTGTAAATTGTACTTGATCTACATTATTTAATGTTACTAATACTTTATAAAAATAATCTGGTGAAATATTTTTAGTAAATCCTTTATCGATATATTCTTTTAGAACCTCAAACCACGGATAAGATTCTGTTCGAATTAACTCGTTCACAGCCAGCTCTACTGCACTATCAAAATCTTGCTGTTCTTCATAAAAGGAACGTGCAATTGTTGTGACGTTTGGATAATCGGGATTTAAAGAAACCGCTTCTTTTATAACAGCGAAAGCTGAATCAAAATTATTTTGCTCGATGTAAAGAGACAGTAATTGCAGTACAATTTCGGTCATCAGTATTTTGTTATCAGTAGTAATGGAAGTATACACATTTTCAGCAACTGATAATTGGTTAAGTTCGAAGTAAGCATCCGCAATATTTTTTTGTGCCCATGGCGCGAATTCATTACTAACTTTCTCCCATTTAAAAATAGCTGCTTCAAAATCTTGATGGTGATAATAAAATTCACCTTGCGCAAAACGAATATAAGATCCATCAGAAATCTCATTTTTTTCTTCGTTTACATAAGCTTCTCCAAGTACTTGAAGAGGTGGGTGTGTTTCATTCTCCATTAGGAATGTTTCATAATACATCTTTTTTATTAATTGTTTTTCTAATCTCATCTTTTCCCCCACTATATCTCAAAAATACATTTTTTGAGATATGTCAATACTTTTTTGTATGTATGCTTTTTATCTTAACAAAGAATTCCTTTTGGAAAATTTCATTTTCCTTTCATTTTTCAAGTAAGATTGAATTTTTATGAGAAAAGTTTCAGTTTTTTTTCAATTCCCTTTCAGTTGTGAAACAACATTAAATGTTCCTAATAACCTAATAATACTATAATATTCCACATTATATTATCAGGAAAACTATATATATATTACATTATAAAAACAATATATAACGAATATATATACATTGTTTGTTTCACTGATAAATAAAAGAACTCATCACATAATGGTTATTAGATAGACCAATATGCTACGTCCCCTCAGAATTTCGAACACACCACGATAACTTAAACAACAATAATAGTGAACGGCTATCATTACAATATCTTTCTCCAATTGTTTTCCTTGGAAATATTTCAGTAGTTACGTAATTAAATTCCATTAACCTATATAAATAACTAGTCCAAAAAAAATCTATATGCATATCATGTTATAGTAAAGAATTCAGGAAATCCTAAAAGGAGGCATTTTCATGTTTGAAGATAAATCTAAAATAAATTACCCATATGAATTTACCGAAACTACAACAGTTCCCATAAAAAACCCAGTTTATAAACAATACAAAAACGGCACAGGTACACATAACTTTCCAATTAAAAAGCATTATAAAGAGCAAGTTTTATATACTGAAAAAATTAATAATAAGAAAGATAAATAATTGCATAGATCTTTATAACAATTAACAAAGTAAGAATCTATGTTTAGCCGTGCATAGTTACGCTTTTAATAATGTACAACCTTTATTTTAAAATCCACGTACCTTTTAAAAAGTGCTGATATACAGCGCTTTTTTATACATAGATAAATTAAAGTTTCCTTAGTCTAGAAATGCATTACTTGCATTATTAAATATCATGCACTCAAATTTTAATAAACAACAAAATTACTTCCTCCGAATCTCATTGAACACTTAACTTTACATATGAACAAATAAAAACGTAGAAATTAATTATTTCTACGTTTTTATATTTACCTACAATATCTGTACCGTGATGAAGAACTCCCTCCATCATAGCTACACCCCTGTGACTACGCCATCTACACTATTTAATCTAAATCTTCCCCATTCGTGGAAATAACTTTTTTATACCAATAATAGCTCTTCTTTTTACTTCTTTTTAATGTTCCATTTCCTTTATTGTCCTGATCAACATAAATAAATCCATACCGCTTGTCCATCTCACCAGATCCTGCACTCACTAAATCTATAGGTGCCCATGTTGTATACCCTAAAATATCTACCCCATCAACCTGAATCGCATCCTTCATCGCTTGGATGTGTTCTCTTAAATAATCAATTCTATAATTATCTTCCACATAACCATTTTTGTCCACTTCATCCTTTGCCCCTAATCCATTTTCTACAATAAATAATGGCTTCTCATAACGATCGTAGACATGGTTTAGAGTAATTCTGAATCCCAATGGATCAATGGGCCATCCCCATTGGCTGTACTCCAAATAAGGATTTTTGGTGGATGCAAATAAATTCCCTTCTGCATTATCTCCCCCGTCGCTATCTGTTCTTACGCATCGACTGTTATAATAAGAAAGGGAAATAAAATCTACTGTATATTTTGCGAGGAGCTCTTCATCCCCATTCTCCATTATTGGCAGCGTCCCATTACGTTCCATTTCCTTTAGTGCATAGTTTGGATATTTTCCTCTTGCTTGTACATCAACAAAGAAATAACTTTCCCGATCTAATTTTGTTGCTTCCCAAACATCATTTGGATTACAACTATAAGGATATACACTCCCTGCTGCAAACATACAGCCGACTACATTATTTCCATCTATTTCACGAGCCATTTTAGTGGCCTTTGCACTTGCAATAAGTTCATGGTGTGCAGCTTGATATTTTATCTTCTCCTTATTCTCACCTTCTTCAAAATAAATTCCTGCCCCCATGAATGGAGCGTGTAAAATCATATTTATCTCGTTAAACGTTAACCAGTATTTAACTAAACCCTTATATCTTTTAAAAATAACCTGGCATAGTTGTATATAGAAATCAATCATTTTACGGTTTCTCCAGCCACCGTATTTTTTAATTAGGTGCATCGGACAATCAAAGTGAGTAATGGTTACGAGTGGCTCTATATTATATTTACGGCATTCTTTAAATAAATCTTCATAAAATTGAAGCCCCGCTTCATTAGGTTTTTCTTCATCACCTAATGGAAAGATTCTAGTCCAAGCAACACTCATTCGATAAACTTTAAAGCCCATTTCAGCAAATAGCTGAATATCTTCCTTGAAATGATGGTACATATCAATGCCTTTTTTAGCTGGATAATAGTAATTTTCATCAAAATCAAACATTTTCAGCTTTCCTGTAATTACTAAAGATCGAGCTTCTCCTGTTGGGCATACATCGACATTCGAAAGTCCTCTCCCATTTTCGTTATATCCCCCTTCACATTGATTGGCTGCGGTAGCCCCACCCCATAAAAAATCATCACTAAACTTCATCACTCATTCCTCCAATATCGAAGTATTATTCTTAATAACCGTGTATAGAAAACTTTTCCGCCTAGATTTGGCCGTCTTTGGCATCAAAATATAACCGTAATTAAACTCGCTCCTCTATCCACGTTACCTTCTTTACTCTCCGCGACCTCTAAATAATCTGCGGAATTCGTAATAACTATTGGAGTAACAACACTGTAACCAGCTTGTTCTATTTCTTCAATATTGAAATCTAACAATCGTTGACCTTTCCTTACCTTATCACCTTGTTGTACATAAGTTTTAAATCCTTTACCTTCTAATTGGACTGTGTTTAAACCAACATGAATCAGAATCTGGACTCCATTATCCGATATAATTCCAATCGCATGTAAACTAGGGAATAATGCTGTTACTTCCCCATTAACAGGGGCCTCAACTACCCCTTCTGTAGGTACGATGGCAACTCCATTACCTAATACACCTGATGAAAAAGCCGCATCTTCTATATCTTTTAATTGCAATACTTCACCTTTTATCGGGCTTTCAATTATTTCTTTCTCTAATCTACTTTTCTTTTCATCTTGGCTAACTTCAATTTGAGGCTCATTCACCCCTGCGTAAACAGTCTCTTTATCTTTATAGACAATCATCGTCAATATAAATGCAACTACCATCGAAATTACAATACCGATAACCGCAACAATTAAATTCCCCATTGCTCCATCCGGTTCAATCATTGCAGGTAATTCAAAAATACCCATTCCACCAGCCATAAATTTTCTTAAATTAAAGAATCCATAGAATCCCCCACCAATTCCACCAGCAATACAACTAATAATAAATGGTTTCTTTAAGGGTAATAGAATTCCATAAATAGCCGGTTCTGTTACTCCGAATATACTGGATAAGAAATTTGGTAAAGACATTTCCTTCATTTTCTTGTCTTTTGTTTTAAATAATATCGCTAGGACAACTCCCGCAGTTGCGAAAGTACAAGCAAAGAAAGGCATCATCACATTATCGTATCCCATAGTCATAATGTTATTTAGATATACAGGTATGAATCCCCAGTGTATACCAAAGATAACTAGTATTTGCCACGTAGCTCCAACTATGATGCCAGCAAACAAGGGGCTGAAATCTCTAACTGCAAATACAAATTCAGAAACAGCCGTTGAGCCAAATGTTGCAAGTGGTCCAATTACAATAAATGCAACTGGTAATGCAATTAGTAATGTAAGCATTGGAACAAAGAAGAATTTAAGTAAATCTGGTACAAACTTATTACACACACTTTCGCATTTTGCTGCAAAATATACAGCTAAAATAACAGGAATAACTGTACCTGTATAATTTATTGAAATTAAAGGTATGCCAAAGAAGTCAATGTAGATCGGCGATTTAAACATAGAACCTTGAAATAATGTATACATTGCAGTAGTACTTGAAGAAACAGCACTAGCTTGTATGCTTGGATAACACATAATAGCCCCTACAACTAAGCCTAACATGGGTTTTAAACCAAACTTTTTAGCTGAAGTATAACCTAAAAACAATGGTAGAAAAGTAAATAAAGCATCACCGATTGCATTAATGACCATTGAACCACCCGAAGTTGAGCTATATAATCCTATAGCAACAAACAGTGCATTTAGTCCTTTCAACATACCACACGCAGCCATAATACCTAATATTGGCTGGAATATACCTGATATGATGTCAATTGCCTTATGAAGTAATTTTTCAGGCTTTTGCTCACCTTGTTGAGTTGCATTCAGTTGATCTACGTCGATCAATGCACTAATATCATCATATACTTGTGGTACATGGTTTCCGATAACAACTTGATATTGACCACCACTTTTCATGACCGTGACAATACCCTCCATATTTTTTAGGGTATCATCATTTGCGATGGACTCGTCCTTCAATTTAAAACGTAGTCGAGTCACACAATGTGTTAAGCTATTTATATTTTCTTTTCCACCTATATTTTCAATAATTTCTTTTGCTAATTCGTTGTATTTCCTCATTTTTCAATCCTCCATTTTTTCTTGTATTTATTAACAGAAATAGTGAAGGTCTGGCCAACTTAATGTTACCATCCAGCTATGTATTGCATGTTTACAGTCATCACCACCTTTCATGTTCTTTTACCTATCTACTCGACTCCCGAACTACCTTTGCTACATGAATAGTCAAATAAATCATTTCATTTGAAGTTAAATAATGTCCGTATTTCTTTTGGATAAATAGTTGAATCTTTGAAACACATTCAAACTCTTTCACATACTTATTTTTAATAATCTCAAATAACTCTTCATCAGATTCATCACTGTATGTGCTATTCGTAATTAGCCGGGAAGCAAAAAACTTTAAATGGCTAATAAAACGATAAAAGGAAACCGATTCTTCTATAATCTCAATACCAAAATGAACCCTTACAATTGTCAGCACTTCTTGAATCAACTGTGTGATCTCATGTACGATTGGCTGTTCTTTATGCAACTGAGCGTTTACAATATGAAAAGCAATAAAACCTGCCTCATCATCAGGTAAACGAATGTGCGTCTCTCTTTCAATAATATCCAGTGCTTTCATTCCAATATTAAATTCATCTTTATAAAATCGTTTTATTTCCCATAGCAGTGCATTTTTAATCTGAATTCCTTCTTTAATCCTTTGGATTGCATTATGCATGTGATCACTCAATGAAATATAAATACCTTCATTGAGTTTTTTACCTAATTTTCTTTGAGCATATCCAATAATTTCATCTGAGAGTTTCATATGCTCAATGGGTATGTTATTTAGCAGTTCTTGTAATTTATTAGATATATCTTGATTGGCTATGCGAAAAATTTTGTTTACCTTACTTTCATCAATCACATCACCTTTTGATTTTTGATAGCCTATTCCTTTTCCCATAACAATTATCTCTTTTCCATTTTTATCCTCCGTAATAACGACATTGTTATTTAGATTCCTTTTAACTTCCATATATTTCACTCCAATCAAGGATATTTTAGTATGGATTTATCATATATTATTCCGATATAACATAAAAAAGCCCATCCATTAAAATGCATAGAAGTACCTAAAAACTTCTCTGCACACTAATGAATAGGCTTAGCTTGTATTAAAACAATTACTACCCAATTCCATTGATATACGTACATAATATCCTAAATTTAAAATTTCGTCAACGCCGTTAATGGCACAAATCTACAAAAGGAATACTACCGACAAATCGTCTTAATCTGTACGCCTAAGTTTCTAAAAAACTAAATAACCCCTTATTTTAACCCTGAAATTTTGATGTTGTTGTTTGAAGTGTTGTATTTTCTTCCTATAATGATTTAAAACCTTTGATACTTGTTATACAAATGAAGACAAGAAAAAATCGTCACTCTTGCCGAAAAATATGATGTTTACATTGTAGAAGATGATTATTTGGCAGAATTTGATATGGATTCCAAGGCAGATCCATTATTTGCATATGAACCTAACGGAAGAGTTATTTATGTTAAAAGTTTTTCAAAAGTATTTGTACCAGGATTACGCATCGCAACAGTTATACTCCCTGAAGCGATGGTTGATCAATTTGTACAATATAAATTGATTGCTGATTTCAATACATCGACACTATCACAAAGCGCCTTAGAAATATATATAAAAAGTGGAATGTTCCATTATCATATTGATAATGGAAAAAATTGTACATTAATAAAATGACTATCTTATTAAATGCTTCTTCATCTTATTTACCAAGCTATATAAAATTTACTAAGCCAAAAGGTGGTTTGTATCTTACTATTTTCTTACCTTCACATATAAACATTGACAAGTTGATTCATTCGTTAAAAGAAAAACATATTTATGTAGATAATGCATCTAGAATGTATTTAGAAGGAAACAAACACAAAGTAATCCGGATAAGTATCTCTCAAGTAAATAAAGATAAAATAGAATATGGTATTAATCTTTATGTGAAACTCAAAAAGACACCTTAAAATAAAGGTGTCTTTTAATGTTTCGCATTAAAGAGGTTAACCCTACATAACCCTCTTAAACATCTTCTCCAATTCATAAGTAGAATGATGCACAAGAATCGGTCTTCCGTGCGGGCATGTGTACGGGTTTGTTGTTGTACGAAGTTCTTCAAGTAAAGCGAATATTTGATCGTTCGTTAAATATTGATTTGCTTTAATGGAAGCCTTACAGCTCATCATGATTGCTGCTTCTTCTCGTAGTTTTTTAATATCAACTTTTTTTAGTTTAACAACTTGCTCCATCATTTCATCAATGATTTCTGTTTCTTGTCCTTTCGGGAACCACGTTGGGTGCGAGCGGACGATAAAGGATTGATGGCCGAATTGCTCTAAAAATAGTCCGACTTTTTTTAGTTCTTCCAGCTGCTCTTCGACACGTAAAAATTCGGTAAGAGATAAATCGATACGGTACGGTACAAGTAGTTCTTGTACTTCTTGCGCTACTCTTCCTACTTTATCACGGAAATATTCATAATTGATACGTTCCTGCGCTGCATGCTGATCAATCATATATAACCCATTATCATTTTGAGCGAAAATATATGTTCCGTGCATTTGTCCAATTGGATAAAGCGGTGGTAAATCATTACCGTTCATTTCAATCTCTTTTATTTCGTGAACTTCTTCTTCCAATTCCTCTAATTCAAAATCATCATCGTTGCTAGTCCATTCCTTTTCCTCTCGAACCGTTTCTTCTATTACCGGCTTAGAGGATGGCTGCCAACTTTGCTCTTCTCTTACTAGTGACTGTGGTGGTTGCCATTCTTGCTTCGGCGGTTGCCAAAGTTGTGCTGGTCGTTTCACAGTCGTTGTTTCTTCTTGTTTTTCATCCATACCAGTCGGTAAAACGATGTTAGGCATAGATGATTCTCTCGTTTTTGTATGCTCAAACTTGAACTGTTCTTGCACACTTTCATCTTTTTCTTTTTTCTTCGTTGTTACGCCAGCATCTGGAATGAGCTGTATTTTTTTGAATGCCGATTGCAATGTTTCTTCGATAAGCTTTAGCAATTCTTGTTCTTTACTAAAACGAACTTCTAATTTCGCTGGATGTACGTTAACGTCAACAAGCATTGGGTCCATTTCAATTGATAAGAAACCGATTGGATATCGTCCGACTGGCAGTAATGTATGGTATCCTTGCTGAACTGCTTTCATTAATACGAAATTTCGAACGTAACGACCATTTACGATCGTTGACATATAATTACGAGACGCTCTCGTTACCTCTGGTAATGTTACATACCCTTTAATTGTGAAGTCTAAAGATTCGGCTTCAATTGGAATAAGCTTCTTCGCAACTTGAATGCTGTAAATCGATGCAAGTACTTGTCTTACATCACCGTTTCCTGACGTATGAAGCAATTTCTTTTCATTATGAAACAGTTTTAGCGATACTTCTGGATGAGACATTGCAATACGATACACGATATCTGTAATGTTCCCAAGCTCTGTATGAATCGTTTTCATATATTTAAGGCGCGCTGGTGTATTAAAGAATAAGTTTTGTACTGTAATATCTGTTCCTTTTCGGCTCGCTGTTTTCTCTTGTTTTATAATGTCTCCACCTTTAATCATAAGGTGTGTACCAGGCGCATCACCTGTGCTAGTGATTAATTCTAATTCACTAACTGAGGCAATACTCGGCAATGCCTCACCGCGAAAACCGAGTGTTCTGATGCGAAACAGATCGTTTTCATCTTTAATTTTGCTCGTCGCATGTCGTTCAAAAGCGACGATACAATCTTCTTCAGCAATGCCATCCCCATTATCAATGATGCGAATTTTTGATAAACCAGCTTCTTCTAAGTGGATTTCAATAGATGTACTATTCGCATCGATAGAATTTTCCACAAGTTCTTTTACGACTGAGGCAGGGCGCTCTACTACTTCCCCTGCCGCAATTAAGTTAGAGAGTTGATCATCGAGTTTGCGAATTTTCCCCATCTACTTACTCATCCTTTCTTTAACTTTTTCTGCAAGCGATACAGTTCGTTCATCGCCTCTAAAGGTGTCATATCAAGTAAATCAATTTTTTTAATTTGCGCGAGTACTACCGTTTCTTTTGCATCTAGCACTGACTTGTCTTGTTTTTTTGAAGACTGTTCTCCACCAAAGAATGATAATTGCGATTCTTCCTCAGTCTCTACTTTCGTCTCTTGTATTTCTGCTGGTTCTTCTTTTACAACAGCTGGTTCTGGAGCAACTTCTTGTACTTTCACTTCTGTACGCTTTGGAATAATAATTTCTTCTTGTCCTTCTAGTTGCGCTAACACTTCTTTCGCACGAGCGATTAAGCTATCTGGAAGCTCCGCAAGTTGCGCAACGTGAATTCCGTAACTTTTATCAGCTGCTCCATCTTGAATTTTATGAAGGAATACTACTTTTCCGTTCTCTTCAATAGCTGAAACGTGTACATTCTTCAATTGTCCTAAACTTTCTTCTAGCACCGTCAATTCATGATAATGCGTAGAGAATAACGTTTTCGCACCAATTTGGTCATGAATATGTTCAATGATTGCTTGTGCAAGTGCCATACCATCATACGTAGATGTACCGCGTCCAATTTCATCGAATAAAATTAAACTTCTTTCTGATGCATTTGCAATTGCATTTTTCGCTTCTAACATTTCGACCATAAATGTACTTTGACCCGAAATTAAATCATCCGCTGCACCAATTCTCGTAAAGATTTGATCGAATACAGGTAATACCGCTTCTGTTGCTGGTACGAAACAACCAATCTGTGACATAACAGTTACAAGTGCTAATTGTCTCATATACGTACTTTTACCAGACATGTTCGGTCCTGTAATTAAAAAGACATCCATCTTCTCCGGCATAATACAATCATTCGGTACATACAATTTCCCGTTCAATACTTTTTCAACGACAGGATGACGACCATCTTTAATAAAGATTTCGCGCTTAGTTGTTAAAACAGGTTTTACAAACTGTTCTTCTTCACTAACTGTCGCAAAACTTTGCAGTACGTCTAGTTCACTAATTACTTTCGCTAAATGCTGTAATTTCGGAATGAATACTTTGACTTCTTCGCGAAGCGCTGTAAATAAATCGTATTCTAATTGTACAATTTTCTCTTCTGCTTCTAAGATTAATGTTTCTTTTTCTTTTAATTCATCTGTTATGAAACGTTCAGCATTAGCAAGCGTTTGTTTACGCTCATAGCGGCCTTCTGGAAGTGCTGCAAGATTCGCCTTCGTCACTTCAATGTAGTAGCCGAAAATACGGTTGTACCCGATTTTTAACGATTTAACTCCTGTAATATCACGCTCTCGTTTTTCAAGCTCAGCGATCCACGTTTTCCCGTTTTTACTAACGTAACGATATTGATCAAGCTTGTCATTATAACCGTCTTTAATAATATCTCCATCTTTAATAGAAAGCGGTGGGTTTTCTTGAATACTTCTTCCTAGCAATTCAGTTAAGCTCTCACATGGATCCGCACCTTGAATTAACCTTGCTGCATAAGCATTATCTAACAGACTAATCGCTTCTAAAATAGCCGGTACTTGAAGTAAAGATCGTCTTAACTGTAATAAGTCCCGTGCATTCACATTACCAAATGCAACTTTCCCAGCTAAACGTTCTAAATCATATACTTCTTTTAATTTTTCTTTTAAATCTTCACGTAAGAAGTAATCATTTACAAATGTTTCAACCATTTCTAAACGCTCTTCCACTTTTTCTTTTTGGATCAGTGGACGTTCCATCCACTGTTTTAACATACGACCACCCATAGCTGTTTTCGTTTTATCTAATAGCCATAATAATGATCCTGTTTTTTCTTTCGTTCGAAGTGTTTCTGTCAGCTCTAAATTTCGCTTTGAATGCACATCAATTTTCATAAATTGATTCGTATAATAAATTTCCACTGGTTGCAAATGGTCTAACGAACGTTTTTGCGTTCTTATCACATAGTTAAATAAGCGTCCAACTGCTTTAATTAACTTTGCTTGCGAAACGTTTTTCACAAGATGTTCTAACCCTTCCGGAATGGTTGTTGCATCTTCATACGAAATCGTCATTTTTAATGTTGCAGTTAATTTATTTAATTCATCTTTTGAAAATGTAGAATCTACAACAATTTCTTTTGAACCAGTTGCATACACTTCTAATAAAATATCTTCTACTGAACCTGTTAACAACGTTACTGTATTTTGTCCAGTCGTTAAATCATTACAAGCTAAAGCATACGATCCATCTTCAAAATGTGTTAATGCTGCTAAGAAGTTATTCTCTTTCTCGTCTATTGTACGCCCTTCCATCATCGTTCCTGGCGTAATTAGTTGTACTACTTCACGACGTACTACACCTTTAGCTGTTTTTGGATCTTCCACTTGCTCACAAACAGCTACTTTATATCCTTTTTCAACAAGTTGTTCAATGTAATTTTTAGCTGCATGATGCGGTACACCGCACATCGGTATACGATCACTACTACCACCATCTCGGCTCGTTAATGTAATTTCAAGTTCATGAGCTGCTTTAACCGCATCTTCAAAGAACATTTCATAAAAATCACCTAATCGGAAAAATAAAAAGGCATCTTGATAGTCTGCCTTAACCTTTAAGTATTGCTGTATCATAGGGGTATATTGCGTCATGTCTTTCCTCCATAATTCTTACATAATAATCTATATTCATATATGTCACACTTCACGGACACCCATATCTCCTATTTCAGGAGTCTTTCCTCATTATAGCACATTTCATAAGAAATCATGTTCATTCAGCACCACTTATGTAATGTAAAAAGCTAGGAAGAACTTCTCCCTAGCTTTCTATTACTCTTCTTCTGCATCGACGATAAAGTTCGGATCTAATTCTTCAAACTCATCATCATCGACTTGGAAATCCTCGTCTGATTCTACGCAACCTTCAGGATTTACACTTACACAAATTTTCGTTTCCCCAACTACTTCTGTTACAAATTCACGTTCTACCGTCACAACAATCTTATTACCATTTGGCGATACAAGAGCTTCTAAACAATTTGGCGGCTGAATTACACGAGCGATAATTTCTAAATCGTCACCAGAGAAGTTTTTATCACGATACCCAATGCTTACTTCGTCAGTGTAGTTAACACGTTCTGTTACTACTTCAGTCTTTGTGTTTCCATCAAATGAATACCAAGTGTTTACATCATAGAAACCTTCAATTTCCACATGTTTTCCATTCTTTCTCGCTTCGTACGAATGGTTAATTACCCAGCACCCTAAAATACTTGTTGGCTCATTATTCGATTCACATGTATGCGTTGACTTTGTATACTTACGTCCTTTTCCAACCACTGCTTTTGTAATAATCTCTCTAAATTCGGACATTCGTAACCCTCCTCAATCACTATTCACTTAATCATATGCGTGACAATAGCGGAATGTGTCATTCTTTTTTTTGAGAAGAATTTACGTTATAACCCATAAAAAAAAGAGATGTCAATAAGACATCTCTTTAACAACCACAATTTCCTTTTTTACTTTCTACTGCTGCACCAGTTTCCCCCTTCAATACATCGCCACCAGTTGAAACTAATATTTCATCTGTTACGTTGTTAGAAATCGTACTTGCAACTAGCTGTAGTAAGTCATTTACATATGTTTGTGAAGATTTAAATTCTTGCACAACTGGGATACTATCCAACTTATCTTGCAATGCATCAATTTCAGCTTCTACTTTTTTCAAAGCTTCCCATTTCCCGTAATGCTGCAAGTTTACTGCTTGCTTTTGCAGTGCTTTAATTTCATCAATTGCGCGCTTTACATTTTCATTTTTATGAATTTGTGCTTCTGCTCGCTTAAAGAAGTCGACTTCTTCTGTTTCAGAAATCATTTTTGCTAATTCTTTCGCTTGTTCAACAATTTCATCTTTCGAATATGCTTTCATCTATTATTCCACCTCAATCGGCTCTTCAACTAATTCCCCGTTAAGAGACCAAGTTTTTGCTTCCGTTACTTTTACTTTCACAAGCTGACCAATTAAAGATTTTGAAGCGACGAAGTTTACAAGTTTATTCGTACGAGTATAACCTGCGAGTACTTCTGGATTATTTTTACTTTCCCCATCAACTAACACTTCTACAATTTGACCTTTGTAACGATTATTCTTTTCAATTGCCAACGTATTTACTAGTGTATTTAAGCGTTGAAGACGTTCTTTTTTCACTTCCATCGGTACATTATCTTTCATTTTTGCAGCTGGTGTACCTTCGCGCGGAGAATAAATAAAGGTAAAGGCAGTATCAAATCCTACTTCACGATATAACGAAATCGTTTCTTCAAATTGCTCATCTGTTTCATTTGGGAAACCAACGATAATATCAGTTGTGAATACTGCATTTGGAATTGCTTCTTTAATTTTTCTTACAAGTTCTAAATAATGCTCACGTGAATATTTACGCGCCATAATTTTTAACATATCTGTGCTTCCAGATTGAACTGGTAAGTGAATATGTTCTACTAAGTTTCCAGCTTTTCCAAGCACTTCAATTAAGTGATCATCGAAATCACGTGGATGGCTCGTTGTAAAACGAATACGGGCAATATCAACTTTACGGAGTTCGTCCATTAAATCGCCAAGTCCGTATTCAAAATCTTCAAAGTCTTTACCATATGCATTTACGTTCTGGCCAAGTAATGTAATTTCTTTATAACCATTCGCAGCTAAATGACGAATTTCTTGGATAATGTCTTCCGGACGTCTGCTTCGCTCTTTTCCACGTGTATACGGCACGATACAATATGTACAGAACTTATCACAGCCATACATAATATTTACCCAAGCTTTAATATCACCACGGCGTACTTTCGGAAGGTTTTCAATTACATCCCCTTCTTTTGACCAAACTTCAACTACCGTCTCCTTCGAGAACATTGCATCTTTTAGAATATACGGCAATCTATGAATATTATGCGTTCCAAACACCATATCTACATGCTGATTTTTTTGCATAATTTTATTTACAACAGATTCTTCTTGAGACATACAACCACATACACCAATTAAAAGGTCCGGATTTCTTCTTTTTAATGACTTTAAATGACCTAGTTCACCGAACACTTTATTTTCAGCATTTTCACGAATTGCACAAGTATTTAATAAAACTACATCTGCATCTTCAGTTGAAAAGGTTGGCTCATATCCAAGTGCGGTGAAAATACCCGCCATTACTTCCGTATCATGCTCATTCATTTGACAACCATATGTACGAATATAGAACTTTCTTCCTGTACCAAAATTTCGAAATTCTTCAGGTAAGCCAAAATCCCGTTCAATTTTAACTTCTTCTTTCCCTCGTTTTTTCGCGTCTTTTAAGGAAGGTGGTTGGTATACACTTTCAAAGTATTTACTATAATCTTTCTCTTCTTTTTTCGTAGAGGAATTCGCTTGTTGACTTGCTAATCGTTGTTGCTCGTTCATCGGTAATCTCCTTTCACCCTTAACTATACACACTCTATAGTCCATTTTAATGCGCTTTGACTCACCTCAAAAATGGTTAGATAGCTTGAGAGATAACTTGTCCTTTGAAACTTGAGTAATCAATCTAATCATTCATAAGAATGAAGTCTTCCCCACACAAATAGACATTCCCTTTTCATACTTCTTTTTGTCCTATCCAAAAGCATATTGCTTTATCCCTATAAACATTACCATAGTATGAAGCGTTGCGCCAATTTTAACAAGAAAGAGGCTCTGTCTGATCTTACATTTCATCAGCAATGAACTCGCCATTTTCATACAACGATTTATATATTATTTTACCATTCTGAATTTTCTAAGTAAATAAGACTACCCTATATTTTTTACTCATAAAAAAAGGTTACCAAATGGCAACCTCCTCTTCTTATATTACATAAATTCAGCAACAAGTTCATCAAACATTTTTTGATCCATATTTAAATCAGCTTGCACTAAAGGCTTCTCACTATAGCCTTTTACAAGTTCTTGGTATGAAGGTTGCTTTGTATTCTGATAAATTAAACCTGTTACTAACCCGTTCTTTTCCATTAATGTTTGCATAGCCATCATGCGGTTAGATGGATCATATCCTTCTACTGTACTTAGTTTCGTTAAATTCTCTTTAAACCAATCATAAGTATTTACTTTATTGTAAGTAACACATGGACTAAATACATTAATTAATGAAAAGCCTTTATGGTTAATACCAGCTTCAATAATTTGCGTTAATTCTTTTAAATCACTTGAAAAGCTTTGCGCCACAAATGTCGCACCAGCTGTTAAAGCCATTTCCATAACATTTAGTGATGGTTCAATTGAACCTTGTGGTGTACTTTTCGTTTTAAATCCAGCTTCACTACGTGGTGAAGTTTGACCTTTTGTTAATCCGTAAATTTGGTTATCCATTACGATGTACGTAATATCAATGTTACGACGAATAGAATGGATCGTATGTCCCATACCAATCGCAAAACCATCACCGTCACCACCGGATGCAATAACTGTTAAATCACGATTTGCCATTTTTACACCTTGTGCAATCGGAAGAGCACGTCCGTGAATACTATGCAAACCATATGAATTAATATACCCTGAAATACGACCTGAACAGCCGATACCAGAAATAACAGCTAGCTCATCTGGATTTAAACCAACGTTAGCTGCCGCACGCTGAATCGCAGCCTGCACCGAGAAGTCTCCGCAACCTGGGCACCAGTTTGGTTTTACACTGTTACGAAAGTCCTTAAATGTTGCCATTTAATACAACCCCTTTTTTGCATTCGTTGTAAATCTCTTTCGGCAAGAATGGATTTCCATCGTATTTTAAAAGACTAGAAATTTTCTCACCACTGCCAAGATTCATTTTCATAATGTTAGCAAGCTGACCAGTTGCATTGTTTTCTACTACTACAACACGCTTCGCTTTTTTCACAAGTGGATCGATTTCAGCTGTTGGGAACGGATGAATTAAACGTACATGGGCATGGTTTACTTTCATTCCTTCTTGTTCCAAACGCTGCATTGCCTCTTCGATCGCACCACGAGTTGAGTTAAAGCCAACTAACAATACGTCTGCGTCATCATGCTTAGCATTTTTGTAAATAGGGGTATTAAACTGCAAGTTCGCCATTTTACGGAAACGTTTGTCCATTTGATCTTTACGATTTAACGCTGATTCAGATGGTTTACCCGTTTCATCATGTTCTACACCTGTAACATGGTGAATACCATTTTTCATACCAGGTAAAACACGTGGTGAAATTCCATCTTCTGTTACTTCATAACGCTTGAAGTATGCTTTATTTTCACGTTCTGGTAATTCTACTTCTAAATCAAGCTTACCGCGACGAATTTCAACTTTATCTAACTTAAGTGGTTCTACTGTTTGCTTTCCTAAAGAAAGCTGTAGATCTGTTAAGAAGATAACAGGCACTTGATATTCTTCTGCTAAATTAAACGCTTCTACAATATCATAGAAAGCTTCTTCAACTGTACTTGGCGCCATTACGATCTTTGGAATTTCACCATGCGTTCCGTAAATCATAGCCATTAAGTCAGACTGCTCTTGTTTTGTTGGTAAGCCCGTACTTGGACCACCACGTTGTGTATCAATGATAACTAGCGGTGTTTCAGTAATACCTGCTAAACCTATTGCTTCCATCATTAAAGAAAGACCAGGACCAGCAGATGCTGTTAATGTACGAACACCAGCGTAGTTTGCACCGATTGCCATTGTACAAGCTGCGATTTCATCCTCAGTTTGGATTACTGTCCCGCCGACTTTCGGTAACTTTTTAATTAAGTATTCCATAATTTCAGATGCAGGTGTGATTGGATATGCAGACATAAAGCGAGCACCACCAGCTACTGCACCAAATGCGATTGCGTCGTTTCCAATCATAAACATGCGTTTCTTACCGTCAGCTTTTTCAAGCTGCATCATGTTTACTTTTTCACCAAGCAATTCTTTCATATATTGAGAGCCGCGTTTAATGGCTTCCATATTCTTTTGAACGACTTGCTCTCCTTTACGACCAAAGATTTCTTCAACAACCTCTAAATACGCTGTTTCGTCTAATCCTAATACCGCACTAGATGCCCCAACAGCAACCATGTTTTTCATTAATGATGTGCCTAACTCTGAAGCAATATCTGTAAACGGTATCACATATAGATTTACATCTGTATTATCAGGTATTGTTGGATTAAATTTTGCATCCGCAACTACAATTCCACCCGGACGTAGTTCGTGGAAGTTAAAATCAATTGTTTCTTGATCAAAAGCAATTAAAATATCTAAATCATCTGAGATCGCGCGTACTTCTGTTGTACTTACACGAATTTTATTATTTGTATGGCCGCCTTTAATACGTGATGAGAAGTGGCGGTAACCGTATAGGTAATATCCTAATCGGTTTAATGCAATACAGAAGATTTCCCCTGTACTTTCAATTCCTTCACCTTGTTGGCCTCCAACTTTCCATGAAAGTTGACTAATCATCTCCTACACCCCTTTTGGCTGCATTCATTGTAGTGTATTTTTTTACAGTATTAGTTTAGCATTTTTTATACAAATAAACTACAATGGACGCAAATTATGCCTCTTCTGATTTCCCTGAATCTTTAGTATAAAGCTATTTCGTTTTCCATTCTAGTATTAGGTCTTAAAAAAATCAATAAATTCAAGTGAATTCATTTTAATTTTTCTGAATTTTTAAAACACAATCTTTAGAACGTTACACAGTCAACAAAATTTTTATACAAAAATCGATCTACAGTTGATTCACTATACTTTTTACACAGGTGATTAATTATATTTTCATAATCCCTGTATGCTTCTACACCTACAACAGTTTCTAAAATTCCATCAAAATCAGAACCGAATCCTATATTTTTTTCTCCACCTAATGAACAAATATATTCCACATGTCTTAATATATCTGCTATATTCGCTTGTCTTTCATTCGTTAAAAACTGCGGTACGAATGTAATACCAATAATGCTATTTTTCTTTATGAGAGCTCTTATTTGTTCATCGGTTAAATTGCGTGGATGCCCACAAAGTTGATAACAGTTTGAGTGAGATGCAATTGGGTTTTTAGCTATTTCTATAACATCCCAAAAGCTTCTTTCATTTAAATGAGACACATCGGTCCATAAATCTAACATATTAAG
Organism: Bacillus sp. LBA3-1-1.1; assembly: GCF_040676495.1. Taxonomy (NCBI): domain Bacteria; kingdom Bacillati; phylum Bacillota; class Bacilli; order Caryophanales; family Bacillaceae; genus Bacillus; species Bacillus sp. LBA3-1-1.1. The sequence goes on from NZ_JBEGIB010000011.1 coordinate 77,781, forward strand.
TTCTTGTACAACTTGTCTACCAAATGTAGTTAAGCCTGCACCACGTGTCTCTAGCGCCCCATCAGCTAATAAATTAGCATAGTTCCATGTTAATCCAAAGGAACGTACACCTAAGCGATAAAACAAACGTAATTTCATCGCTTCTTTTCCAATCGCTTCGCATCCTTCTAATGTTAATAACGCTCCAATCTCGTCCTGTTTTAGCATGTTAATATCGTTTTTTGTCTGAATAAACTTCATTCCTGGTAGCGATAGAATTTCACTATGAAAAATATCTATCATTTGCAGTGCAACTTCAAAGCGCTTTTCATACGCTACTGTTTCTGGTATATATATCGCAAAGCATTGTATACTTCCTTTTCTTTTCTTTAATTGTTCAAATGTAATATGTAATTGTGAATCGTTTTGAAAGTCTTTTTTTCCCTTTGCACTCCATAACTGAAAGAGTACATCGCAATGAGCATCAAAAATTTTCATATTCATTCCTCCACTATAAAAACAACCTGTTTGCATACATGCAAACAGGTTGTTTCAACTTAACGAGGTTCTACAATTAATTTTATTGCCGTACGCTCTTCGCCATCGATCATAATATCTGTAAACGCTGGGATACAAATCAGATCCAAACCACTAGGCGCTACAAATCCTCTTGCAATTGCTACTGCCTTTACCGCTTGGTTCAATGCACCTGCACCAATAGCTTGAATTTCTGCTGTTCCGCGTTCGCGAATAACACCTGCAAGTGCACCAGCTACAGAATTAGGGACCGACGTTGCTTTAACTTTTAATATTTCCATTCCGCGTTTCCTCCTCGTTTTTATAAAAAGTAATAGCAATTATTTCACTTTAACTTATATTCACGAGGAATGGCACGTATTCCTGCTAAATCCCTGTAATTTTTCTAAAAAATTAAAATATAATGACTTCTCTAACTTTTCGTTAAAAATTACTCAAAAAACGGCTGATCATCATTAATTAAAATGCGTTCAATTTTCTTCGCTTTCCCTGTATTTGGATCCACATCGATTAAAACTGCACTTAATTGCGTTCTGCCATTCGTTACCTCAAAACGTACTGGTAAGTTCGTTAAAAACTTCTTCAATACCGCTTCGCGATCCATACCTAAAATACCATCATACGGTCCTGTCATACCAACATCTGTAATATAAGCTGTTCCGCTTGGTAAAATACGATTATCAGCTGTAGGAACGTGTGTATGTGTACCTACTACAGCTGTAGCACGACCATCTACGTACCAACCTAACGCCTGCTTCTCACTTGTTGTTTCAGCATGAAAATCAACAAAGATAATATTCGTACGTTTTTTTGCAATATTGATTAATTCATCCACTTTTCGGAATGGACAATCAATTGGAGGTAGGAAAGTACGTCCTTGTAAGTTAATTACTGCAACTTCTGTTCCGTTACAGTTCACAAAGATAAGACCTTTCCCTGGCGTTCCTTCTGGGAAGTTAGCTGGTCTTGCAAGATATTTGGCATCATCAATAAATTCAAATACTTCACGATTATCCCAAGCATGGTTTCCAAGCGTAACTGCCTGTGCCCCGCACTCCAAAAAGTTTCGATATATTTTTTCCGTAATTCCACGTCCACCCGCAGCATTTTCTCCATTAATGATTGTTACTGTAGGTGTATATTTTTTCTTTAATGCCGGTACGTACTGTTGAATCATGTCTCTACCAGGAGATCCTACTACATCCCCAACAAATAATATTCTCATATGTCTTACCCTTTCTATGTACTGCATTTTTTATTACCTTACTCTAACAAGCAATTTCCTTATAATATTAAAAATTTACCTATTATAAGTTTCTTTCACTTGCATACTTCTCATAAATAATTTTATTTTACCCAATTCCAACACAAAAAAATAAAGTGGTGTTTCACCACTTTATTTTGCGTATTCCACTGCACGTGTTTCACGAATAACAGTAACTTTAATATGTCCTGGATAATCCAGTTCATTTTCAATACGTTTTCGAATATCACGAGCTAAACGATGAGCTTCTAAATCATCAATTGTATCTGGTTTTACCAGAATACGAACTTCACGTCCTGCTTGAATTGCGAAAGATTTTTCTACGCCTTCATAAGACTCTGAAATTTCTTCTAACTTCTCAAGACGACGAATGTAGTTCTCAAGTGTTTCACTACGAGCTCCCGGTCTTGCAGCTGATAATGCATCTGCTGCTGCAACTAGAACTGCAATGATAGAAGTTGGTTCTGTGTCACCATGGTGAGATGCGATACTGTTTATTACAACAGGATGCTCTTTATATTTCGTTGCGAGTTCAACACCAATTTCAACGTGACTACCTTCTACTTCATGATCAATTGCTTTTCCGATATCATGTAATAGACCAGCACGTCTTGCTAGTTTTTCATCCTCACCAAGCTCCGCTGCCATAAGTCCAGTTAAATATGCAACTTCCATAGAGTGTTTTAAGACGTTTTGTCCATAACTTGTACGGTATTTTAAACGACCTAAAATCTTAATTAAATCTGGATGTAAGCCATGAACACCCACTTCAAACGTTGTTTGCTCTCCGACTTCACGAATATACTCGTCCACTTCACGTCTTGATTTTTCGACCATCTCTTCAATACGCGCTGGGTGAATACGTCCGTCCTGTACTAGTTTATCAAGAGCGATACGAGCTGTTTCACGACGAATCGGGTCGAATCCAGATAGAATTACCGCTTCTGGTGTATCATCGATAATAAGGTCAATACCTGTTAACGTTTCTAGCGTACGAATATTACGACCTTCACGTCCGATAATACGTCCCTTCATTTCGTCGTTTGGAAGATTTACAACCGAAACGGTTGTTTCAGCAACATGATCAGCTGCACATCTTTGCATTGCAAGAGATAAAATCTCTTTTGCTTTCTTATCCGCTTCTTCTTTCGCACGAACTTCACTTTCTTTTACCATAACGGCAATTTCATGAGAAACTTCACTTTCTACTTTACCAAGAATAATTGCTTTCGCTTGTTCGCGTGTCAGATTGGAAATGCGCTCTAATTCTGTTTGTTGCTTTTGAACTAACTCTCCCACTTTGCTTTCCAACTCTTCAATCTGTTGTTGTTTCGCTACAAGAGAATCCTCTTTCTTTTCCAACTGTTGCTCGCGCTTATCGAGCGTTTCGTCTTTACGATCAAGGTTCTCTTCTCTTTGCATTAAACGATTTTCTTGTTTTTGTAATTCGCTTCTACGGTCACGAATTTCTAATTCAGCTTCTGTACGAAGTGTATGAATTTCATCCTTTGCTTCTAAAAGCGCTTCTTTCTTAAGTGCTTCTGCTTCACGATTCGCTTCGTCTAGAATACGTTTCGCTTCATTAGTTGCACCATTAATCTTCGCTTCAGCAATAGACTTTCGAACAAAAAAGCCAACAACTGCACCGACTGTTGCAAGCAAAATGGAGATGAGTATCCAAACTGTACTACTCATGATTTCACCTCCCCTTGCTATGAATGAAAAAAGACTGTCGGCATGTACATTGAATAGCAACGTACAGCAAAGACCGTCGTCCCGCTTTTTTAAGGGACTTTCTTCATTTCACAATTAAAATGTCATATTATTATTTCGGCAAGATTTAAGTCTTACTCCGAATATTACTTCTCTTCTTGAGAAGAGTATATCGTATATAAGAAAAAATATACATTCTCATTGTATCTATCGCAATTTTCATTGTCAAGCGTTGTCTACTTTTACTTTCTTTACCTTCAGCCCTGAATCTTATCTGAATTCGAAAAGTAGGTAGCATATTATCCTGGAAAACCTTAGTAAATCCCATTGTCTTCACGTAAAATATATGAATATTCCTCTTTACACATAGCCTTTTGGTTAGAATAAATATTTTATCTCCAACTATATACAACGCTTTCATAGCAAATTTAAAAATAAAAGACACGATTCCGTGTCTTTTATTTTTAATCTTGAAGGGTTGAATCTTCCGTGTCTTCAACACCAGAGTCTTCACCAATTCCATGATGTTCACGAACAAAGAAGGCAATTTCCTCTCTTAAATCCGTATTCTCTTTTAAGAATTGCTTCGAATTCTCACGACCTTGTCCTAAGCGTTCTTCATTATAAGAGTACCAAGCACCACTCTTTTGCACGATATCAAGTTCAGAAGCCATATCTAAGATTTCACCTTCTCTTGAAATACCTTCTCCGTACATAATATCAACTTCAGCAACACGGAATGGTGGTGCTACTTTATTTTTAACTACTTTTACTTTCGTTTTATTACCAACGATGTCGTTACCTTGTTTTAACTGCTCAGCACGACGCACTTCAAGACGGACAGTTGAATAGAATTTCAACGCACGACCACCTGGAGTTGTTTCTGGGTTTCCGAACATAACCCCAACTTTTTCACGAATTTGGTTGATAAAGATTGCGATTGTTTTTGATTTGTTGATTGCACCTGAAAGTTTACGAAGTGCTTGTGACATTAAACGTGCTTGTAAACCAACGTGAGAGTCACCCATGTCCCCTTCGATCTCAGCTTTCGGTACAAGAGCTGCTACAGAGTCAATTACGATAATATCAACCGCGCCACTTCGTACAAGTGCTTCTGCGATTTCTAGTCCTTGCTCCCCTGTATCAGGCTGTGATAATAGTAATTCATCGATGTTAACACCTAATTTTTGTGCATAAACAGGATCCATCGCATGCTCCGCATCGATAAATGCTGCTTGTCCACCTTGTCGCTGTACTTCCGCGATTGCATGTAATGAAACTGTTGTTTTACCTGAACTTTCAGGTCCGTAAATTTCAATAATACGGCCACGTGGGTATCCGCCTACCCCTAGTGCCACATCTAGTGCTAAAGAACCACTTGAAATTGTAGAAATTCTACGCTCCGCTTGTTCTCCTAATTTCATAATTGAACCTTTACCGAATTGCTTCTCTATTTGTTTTAACGCCATATCTAATGCCGCTTGACGATCACTCATTCATAACTCCTCCTTAACTGAACTGCTAATCTTATTATACCTATTTTCAATTCAATTTGCCAACAAAAATCGAACATTTATTCGATTTTTTTATTTTATATCGAATCAAACTAGATTTTCCCACAAAAAAAACCAGAAGAAACTTATATCTCTTCTAGTTTTTTGTATAAATGATAAAACCCATATTTTGTAGAGCGTTCTCTAATTTGTTGACGACTTCCACTTAAATTAAGAGGGAAGACTTCAGTCGGTTCATCCTTAATCGCCAATCCAACAAATACTGTTCCTGGTTCTTTATACTCCGAAGCATCAGGTCCTGCCACCCCAGTAAAGCTAATTCCAATATCTGCTTTTAACAGTTTCTTTACATTTTCAGCAAGATAACGAGCACATTGTTTACTAACCGCGCCGTCAGTACGTAACACTTCTTCAGGTACACGTAAAATTTGTTGCTTCACTTCATTTTGATAACAAATGACTCCGCCTTTAAACACAGACGAAACACCCGCATTTTCTGTTACTTGATTTCCAAAGAGACCGCCTGTTAAACTTTCTGCACATGCTAAAGTTAACCCTTTTTGCTTCAATAACTCTATTGCCTTGTAATGAAGAAAATCTTGGTCATATCCGTAGAAAAATTCTCCTACTCTTTCTAAAATCAAATTTTCCACATGTTGAATTAGTTTCTCCGCCTCATTCGCATCATGATGTTTTGCAGTTAAACGCAATGTCACTTCTCCATCATTTGCGAGTGGTGCAATGGTCGGGTTCGTTTGTCCATCAATTAAATCTTGAACTTTTACCTCTAATTGAGATTCCCCAATACCGAAAAAGCGAAGAACGCGAGAATAAATATTTTCCTCTGTTGTAAAGTTACGTAAAAAAGGCTCTACGTAACTTACATACATCGGCTTCATTTCTTTTGGCGGCCCTGGTAATAAAATATAAACTTTTCCGTTTTTATTTAAACCCATGCCAGGTGCCATACCGTGATCATTCGCAAATACAGTCGATCCACTTAGAACGAGCGCCTGCTTTTTATTATTTTCCGTAAATTCACGGCCTGTACGCTTAAAATAATCGCTTATGGACGTTAATGCTGTTTCATCATACACAAGCTCTTCACCTAAGCTAGACGCTATTGTTTCTTTCGTCAAATCGTCTTTTGTCGGCCCTAATCCGCCTGTGAAAATAAGCATATCAGCGCGCTCTTCAGCCAATTCAATTGCCTTTTGTAATCGCTTGTTATTATCACCCACAACAGTATGATAGTACACATTTATTCCAATTGAAGCTAACTTTTCAGATAAAAACTGGGCATTTGTATTTGCAATTTGTCCAAGTAACAATTCAGTTCCAACCGCAATAATCTCAGCATTCATCCCAATTCCCCCATAAAACTTCTATTTTGAGTTTACAAAAGCAGCCCTATTTTTCCAGAAATAATCCCATCCTGAAATAACAGTAAAGATTAATGCAATCCATATGAAAATATCAGCAACTGGGATATGGATTAAATTTAAAGGTACATCGTGTAATAAATACGCTGCAATCGCAATAATTTGTGTCCATGTCTTAATTTTCCCTAACTGATTTGCTGCCACTACTTCCCCTGTCCCAGCAAGTACAAGGCGTAAACCTGTTACTGCAAACTCACGGCTTATAATTACAATAACGATCCAAGCAGGTACATATTGCATTTCTACCAATGTGATAAGTGCTGCCGAAACAAGTAGTTTATCTGCTAACGGGTCAAGGAACTTCCCTAAATTCGTTACAAGATTATACTTTCTTGCATAATGTCCATCAATCCAATCTGTAGCCGAAGCGACAATAAAGATAAGTGCCCCTACTAAATGTTGAATTGGTAACTCTACATCACCAATTATAAATGAGCCCCATTCAAAGGGCACTAACATAATTACCATAAAAATTGGAATTAAGAAGATTCTAGATATTGTAATTTTATTTGGTAAATTCACAGCTATTCCTCCATCATATCAAAAACATTTGTTCATTGAAAAAAGTCATCGAAGCGATGACTGTTATTGTGCAGGTTGCCCTATCCCTTGGTTTTTTATCACCAATCTTTGGTGAAGTTCTTTTTCTGGATCCAATGGGAAAGCAACCACTTGACCATTCAGTTTAACTTCAACATTCGTTGCATTTCCAATATTAAGTCGCACTTCTTTTACTGTTGATAAATCACGTTTTTCTATTTGGCCACCTTGTACTGTAGTGTTTAGAATTTCGTTCCCAGCATCATCTTTAACATCTACATAACTCGCACCTTTACCCGATATTTCCAGTTCTAATGTTTTATTATTATGAATTTCCAAAGTAGATACCTTACCAGTTGTTCCAACTACTTTTACCTCTTGCTGTCCAGTTGGTTGTGCTGGTTGTTCCTCTTTCTTTGGCTCTTCTTTCTTTGGCTCTTCTTTCTTTGGCTCTTCTTTTTTTGGTTCTTCTTTTTTTGGTTCTTCCGCTTTCTCTTCATCTTTCTTCGTATCTAGCGGAGAATTTTTTGCTTTTTGAACTTCAATTTTCTCACTTTGAGCATTTGGAACTTGCCTATCATCTTTTCCAGTTAACGCTTGAATAACAAACCATACTACCACTCCAAATGCAATCACTAATAACGCAATCAAAATTTTCGGCATATGATCTGCAATTGGCCATGATGAAGATTTTTGCATTGTTTCTTGTGTTTTCTGTCCAGTTGATACTTGTGGAACATCGTGTTTTTCAGATTGTGGTATCGTACTCTGATATTCTACAAGCAGTTCCTCTCCATTTAATCCAACCGCATCTGCGTATTGTTTAATGAATGCACGCGCATAAAAAGCTCCTGGCAATACATTATAATTGCCTTCTTCAATCGCTACTAAATGGCGTTTTTGAATTTTTGTAATTTCATGCAGCTGATCAATAGACAAGCCTTTCGCTTCTCTTGCTTCTGTCAGCTTTTGTCCTAATTCCGTCACTACTAACACCTCAATATTTCTTTAAAAGTCAAACATAGAGAAATTATTTTGCGTACCTTGCTCAATTTCATCTACTAAATTATATTGAATTTCTTCATCATAATCGTTACGCAATTCGATAATATAATCAAAATCATCCAATGTGTATTCCGACTGACTCACAAATACATCTGGATGTTCCACAACTTTCGTTGCAGGCAACCTCATGATTTCACGAACAAGCTGCCAATGTCTTTCATTTGCACGCTTTGTTGATACAATTCCATCTAGTATGAAAATATTATCGTCGCTATACTCATCTTCAATCAATTGGCTACGTACAGTTTGCTTAATAAGAGTCGATGATACGAATAGCCATCTCTTATTTGCACAAACACTTGCGGCAACAATGGATTCTGTTTTTCCGACACGAGGCATTCCTCGTATCCCAATTAGCTTATGACCTTCTTTTTTCATTATCTCCGCCATAAAGTCTACAAGTAATCCTAATTCATCACGTACAAATCGAAATGTCTTCTTATCATCTGCATCTCGTTGTATGTACCTACCATGTCTAACTGCTAGCTTATCTCTAAGCTTTGGCGGACGATATTTCGTTACCGTTATATTATCCATCGTATTTAGAATTGATTCAAGTCTAGAGATTTGCTCTTGATTATCACACATAAGCAGAAGTCCACGTCGTGCATTATCTACACCATTAATTGTGACAATATTGATGCCAAGCATACCGATTAACGAAGAAACGTCACCAAGTAAGCCAGGTCGGTTTTTATGTATTTCATATTCAAAATACCATTCAATCATCCAAGATCACTCCCCCACGCTTACTTTACACCTACGTACTATATTATATGATTTCATCTTAATAGGGAAGCTAAATGTATAATCTATCCCTCTTAATTATTATACAAAAAAAGTAGAGAGGAGTTTCTCCTCTCTACTTTTACTTATGTTGTACAAACTTCACCATTAAATTTGCGATTGTATGTTGCTCTTGTTCATCAGCAACTTTCCAAAGCTCAGACAATAATTTTTCTTGATCGTTGCGCGCTTCTACTTCATTAGCTAAATAATCTCCAACACGAAATGCCATATCTGATACGGCACCACCATCAAGCCCTTTCCCCCCCGCTTGTTCTAAACGTTCTCCCAAAAAGCTCTTCCACTGATCAAAATTATCTAACACTGACATGTTTAAGCACCTCACTATTGAGTAATAGAATCATGCTTAATTTGTACATTTTTTTGTTTTTTATGTAAGAAATTTTTAACAATGCCAACCGCCATTGACTCCAATAATTTGCCCCGTTATGTAAGATGCTCCTGGTGATACGAGAAACGACACTGTCTTTGCTACCTCTTCTGGTAAACCGATTCTACCTAATGGTATATCTTCAGCAATTCCCATTTTATCTTCTTCTGAAAAGACACTTAACATTTCCGTTTCAATAGCACCTGGTGCTATTGCATTCACACGTAATCCACTTAAAGAAACTTCTTTCGCTAAAGCTTTCACATATGAATTTTGTGCACCTTTTACCATTGAGTACAGCACCTCACAAGATGCTCCTATTTGCCCCCAAATGGATGAAATAACAACAACATTTCCACTTCTCCGCCCGATCATCGATGGAAGCGCCATCGAAAGAAGTCTATATACACTCTTCACTTGAAGCTCGACCATATAATCTAATTCTTCATTTGTAACATCTGTTACTAATCCAAAAATACTCTTTCCAGCTGCGTATACAATAACATCAATAGGATGTTCGATTTGCGCCCACAATTCCTCTGCTCCATCTCTAGAAGCTAAATTTGCTTGCACAGGAATCACTACATCAAATTCCTTCTGTAACTCCCTTACCTTCTCTTCGCTTTTATTGTAATGAATATAGACTGTATAACCATCCTCGATTAACTGCTTCGAAATAGCAGAGCCAATCCCTCCGCTCCCTCCAGTTACTAATGCATACTTTTTCATAAGTTCCCTCTCTTATCTTTTATGTATAAATAAATAATACCCTCATCTTACCATTTGGCAATAACCAAACGTTAGATGAGGGATATAGATACTGCGTTTTTTATTCAAATATCAATTTATTTTTTTGGAAGTACTTGGCAGACGCTCATTTTCTCTTCAATTAATAATGTTTTTGCTGCTTGTTGTAGATCTTGAACAGTTAATCCTTCTAACACTGTAAGAGCATCAAATAAACTAGATTCATTAAACGCATATCGTGTAAACTGATTTGCAATATATTCAGGTGAATTCAATGATCGTAAAAATCCACCTATTTTCTTTTTCTTCACCCGTTCCAGCGCAGCCTCATCTAACTGATCATAATTCGTTTGTAGTAAAATACCTTTTAATCGATCTGCCAATTCATCAGGTTGCTTCGTATCTCCACCAACCATCGCAAAACCGAAGTTATTTTCTTCTGTATAGTCATACGAGAACGAATCATCAATAAGACCTTCATTATATAAAGATTCATAATGAACTGACCCTTTTCCAAATAAATAATCTAAAAGTAATGTAAGCGCAATTTCTTGTTTTAAAAGAGCTTGCCCTTTTTCTTGTAAATTCGTTGCTTTAATACCGACTAAACATTTTGGAGTTTGAACAGGCATTGAAATAATCTTTTTCTTTTCATTTACTTCTTCTGGTTCCTCTTCAAAAGAACGAACGATTTCCGGTTGGTTTTCGTAATCTTTTTTCTCTTGATTTTCACGAACTAAATCCATTGTTTTTTCAGGATCAATCGCTCCAACAACAAACAATAACATATTGCTTGGATGGTAAAAAGTCTCATAACACTCATACAATAGGTCTTTTGTAATTTTACTAATAGACTCAATCGTCCCTGCAATATCAATTTTAATTGGATGTTTCACAAACAAGCTATCGATTAATCCAAAATATAAACGCCAATCTGGATTATCTTGGTACATTTGAATTTCTTGGCCGATAATACCTTTTTCTTTTTCAACCGTTTTTTCCGAGAAATACGGTTCTTGAACAAAATTTAACAACGTATTTAAATTTTGCTCTACATTTGATGTACAAGAAAAGAGGTAAGCAGTTCTCGTAAAGGACGTAAAAGCATTTGCTGAAGCACCTTGTTTACTAAACAATTGAAATGCGTCATGGTCCTCCTTTTCGAACAATTTATGCTCAAGAAAATGAGCAATCCCATCTGGCACACGAGTCATTTCTTCTTTTCCAAGTGGGACAAACGTATTATCAACAGAACCGTACTTCGTCGTAAATGTCGCAAATGTTTTATTGAATCCTTGTTTCGGTAAAATGTATACATCTAATCCATTCGGAAGTTTTTCATAATATAGTGTCTCTTTTAATTGCTCATACACAATCTTCTCCATTTATTCTCCCTCCGTTCCATGTAAAAAGTAAATTGTATCTAATTCAATATTATTAGCAACTTTCACAATTTCTTCTTTCGTCACGCCTTCTATACCCGTTAGCCACTCTTCAACTGGACGTGTACGCTCTGAAATAACGCCATGATAAAGCATTTCAACAAAACCACGTGGTGTATCAACAGCCTCTAAGATTTGATTTTGAATTACACTTTTTGTTTGTTGCATCTCTTCCTCTGAAAAATCACCGTTTTGCATTGCTTTCATCTGTTCTTTAATAATTTCAACCGCTTTTTCAAAGTTCTTCGCTTCAATTCCAGACATAACGAAGAGCAAACCTTTATGACTTTCAAATCTTGATGCTGCATAGTACGCTAAACTATTTTTTTCACGGACGTTTACGAATAACTTTGAATGAGAAAACCCTCCAAATAATCCGTTAAACAATTGCAGTGCAAAATAATCTTCATCTTTATACGTAATGAATGTGCGATAGCCGATATTTAATTTACTTTGCTTTAGTTCTTGTTTTTCAACAATTTCTTTCTCTTCATTATTTCGTTTATGAAGAAGTACATTTCTTTCTTTCACAACACGAGGCGAAATCGAAAAATACTTATTTACAAGCTCCACAGCATCTTCTGAAATGTCACCAATAATATATAAATCCATTTCATCTTCAGCTAACACTTTTTGATAATATTGATACAAACTTTCATTTGTAATAGAAGCAACACTTTCTTTTTTCCCATTTGCACTTAAACGATATGGTTCTACTTTGCACATTTCTTCAATTAAACGCTCGTTTGCATAACGCATTTTATCATCATAAGTAGCCTCAATTCGTTGCAAGAGTGCTCGTTTCTCACTTTCTACAATAGCAGGTAGAAAACCTTCGCCTTCTGTTGCTGGATGTAAAACAATATTAGATAACATAGAAAGCGCTTTTTCAAATAACGGTGGTGCATCTCGTAAATATGTTTCATTTGCGATGTCTACATAAATAGAGATAATATGGTCTTCCCCTTTCTTACTTACATCTACCGCTAAAGAAGATCCATATAATTCTTCTAAATATTGACGAAGGCGAATTACAGAAGGTAGTTTTTCTGTCGCACTTTGCAATACGTATGGCAATAGGGCACGCTCTGTCACCGTCTCCTCATTTAAAGGTGCTTTAAAACGAAATACAAAGGTATTTGTTTTATATTTATCAGTCGGAATAATATGTACTCGCAAGCCACCTAATTCATGTAGTTGCTGTTCCATTAGTTTCATTAATAGCCCTCCTTTACGTATGTAGGAATATTCCTCTTCAATATACAGTTTTTAGAAATAAAAAATCAACTTTTCTTCCTTATTATGCTTACAATTGAGTCTTTCTAAAAAATTTAATATGTAAGGAACATAGTAAATTTCCGTATTAAATATATTCTATGTAAAAAAGCCCGCACTAATGTGCGAGCTTTTCTTATACTTTCTAAATACTCATCGTTTTCCTTTTTCATAAGGCGTTCCTAATGCTTTCGGAGCTTCAGATCGGCCTACAAAACCAACAAGTGCTAATATTGTAAATACATACGGTAATATCGTTAAGAATACACTTGGAATTTCTTTTAATACAGGAATTGTACCACCTGTTATCCCAAGTGATTGAGCAAATCCGAAGAATAGAGCTGCTCCAAGGGCACCTAGTGGATTCCATTTACCGAAAATCATAGCTGCTAATGCTAAGAAACCTTGTCCAGTAATTGTAGCACCTGAGAAGTTACCAGAAATCGACATTGCGAAGACCGCACCACCCACTCCTGCGAACATTCCAGATATACAAACTGCAATATAACGCATTTTATATACATTAATCCCCATCGTATCTGCTGCCATTGGATGTTCACCAACTGCACGAAGACGAAGACCGAACGGCGTTTTATAAATAATGTACCAGACAACAAAAGCTAAAATAATAGCAATATATGATGTTAACGGTACATTTGAGAAAAAGATTTTTCCGATTACCGGAATATCCGAAAGGCCCGGAACATCGATTTTTTCAATGCGGTATTGAATGAAATCAGTCTGTCCTTTGCCAAAGATTTTCTTAATCGCAAATACTGTTAAACCAAGAGCTAAGAAGTTAATCGCTACCCCACTTACTACTTGATCCGCACGGAATGTAATAGATGCTACCGCATGAAGAAGTGCAAATAACCCACTACCAATCGCTGCAAATAATAGCGCAATCCAAGGAGTCATCGCTCCCCACGTATCACCCATTAATAACGTTGTAACGATACCAGTAAATGCACCAAATAACATTAAGCCTTCTAATGCTATATTTACAACTCCAGAACGTTCACTGAACACCCCACCTAACGCCGTAAAAATAAGTGGCGCTGCCGTATATAACGTACCAGTCACAAGAATGGCTAAAATATCTATAAAGCTCATTTATTTCCCCTCCTTGCTCATGCGTGTAAGTGCCCAGCGTAAAACATAACTGCAAGCAACAAAGAAAATAATACATGCAATAATAACATTAATTAACTCAGAAGGTACATCTGCTTCAAAATTCATTTGCGGGGCTGCACTTTTCAAACCACCGAACAGTAAAGCCGATAATAATATACCAAACGGATTATTTCCTCCAAGAAGAGCTACCGCAATCCCATCGAATCCAATACCAGTAAACGACGTCATTGCCGTCATACTTTGGAATGTTCCTAGACCTTCCATTGCCCCACCAATTCCAGCAAAAGCACCAGCAATCGTCATTGATAATACAACATTACGAGAGACTTTCATCCCTGCATATTGCGATGCATTTTGGTTAAAACCAACCGATTTTAACTCATATCCTAACGTAGTTCTATCTAGCAAGAACCACATTACAATAGCAATTATAATAGCTACAACAATTCCCCAGTGCAAACGAGATCCATCTGTCAATGAAGATAGCCAATCAGAAGCTAATGAAGCACTCGCTTGTACATCATAAGATTTCTCGTTACCTTCATGTATAAAACGTTTAATAAGGTCATACGTAACATAAAGCGCAATATAGTTCATCATAATTGTTACAATTACTTCATTTACTTTAAGCTTTCCTTTTAAATATCCAGGTATAAAACCCCATAAACCACCAGCAATCGCGGCTACTAAAATAGATAATGGAATATGCAAAAATGCCGGTAACGATACTGCATAACCAAACCAAACAGCGGCAAGCCACCCAACTAATAATTGTCCTTCTACCCCAATGTTAAAAAGACCGGTACGAAATGCAAATGCCACGGAAAGTCCTGCTAGCACAAGCGGAATCATCGTACGTAACGTTTCACCAATTGCTTGCGGATTCCCAACCATTCCTTCCCAAAGCGCTGCATACCCAACAATTGGATCATATCCACTAACTAACATTACAATGGCACCAACAAGTAAACCAAAAATAACGGATAATACAGGAACTAAAATATTAATTGTTCGCTCCGTTAAAAATTTTTTAGCCATTTGTATTCACCTTCTCTTTCTCCGTTCCGCCAGCCATCAACAAACCAAGCTGTTGTTCATTTGTTTCTTTTGCATCGACAATCGCTACAATTTCCCCTTCATATATAACAGCAACTCGATCGCTAACATTTAAAATTTCATCCAGTTCTAACGATAGAAGTAATACCGCTTTCCCCTTATCTCTCTGCTCGATTAACTTCTTATGAATAAATTCAATCGCCCCTACATCTAAACCACGTGTTGGTTGTGCTGCAATTAATAAATCTGGATTTCGATCTACTTCACGTGCAATGATAGCTTTCTGCTGATTTCCACCTGATAGAGCACGCGCTAATGTTTGTTCGCTAGGCGTACGTACATCAAACTGTTCAATAAGAGCCTTTGCTTTCTCTGTGATTTTACTAAAGTTTAAAATCCCCTTCTTTGAAAATGGGTTTTTATAGTACGTTTGCAAAACTATATTGTCTTTAACAGAAAAATCAAGCACTAGCCCGTGTTTATGACGGTCTTCTGGAATATGACCAATTCCTTCCTCTGTAATTCTTCGAACAGGCCAATTCGTTATTTCTTTTCCTTTAATTGCAATAGAACCTGACTCAACTTTTCGTAAACCAGTAATCGCCTCTATTAATTCACTTTGTCCATTTCCATCAATCCCTGCAATCCCAACAATTTCTCCTGCACGAACAGTTAAGTCAAGGCCTTTTACAGCAGGTAATTGGCGTGCATCATGAACGACAATACTCGAAACAGATAAAACCTCTTCTCTCGGTTTAGCCTCTATTTTTTCTGTTTTAAAATTCACTTGACGTCCGACCATTAATTCTGCAAGTTTATGTTCATCCATTTCCGCAACGTCAACTGTACCAATCCCTTTACCTTTACGAATAATTGTACAACGATCGCAAACTTCCATAATCTCTTTCAACTTATGTGTAATAAGAACGATA
This sequence comes from Bacillus sp. LBA3-1-1.1, assembly GCF_040676495.1. NCBI lineage: Bacteria > Bacillati > Bacillota > Bacilli > Caryophanales > Bacillaceae > Bacillus > Bacillus sp. LBA3-1-1.1. Next base: position 93,598 of record NZ_JBEGIB010000011.1, read on the forward strand.
GATTTTCCTTCTTGTACAAGTTTTTTCATAATTTGAATCAATTCATTAATTTCTTGAGGGGTTAATACCGCAGTAGGTTCATCAAATATTAAAATCTCCGCACCACGATAAAGTGTCTTTAATATTTCAACCCTTTGCTGCATCCCAACCGAAATATCTTCAATCTTTGCATATGGATCAACAGCTAAACCGTACTGTTCAGATAATTGTTTAATTTCTTTTGCAGCCTCTTCAACAGCGATTTTCCCTTTTCTCTTCGGTTCATTTCCAAGAATAATATTCTCTGTAACTGTAAAATTATGAACAAGCATAAAATGCTGATGGACCATCCCAATTCCAAGGTCATTTGCTATATTCGGATTTGTAATTTTTACAGGTTTCCCTTTAATTTTAATCTCTCCCTGTTCTGGTTGATACAAACCGAACAGTACATTCATTAGCGTTGATTTCCCTGCACCATTTTCTCCAAGTAAAGCGTGTATCTCTCCCTGTTTTACTTGTAGCGTAATATCATCATTCGCTACAATGCCTGGGAATACTTTTGTAATATTGTTCATCTCAATTACGTATTCCATTTTGTTCCTCCTTCTAGCAGGGAACACTCCCCAATTGCAGTCTATTAAAGGTATTTTTATATATACAAAGGTTAGTTCTAAGAACTAACCTTTGCTATTTCTCTATTATTATTTCTTTAGAGAAGCTTCATATGCTTTATATTCTTCGTCAGTTGCAGGTACTTTAATTTCACCAGCAGTAATTTTCTTCTCAAACTCTTCTACTTTTGTTAAGATTTCTGGATTTACTTTTTTCACATTGTCAGTTGTTTTCGCAATACCAACACCGTCATCTTTTAATCCGAACTCTTCTATTTTACCGCCTTTTAACTTACCATCTTTCGCTTCTTGCGCTACTTTAGCTACTGCAATATCAACACGTTTTACCATAGAAGTTAAAGTTACGTTTTCAGGCATACCTTCTTGGTTTTGGTCACGATCAACACCGATTACCCAAACGTTTTCACCTTTTTTCTTACGGTTTTTTGCTTCTGTGAATACACCGTTACCAGTTGCACCTGAAGCGTGATAAATTACGTCAACACCTTGACCGTACATTGCTGAAGCTAATACAGATCCTTTTTCTGGCTTATCAAACGCATCAGCATATTGCGATACAATTTCGATATTTGGATTTACTGCTTTTGCACCAGCTTTAAAACCTGATTCAAATTTTGTAATTAATGGACTCTTCACACCACCAACAAAACCTACTTTATTTGATTTTGTTGTCATTGCTGCTACAGCTCCAACTAGGAATGAACCTTCATGGTCTTTAAATGTAATACTTGTTACGTTTGGCTTATCCACAACTGTATCTACAATAGCAAACTGTTCTTTCGGATACTGTTCAGCTACTTTTGCAATCGATTTTTCCATTAAGTAACCAATACCAAATGTTGTGTTATAATTATCTTTCGCAAATTTCGTTAAATTCGGGATATAGTCTGCATCTTTACTTGATTGCAGGTAACGATATCCTTCATTTTTCTTTAAGTCGTTGTCTTTACCAAATTTCGTTAAACCTTCCCAAGCTGATTGGTTGAATGATTTGTCATCAACGCCCCCAACATCTGTAACCATACCAACCTTAAACTCTTTATCCCCTTTTTTGTCACTATCCGCTTTATCCGAGTTACCACATGCACCTAACACTGTACTTGCTGCTAACGTTAACGATAATAAAAGACCTGTTTTTTTCTTCATACTAGAAACCCCTCCTGAAATGTTTTATCTAATGATTCATACGCTGCTGTCCCTTACTTCTTGCTGTCACCTCCCTAAAAAGGAACTTCCCTACATACGCTTTCTTAATACGTGGAAGCTAAACTTATCAGCTCTAAAGTAATTAATAGAATATAAGATTGGCTCATCATTTTGATCATAGTGCATTTGTTTTAAAACTAGCAGTGCCGTTTCAGGTTCACATTCTAAAATCGGTGAAATTTTCGGGTGATAACCAATCGGTTCAATATGAGCAACTGCGTACGTGATACGCTTGTGCGTATTATTATGTATTACTGTAAGCAGCGATTCCTCATTATATCCCGATAAATCTGGTAATATCTCTTTCGCCAGTTTATCAATGCAATATACAACTGGTTCCCCATCCGCTGTACGAACACGCTCAATCATTACCGCATTAAAACCATCTTCACTATTAAACTTCTCTTTTTCTTCTTCTGTTAAAGTTGTTGTAGATGATGATAAAAAGATTGTTCCTGGTGTTTTCCCCACACTAGAAATCATATCTGTAATACTAGAAAGTTGCTCTATTCCAGAAGAAAATAACGGCTTCGCATTTACAAACGTCCCTACACCATGTCTACGAATAACAACATTTTCTTCTTCTAAAATACGTAGTGCTTCCCTTAAAGTTGCCCTACTTACACCAAGTTCTTTCGCTAGATCGAACTCTGAAGGTAACTTTTGTTTTTCTTTGTAAGCCCCATCTTTAATTTTTCCTTTGATGTGATCAATCACTCGCAAATACAAATGACGACTATCGGATTTTACTGACATAAGACTCCCCCGCATTTCAATTATTCGACCTCTGATGTAAGACTTCTTTTCTCTTTTTTCAACTTACAACATAGTATGAAATACTAAAAATAAGCATAATTGTCGAATAAATATTAATAATTTTTCAAGAAGAAATTTTCACTCTTTATTCCATAAAAAAAACTTTGTACCATAAACATTCCTCATATAGAGAAAAAGTTCGGTACAAAGATCCCTTACATCCTTTGTTACACACTTTTCCCCTCATAGTCTAGCAATTCATGGTTGCCAGGTAGAAACTTATGGACCTTATCTCCAAGATTATATGAGGCAGTGATTCTTTTCGAAGTAATCTTACCACTTGCTCCCATATGTGTCAACAGAATTCAACATTTTTCTACATTAAATATCGAACGTTTCGAAAACCAAAACAATAAGCATTCGTATTCTAAAGAGCACCTCGTTATGTAAGCCCTTTCTTTTATGTTGACTATAGTATATAACAAAAACAGCATATGAAAAAGCCTAATTGTAAAAACAATTAGGCTTTTTTTCAAGAACTTTTTTCTTGTACATCTTTAATGAGTACTTCCCTCGGTTTACTACCTTCATAAGGACCTACTACACCATTCATTTCCATGGCATCAATTAAACGAGCCGCTCGCGTATATCCTACTCTAAATCTACGTTGTAACATAGACACAGATGCTGTTTGCATTTCTACGACAAGCTGAATCGCTTCATCGTATAATTCATCTTCTACTTCCTGCTTTGTTTCAGGAACATCTTGCGGAATCATATCCTCTTGATATTGCGCTTTTTGTTGCGCAACAACATATTCTACGACTCTCTCAACTTCATCATCTGATAAAAATGCTCCTTGTACACGAACAGGTTTCGATGCACCAATTGGTATGAACAACATATCTCCACGCCCCAGCAACTTCTCTGCACCACCACCGTCAAGAATCGTTCGAGAGTCTGTTTGGGAAGATACAGCAAATGCAATACGCGATGGAATATTCGCTTTAATAACACCTGTAATAACATCAACTGACGGACGCTGAGTCGCAATAATTAAATGAATACCCGCAGCACGTGCCATTTGAGCTAAACGCATAATCGCATCTTCTACATCAGAAGAAGCAACCATCATTAAATCAGCTAACTCGTCCACAATTACTACAATATATGGTAATTCTGGTTGTTTTGCTTCCGATTGGCTATTATGCTCTTTAATATGATCGTTATACCCTTCAATGTTACGCGTACCGCTATGCGCGAATAATTCATAACGACGCTCCATTTCACTCACAACTTTCTTCAAAGCCTGTGACGCTTTTTTCGGATCAGTTACAACTGGCGTTAATAAATGCGGAACACCGTTATATACATTTAACTCTACCATTTTCGGATCAATCATCATTAATTTTACTTCATGCGGTTTCGCACGCATTAAAATACTTACAATAATCCCATTAATACATACACTCTTTCCGCTACCAGTCGCACCAGCTACTAATAAATGGGGCATTTTATTTAAACGTGCCAATACAGCCTCTCCTGTAATATCACGTCCAAGACCAATTAATAACTTCTCTTCTGGGTGGTTATTCGCCTTTGAATCAAGAACTTCTCTAAGCGTTACCATAGAAACTTCTGAATTCGGAACCTCAATCCCAACAGCTGATTTCCCGGGAATAGGTGCTTCAATACGAATGTCTTTCGCTGCTAAAGCAAGCGCTAAATCATCACTTAAACTAACAATTTTGCTTACTTTTACTCCCATATCAGGATACACTTCATACTTCGTAACTGCGGGACCTCTATGTACTTTTGTTACTTTCGCTTTCACACCAAAACTTTGGAATGTACGTTCCAATTTACGAGCATTTTCATAAATTTCCGCATTTTCATTTGTAACTTGCTTATTTTTTGGAAACTTTAATATATCAAGCGAAGGAAGCTTATAATCTTTATTTTCCACATTAGAAAATTGCATAGGAGGTGTTTTCGTTTCACCTTCTAGCGATTCAACGATTTTTTCTCCTCGTTTCTTTTGAGGTTGCTCTTCTGGTGTAGCCGGAACTGCCTCTTCAATAAACGGAGGAGTGATTAAATCATTTTCATTTTCTTTTATCTGCTTTTCCGCCTCTTCACTTACTGGATAATTCTCAGTAAAATTTGAAATAATTGGCGGACCGATTTCTATCTCTTCTACTGGCTCAATAGCCTCTTCTCGTTCGGTAACTCGTTCACGCCTCGTACTTCTTGTTGTTTTTTTCTTTTCAGTTTGCTCAGCGACCCTTTTAGATCTCCAATCTTTATAATCCCCTTGCATTACTTCGAATTGACTTCTAAGAATTCGCCCTACAGGGGCCAGCACTTCTCCAATATGTTTATTTGTTATACACAGTATCCCGAGAATAACTAAAATAATGCCAATGATATATGCTCCTACTTCGTCAAATAAGAAATAACACGTTGCGAACATAAGCGCACCGAACATACCACCACCTAAATGAACACTATCTGGGCCCTTTTTCATTTCAAGGAAGAAGTAATCTTTTGTACTAACAATTACAGAAGTATTTTGCACAGCTCCATCTTTCGTAAGAAGATTAAATAATGTAATATGACTAAACATTAATATTGCTAATACAATTAAATAAACACCTATTAGCCGTTTATTTAAAAGGTTTGGCCATCCACGCTTTATAACAAAAGCAACAGATAAAGCTATTACACCTAACACACCAATTATGTACCACTCACCAAAGAAGAAGCGAAAAAATAACACAAACGATTTCCCTACTACACCTAGCTGTAAAATCGTAATAATCGAAAGTGCAAAAAGAGTCAACCCGACGATTTCATAATACAAAGTTGGCTTTATCGTACGCCTTGCTTTTGCCTTCGTCCCTCTTTGCTTTTGTTTTGCCATTTCTTCACCTCGTGTTCTAAAAATTAAGTACAACTTCCTAAAAAAAGCTCTACTTATATGTCTTTCTCTCTATTTTTCTGGTCTTTATATCTTCTATTTTTACACTTCTTGTAAAATGTTAAATAAACAGAAGAAAGCAGCCTACTCATGGCTGCTCAACCGTCTTGTTTTTTATATTATACCATAGCTTCTAAACAAAATCCTTCTTTTTGCTAAAAGGTAATTTTCTGTCCAGGCTCAAACTCTAGGTAGTGAGACGGATTCGTACTTAGCACACGTACAATCGAGTAACATTGATTATCCTCCTCAGAGACCATTAATTCCACGCCATTTACATTCACAACTTTTTGACTTTCGCATTGTGAATAATCGGCCGGATATACAAGTTGCTCTGGCATAATTGTATATAAAATCATTGTAGCATTGTCCCTTCTGTCTGATTATCCACACGCGCATCAATTAATTCGTTTAACTTCCGCAGCGCGCCACCAATACCACCGACATCATCTATAAGACCATACTTCACTGCATCTCCACCTATTACATTCGTCCCAATATCTCGCGTCAAATTCCCTTTTGCAAACATAAGCTCTTTAAAACGATCTTCCGTTACTTTCGAATGCTTTGTCACAAATCGAATGACTCTTTCTTGCATTTTATCCAAATACTCAAATGTTTGCGGCACACCTATAACAAGACCTGTTAAACGAATTGGATGAATTGTCATCGTCGCTGTTTCGGCAATAAATGAATAATCGGTTGAGACAGCAATCGGTACACCAATTGAATGCCCTCCTCCTAAAACAAGAGAAACAGTTGGTTTTGAAAGCGAAGCCACCATTTCAGAAATTGCTAACCCAGCTTCAACGTCACCTCCAACTGTATTTAATATTAAAAGTAAGCCTTCAATTTTCGGATTTTGTTCAATCGCGACAATTTGCGGAATGATGTGCTCATATTTTGTTGTTTTATTTTGTGGCGGCAACTGAATATGACCTTCAACCTGCCCAACAATTGTTAAACAATGAATACGCGATTCATTCATTTGCGGGACATTCGTCTGTCCAAGTTGTTGAATTTTCTCCACTATAGAAGCTTCTTTCGGAATTTCTTTCGGCTCAGCTTCTTTTTCTTCATTTGTATAACGATCACGTTCTGTCATATCGTATCCCCTTTCACTCGTATATAACTATTATTTCTTAAGTTATAAATTTCATTCGATAGGGTTTAAAAAAGAAAAAAATCACCTGTAAAGGTGATCTTCTTTATACTTCCATAATAATCGGTAAAATCATTGGCTTTCTCTTCGTTTCTTCGTACAAGAACTGCCCTAATAATTCACGAATATTTTGTTTTAACATAGACCATTCAATTGAATATTCTTTAATAGATTGTTCAACAATCATACGTACAATATCTGTAGATCGCTCGATCAACGCTTCTGATTCACGTACATATACGAAACCACGTGAAATAATTTCTGGACCAGAGATAATTTTCTTTTCATCTTTACCAAGTGTCACAACAACAACTAAAATTCCATCTTGAGATAACATCTTTCTATCTCGAAGAACAATATTACCAACGTCGCCAACACCTAATCCATCAATTAAAACATTGCCAGCTTGCACTTTACCAACTAAGTTTGCTTCTTCATCGCCAAAAGCAATTACATCGCCTTTTTCTACAATAAAGATATTTTCTCTCGCAATACCTACATCTTCCGCTAAATATGCATGTGCTTTTTGCATACGGAACTCACCATGTACGGGTACAAAATACTTCGGCTTCATTAAATTTAACATTAGTTTTAACTCTTCTTGGCTACCGTGACCTGAAACGTGTACTTTTCTTTCACCATAATAAATAACCTCAGCCCCAGATCTAAATAACAAGTCAATAATTTTTGATACAGATATTTCATTTCCTGGAATTGGTGAAGCTGCAATAATAACCGTATCACCTTTACGAATTGAAATTTGTTTATGAGCTTGCTTCGCCATTCTAGAAAGGGCTGCCATCGGTTCCCCTTGACTACCTGTCGTTAAAATAGCTACCTTTTTCTCTGGGAAATTGTCTACTTCTTGTAATGAAATAACCATACCTTCTGGAACATCTAAATAACCAAGACGTCTTGCAATGTCTACTACTTTCACCATACTACGTCCTACTACCGCTACTTTTCTTCCTGTTTCAGCAGCCGCATCAAATACTTGTTGAATACGATGTACATTTGATGCAAATGAAGCAACGATAATACGACCTTCTGCACCGTAGAACACTTTAGAAATTTCTACACCAACTTCTTTTTCCGAACCTGTGTAGCCTGGACGCTCAGCGTTTGTACTATCAGATAATAAGCAAAGTACGCCTTCATTTCCGATTTGCGCCATTTTCCCAAGATCTGCTCCATTATTTCCAATTGGAGTTTGATCAAATTTAAAGTCCCCTGTATACACTACAGCACCTTTTGATGTATGGAAACAAACACCAACAGAATCCGGAATACTATGTGTCGTTCCAAAGAATGACACCGTTGTACTATTAAAATCTACTGTTGAATTTGAATCGATTGTTTTTAAGTCTACACGGCCTAACATGCCCGCTTCGCCAAGTTTTTCTTGTATAAGTCCTACTGTTAATTTCGTTGCATATACTGGAATAGATAATTTACGAAGTACATAAACAATTCCACCAATATGATCTTCATGACCGTGAGTAATAAATAAACCTTTTACTCGCTCTTGATTTTCCACTAAGTATGTAATATCAGGAATAACGATATCAATTCCAAACATTTCATCTCCTGGGAACATTAATCCTGCATCTACAATAAAGATTTCAGAATCAATTTCAACACAGTACATGTTTTTCCCGATTTCACCTACTCCACCAAGAGCAAATACTTTAACAGACTCATTCTCTTTTCTCTTCATGTTGTTGCCTGGTTTAAAAATCTTGCAAACACTGATTTCACTAAAATTGTAGAGACACCAGGGGAAACTCTACAACCACCATATATTCACCGTCCAAGACGAATGTCCTTACCGTTATGCGATATCATGTCCTTGTTTATTTTTTAAACCAGGTTTCACCTCTCTTTCATTATATAAATCAAATATCTTATTCGATATGATATGAAAATTTCATTGAATCATAATTTTTCCCAATTTTGCTAAGCATACCCGTACTAAGCTACTTAGCCATATTATACCTGATACAAGAAATAGAACACAAGTTAAATTATGCGAAAGACAAGAGAAGACACTAAAATGAGGTTATAATTTACGAGGGTGAAATTCATATCATCTTTATTACTTTTCCTACTCCACAAGAGTTTGATGGAAAAATATTCATGCGATTTCTTTGCATGAATATAAAACTATATGCACTAAAAATGTTCCATAATATATTAACTATGCAATCAGTATATAACTAATTAAATGTTATTTCCTCTTCCCCTACATCCTATTAACTCTAAGGAATGTTACTACAGTTAGTTAAAAAAATAAAAAATGACCTAGTTTCACACTAGGTCATTTTTTATTAACGAGGAATGGATTGCATTACAGATTGTAACGTTACTCTTTCTTCTTCTGTTAATGGAAGAAGCGGTAAACGTACAGAACCTACATCTAATCCCACCATTTGTAACGCTGTTTTTACTGGAGTTGGGCTTGGCGCCATAAATAATGAATCCGTTACTCTTACAAGTAATTGATGTAATTTTTGCGCCTTCTTAAATTCTCCTGCTTGGAACGCTGCAATCATTTCTTGCATTTCGTTTCCAATAACATGAGATGCTACTGAAACGATACCTTTCGCTCCAACTGCCATAGCCGGTAACGTTAAACCGTCATCACCGCTGTATACTGCAAAGTCGTCCGCTGTTTTTTCAATGATTTCTGTCATTGTTAACACATCGCCGCCTGCATCTTTAATCGCAACAATGTTTTCGATTTCTGATAAACGAACAACTGTATCAACGGAGATTTGTACAATAGATCGTCCTGGAACGTTATATAGCATAACCGGAAGTGGCGTGCTTTCAGCAATCGTTTTAAAGTGCTGATACATTCCTTCTTGACTCGGTTTGTTATAATACGGCGCCACTAGCATAACTGCATCAACACCAACTTCAGTTGCCTTTTTTGTTAACTCAACAGAAGCATGCGTATTATTGCTACCTGTTCCAGCGATTACGGGCACCCTTTTATCGACAACAGATACGACATGGCGATATAACGCTACTTTTTCTTCTGAAGTTAATGTAGGAGATTCACCTGTCGTTCCTCCTACCACGATTGCTGTTGTACCGTTATCAATTAAATAATTTACCAATTTCGTTGTCTTTGCAAAATCGATATTCCCGTTTATATCAAACGGTGTTACCATCGCGGTTGCAATTGTCCCAAAATCTATCATGGTCTCACTCCTTATTGTTCCAGTTGCTTTTCTTTTGAAAGCTCAAACGCACTATGTAATGCATTTACAGCCTCCACTAAATCGGTTTCTTTTACAAGAACCCAAATTGTCGTATGACTATCTGCTGATTGCAGAATTTGAATACCTTTTTCCGCTAAAGCTGTAACGATTTTCGCAGTAACCCCTGGGTATCCTGCCATTCCAGCTCCTACAATAGATACTTTTGCACAGTGCTCTGTCACAATTGGCTCATATCCAAGGTTCTTTAATAATTCAACTGCACGACTTGATACATTATCACTCACCGTATAAGCTACTCCAGTAGGTGAAATGTTAATTAAATCGACACTTATTCCTTCATTCGCCATTTCTTTAAACACATGCTGTTGCAAATCATATGCCGTTTCTTTTGCAAGCACTTTAATTTGCGTCACATTTGATACGTGAGCGATACCTGTAACAGGTCGTTCTTCTACATCACGGCCTTTTGTAGCACCATCAGATGCTGAAATAAGCGTACCTTCACTATCAGAATACGTAGAACGTACACGAAGCGGCACTTTTGCATGCATCGCAATTTCAACTGCACGTGGATGAACGACTTTTGCACCTTGATATGCCATGTTACAAATTTCATTGTACGTTACAGTTTGAAGATGACGTGCATCTTTCACAATACGAGGATCCGCAGTCATAACACCTTCTACATCTGTGAAGATATCGATATATTCAGCATGAAGCGCAACACCTAACGCTGAAGCTGAAGTATCGCTACCTCCGCGTCCAAGTGTTGTCGTATCACCTTTTTTCGTTTGTCCTTGGAATCCTGTAACGACAATTACATCTACATTTTCTAACTCTTCATGTACGCGATCGCAATTCATTTCAATAATCTTCGCATTCGTAAAATCATCATTTGTTACAAAACCAGCTTGTGCACCATTTAATGCCGCTGCTTTAATGCCGTTCTCATTTAACATATTAGAGAAGACGATTGCTGAGATTAATTCTCCGCATGATAATAATAAATCTTGCTCACGTTTAGAAATATTAGATTCCTCTTGATTTACAAGACTTAATAACGTATCCGTTGCATACGGTTCACCTTTACGGCCCATAGCAGATACGACAATAACTACTTTATAACCAGCAGCTAACGATTTTTTTATATGATGAAGCGCATGCTTACGTCCATTTTCATCGCGTACTGATGTGCCACCAAATTTTTGAACAATTATTTTCATATTTTGCACCTTCTCTTAGCCGTTTACACTAATTGTAATTTTACTAAGCGCTCTGCAATTTGAACAGAATTCCATGCAGCGCCTTTTAATAAGTTATCAGATACGACCCAAAGATGGAATCCTTTATCGTTATTTAAATCTTTACGGATTCTTCCAACGAATACTTCGTTTTTACCTACTGCAGTAGCTGGCATTGGATATAACTGCTCTTCTGGATTATCTTGCAGAACAATACCTTCCGCATTTGCAAGTAAGCTCTTTAATTCTGCTACTGTTACGCCTTCTTTTTCTACTTCGATGTAAACAGACTCAGAATGCCCTGATACAACTGGTAAACGTACACATGTTGCCGCTACTTCTAATTCAGGCATATGCATAATTTTTTTCGTTTCATTAATCATTTTCATTTCTTCAAACGTAAATCCATTATCTTGGAACTTATCAATCTGTGGAATCGCATTAAAAGCAATTTGGTAATGTTTTTTATCACCTGATACAGGTAAAACATTCGCCTTAACTTCTTCGCCATTTAAGATTGCTTGTGATTGTTCATGAAGTTCTTCAATCGCTGCCGCACCAGCACCTGATACAGCTTGATATGTGGAAACGATTACTCGTTTTAAACCATATTGCTGACGAACTGGCTCAAGAGCTACTACCATTTGAATTGTAGAACAGTTCGGATTTGCAATAATACCATTATGTTCTTTTAAGTCGTTTTCATTTACTTCAGGCACAACAAGTGGCACGTTTTCTGTCATACGGAATGCACTTGTATTATCAACAACAATCGCACCGCGCTTTGCTGCTTCTGGCGCTAATTGTTTCGATACAGATCCACCAGCACTAAATAGTGCGATATCTACTCCTTCAAAACTTTCAGGAGTTGCCTCTTGAACTGTAAATTCTTCGCCTTTAAATACAAGTTTCTTACCTGCAGATCGTTTAGATGAAAGTAACGTTAATTTCCCGATTGGAAATTCTCGTTTCTCTAAAGTATTTAACATTTGTTCACCAACTGCGCCGGTTGCTCCAACTACAGCGACATGAAAAGTTTTTTGCTTTTCCATCACTATGCCCCTTTCTAGATACCAATCCTTCTATAACTTAGAATTAGAAGGAGCATAAAATGCCCCTCCCAATCTTAATAACGTTAATTTTATCATATTCTACAGTAAGAATGATGGTTTCATCAAAAATTGTCCGTTTTTTTTCGTTTTTTAATTCATATATCTGAATTTTTCTACAACAACAGGTTGCAATTGCTTCCCTTGCAATGCTTCTAATACTGTATCTTCAAGTAACTCCATACGAGCTACCATTGAGTTCGGTTTTTTCTCTGGTGCATCTTGGCCGAATGGGACGAAGTAGATGTTTTTTGTAGCCATTAGGCGCATGAGGTTGACGCCAACATGGTAGCGACAATGAAAATGTGTAGTTTTTTCATTACCTT